>CAZSXA010000022.1:0-20974 GCA_964611195.1 uncultured Bauldia sp.
ATGATGCTCGCCGTTGGCGGCGCGTACTACATCGACCGCGGCAAGCCGACGAAGAACGACTTCGAAACGACGACCGAGAATTTGAAGCAGCGCTTCCAGACGATCGCCTTCAACGTGCCGGTCGGGTTTGCAATGCTTGCCGATGCGATGGAGCGCGACGATGCGCTCCGCGCCGCCTTCTTCCGCGACCTCGATCTCATCTTCTATGCCGGCGCCGCCTTGCCCGAGGACACATGGGCCCGACTGGAGAAGCTGGCGATCGCCGAACGGAACCGGCTCCCTCTGATGATTTCGAGCTGGGGCATGACCGAAACGGCACCGGCAGCGATCATGCAGCACGAGGGGACGGCAGTATCGGGCGTGGTCGGCGTTCCGTTGCCTGGCGTCACGTTGAAGGTTCTGCCGACCGAGGACGCGCGGTGGGAACTGCGCGTCAAGGGCCCCAACGTCACCAGCGGCTATTTCCACGACGCGGAGCGGACACGTGCAGCGTTCGACGAGGAAGGCTTTCTCGTCACCGGCGACGCGGTGCGTTTCGTCGATGCGAACGACCATGATCGCGGCGTCTTTTTCGATGGCCGCGTGACGGAGGACTTCAAGCTGTCCACTGGCACTTGGGTGAAGGCGGGGCGGCTGCGGCTGCAGGCATTGGCTCATCTTGCCGGCCTCATTCGCGACGTTGTCGTTTGCGGCGAGAACCGCGACGAGATCGGCATGCTTGTCTTCCCCGCGCCCGGGATCGTTTCCGATGGCGCAGCGGAGGGCGGTGCCATCGTCGACGCCGAACTCCAGTCGCGCCTCGGAGCGAAGCTGACGAAGATGGCGGAGGCGGCGACCGGTTCGTCGAGCCGCATCGGTCGGGCGATCATCCTGGCGGAGCCGCCTTCGCTGACGCAGCACGAAATCACCGACAAGGGATCGCTCAACCCGCGCAAGATCCTTTCCCGTCGCGCGGCCATCGTCGAGCGCCTCTACAAGGATGACGACCCGGCGGTGATCCGGATAAGGTGAGCGAATGGTCGACTTTGCCAAGGTCCGCGCGATCGACATCCATACCCACGCGGAGGAGCCGTGCGGCCTTCACGGCGACGACGGCTATGACGATCTGCAAACGGCGATGGCCAAGTATTTCCGTGCCCCTTGGTCTCATCCGCCGACGGTGCCCGAGACCGCCGCGCATTACCGCGAGCAGAACATCGCGGCGGTGATCTTCCCGGTCGATGCCGAGCGCGAGACCGGCTTCCGGCGCTACAAGAACGAGGAGGTCGCCGAGCTTTGCGCCGAGCACTCCGACATCCTCATTCCGTTCGCGTCGATCGACCCGCACAAGGGCAAGCTCGGAGCCCGCGAAGCGCGCAACCTCGTCGAGAATTTCGGTGTCCAGGGGTTCAAGTTCCATCCGACCATGCAGGGATTCTACCCCAACGATCGGATGGCCTATCCCCTCTATGAGGCGATCGCCGAGACCGGGAAGCCGGCGCTGTTCCACACGGGGCAGACTGGCGTTGGCGCCGGCATGCCGGGCGGGCACGGCATGCACCTCAAGTACTCCAACCCGATGTATCTCGACGACGTCGCGGTCGACTTTCCGGAGATACCGATCATTCTCGCGCATCCCTCGTTCCCCTGGCAGGAGGAGGCGCTTGCCGTCGCGACCCACAAGCCGAACGTCTATATCGACCTTTCGGGCTGGTCGCCGAAGTACTTCCCGCCGATCCTCGTCCGCTACGCCAACTCGCTGCTCAAGGATCGCATGCTCTTCGGCTCGGATTGGCCGATGATCGCGCCGGAGAAATGGCTCGATGCGTTCGACAAGGCCGACTTCAAGGACGAGGTCCGGCCGATGATCCTCAAGGAGAACGCCCTGCGGCTGCTCGGGGCGGCGGCCTAGTCTGCCGCTGCAGCCGACCCGCTCGGGCGGCGATCAGAGCTTCGCTCCGACATAGCTTTCGGCGAGCGCAGTCGCTGCCGCCTCGGACGCAATGACATGCTCGAGGTCGGCGATCTGAAGCCGACGGGCGAAGTCGTCGCCGTCGTCGAATTTATGGAGGAGCGACGTCATCCACCACGAGAACCGCTCGGCATTCCATATCCGCCTAAGCGCGCGTGCCGAATAGGCGTCGAGCGCGGCGTCACTGTTGTCGGCGTAGTGCTCGATGAGCCCGTCGGCGAGATAGCGAACGTCGCTCGCCGCAAGGTTCAGACCCTTCGCGCCGGTCGGCGGGACGATGTGCGCTGCGTCGCCGGCCAGCATCAGACGGCCGAAGCGGAGCGGTTCGGCGACGAAGCTGCGAAGAGCCGCGATTGATTTTTCGATCGACGGTCCGGTGACGATCGACTCCGCCGTCTCCGGATCGACGAGCTCGCGCAGGCGATCCCAGAATCGATCGTCGGACCAGTCCTCCACTCGCTCGTCGGCGCCGCATTGGATGTAGTAGCGGCTCCGCGTCTTCGAGCGCATCGAGCAGAGCGCGAAGCCATCCTCGTGGCGGGAGTACACCAGTTCCTCGGCGGCAGGCGGAACATCGGCCAGCAGCCCGAGCCAGCCGATCGGATAGACACGCTCATATGTGGTAAGCGCTGCCGCCGGAACGCTGGCGCGCGATACGCCGTGATATCCGTCGCAGCCGGCGATGAAGTCGCAATCGATGCGGTGCTCTGCGCCGTCCTTGACGTAACTCACCCAGGGCTTGTCGGTGTCGAACTCGTGGGGTGTCACCTCGTTGGCCTCGAACACCGTCTCCGCCCCGGCCGCGGTGCGCGCGTCCATCAGGTCGCGAGTGACTTCGGTCTGGCCATAGGCAAGCACCGAACCGCCGACCAGCTTGGCAAAGTCGACGCGTTGACGGGCGCCATTGAAGGCGAGGTTGATCCCCTCATGGACAAGGCCTTCCTCATGCGCGCGCTTTGAGACGCCGATGTCGTCAAGGATGGCGACGGTGCTCATTTCGAGCACGCCGGCGCGGATGCGCGAGAGCACATAGTCGCGGCTCTTGGCTTCGAGGATTACCGAGTCGATGCCATGCTTGTGCAGGATCTGGCCGAGCAGCAGGCCGGCCGGCCCCGATCCAATGATGGCGACTTGCGTGCGCATGATCGTCCTCTCCGACATTCCTCCCTGCGCCGTGCAGCCGAGGAGCCAAGCTCCCCTGCCGCGCAGCTAGTACAGCAGTCTGACCAGCCCAAGGGTGACGACTGGAAACGCCAACAGCAGCAACGTCCGGATGATGTCGCTGGCGATGAAGGGCAGGACTCCGCGATAGGTCTGCGAGATCGGGACGCCGCCTGACATCGAGTTGATGATGAAGAGATTCATTCCCACCGGTGGCGTGATCAGCCCCACCTCCACGGCAATCAGCACGAGGATACCGAACCAGATCGCCGTCTCGTCCGGCGTCAGGCCGAAATCGAGTCCCATCACCAGCGGGAAGAAGATCGGCACCGTCAGAAGGATCATCGACAGCGAGTCCATTACGGTGCCGAGCACCAGATAGATCAGCAGGATCACACCGACGATCAGGAACGGATTGGCGCTGGTCGAGAGGACAAGCTCGGCGAGGCTGTCCGGCAGACCGGCCAACGCAAGGAACGTGTTGTAGGCCGCCGCGCCGAGGACGATGAAGAAGATCATCCCGGTCGTCACCGCCGTCTCGCGGAGCGATTCAAAGAACGTCCGGATCGTCAGACCGCCATTGAGCAAGGCGATCAGCGCTGTGGCGACGGCACCGACGGCAGCGGCCTCGGTCGGCGAGAACCAGCCCCAATAGATGCCGCCGATCACGACGATGAAGATGAGGAGCACCGGCCAGATGTCGACCAGGGCGCGAAGTCGCTTGCTCCAGCTGGCGCGTTCGTGCCGCGGCGCCAGTTCCGGCTTGAGTCGGGCAACGATTCCGATCGTCGCAATGTAGCCGAGAGCGGCGAGCACACCCGGCACGATCGCTGCGATGAAGAGCTTGTCGATGTTCTGCTCGGAGAGGATCGCGTAGATCACCAGCACGAAGGAGGGTGGAATCAGGATGCCCAATGTGCCACCAGCGGCGACGCTTCCGGTCGAGATCGAACCGGCGTAGCCGAAGCGGCGCATCTCGGGCAGCGAGACCTTGCCCATTGTCGCGGCCGTCGCGATCGAGGACCCGCTGACCGCACCGAAGCCGGCCGACGCCCCGACGGCGGCCATCGCAATTCCGCCGGGTCGATGGCCAAGAAACGCGTTCGCCGCCCGGAAGAGAGATTCCGAAATGCCGCCCTTGCTGGCGAACTGGCCCATCAGCAGGAACAGCGGCACGATGGTCAGCGTGTAGTTGCCGAAGGTGGAGTAGGCGAGCGACTTGAACGAGGCGAGAACGGCACGGTCGGAGCCGGTGAGGATCGTCGTGCCGACGACGCCGCAAAGCAGCATCGCCAGCGCGATCGGCACCCGGACGACGACTAGAGCCAGGAAGACAACGAAGGAGACGGCCGCGATCTCGACGCCCGACATCAGGCTATCCCGGCCTCGCCGTCGGCATGCCGCGGCTCGCCCTCACCCAGCCACTCGTTGAGGCTGCGCCAGATCGTGTAGACGCTGACGATGAAGAAGCTCCACGCACCGACAGCCGACGCGGCGTAGCCCCACCAGGCCGGGATATCGAGGATGAACGACGTCTCGCCGTTGTCGAACTTGTCGAGCAAACCGGCGTGAAGCCTCCAGGCGATGAGGAAGGCCGCCGCGCTCATCAGTGTGTTCGCGATCATGGCCAGCAGCGCCTTGGTCCGCGGACTCGCCCAGTTTGTGGCGACCTCGACCGCTACGTGACCGCGCCTGAACTGTGCATAAGGCAAGAAGGAGAAGACCGCGATTGCGGTCCCGACGGTCACGAGCTCGAAGTCGCCGCGGATGGGCCCGAGGACTTCGAAGTTGGTGTAGGCAGCGCGCCCCGACACCGACACGATCGTCATCAGCGCCAGGCCGACGAGCACCAGCCCGCCGATGATCGCGAGCCACAGGGCGAGCAGACCGATGACAACGCCGACATGTTGCTCCAGCCGCGGAGCGATGCCGCGCGACGGCGACGGCGGACTCACAGTCCCGTTTCCTGAAACATGATCCGAGGAATCCCGCACGAAGGGCCCTGCCCCGACAAGGCAGAGCCCTCCGATCGTTGACGAGGCCGACCCGGGGGCCGGCCCAGCGAGCCGTGGCTACATGTTCTCCTCGACCAGAGCTCTCGCCTCATCGACGATGGCCTGACCGTCATAGCCGTCCTCGTTCATCATCTCGATCCAGCGATCATAGACCGGCTGGGCCGTTTCCCTCCACCGCTCGGTTTCTTCGGCGTCGAGAACGTAGATGTTGTTGCCAGCGTCGACCGCTGCCTGACGTCCCGGCACGTCGCCTTCATCGGTGACGCGGCCTGCCCAAACCGAGGTCTCAAGGCCTGAGTTGGCGTCGATGACGGCCTTGAGGTCGTCCGGCAGGTTCTCATAGACGTCCTTGTTCATTGCGAAGATCATCGTCGCGACATAGAGCGCCTCGTCCCCGGTGAACTCGGTGTGGTTGTCGACAAGCTCCGACAGCCGAAGGGCCGTCGTGACCTCCCACGGGATGACGACCGAGTCGATCACACCGCGCGACAGGTTCTCCGGCACAGCCGGCACCGGCATGCCGACCGCTTCGGCACCCAGTTCCTCAAGCATCCAGTTGATAGTGCGGGTCGGACCGCGGACGGTCAGTCCTGCCATGTCCTCAAGCGACTGGACCGGGTTCTCGGAGTGAACGAGGCCCGGGCCGTGCGAGAAGATCGCGATCATGTGCGCGTCGGAATACTCCTCGGCGAGGCGGGTGTCGTACATGCCCCACAGCGCCGCCGCGGTGGTCTCACCGTTCGGCGTGATGAAAGGCAGTTCGAACACCTCGGTCTGCGGGAACCGCCCCGGCGTGTATCCGGGCAGCACCCAGATGATGTCGACCAGACCGTCGACCATCTGGTCATAAAGATCCGGTGGGCCACCGCCGAGCTGCATGGCGGGATAGATCTCGAACTGAATCCGCCCGTCGGATTCCTCGGTGACCTTTTCGGCCCACGGTTCGATGAAGTTTGCCGGAACCCAGGCCTGCGCAGGCAGGAAGTGCTGGATCCTCAGCGTGACCGTTTCGTCCTGCGCCGCCGCAGAGCCGGCAGCCACGCTTGCGACCGCCGCAAGCGCCAATCCGGCAACAAGGCTACGTTTCAACATTTGTCAGTCCTCCCAGACTTCGAGTTGATCTGTTCTTGCCTCCCCTCCTGCGTATTCGCACCAGCTTACACCGGCTTTTTGTCGCGTCACGCAGGAAGCATCCGCTAGTGTCCCGCTTCTCTCCTCTTCACGCGTTCACCTCCGCGCTATCGTATTCCTCGGTATCGATGTCGGCCTGCTGCGCGGCGGAATAGCGGTGGCCAACAACGTTCTTCGGGGCCATCAGCGCATCGAGGCGTTCGACCGCCGCTGGCGGCAAATCGACCGCGGCCCCCGCGGCGTCTTCCTCCAGATGGCCGGCTTTGGTGGTGCCGGGAATCGCGACGACCTGCTCGCCGCGCGAGAGCACCCATGCGAGCGCAAGCTGCGACAAGGTGCAGCCGACGTCGTCGGCGACTTCTCGCAGACCGGTGATCAGATCGAGATTGCGGCTGTAGTTCTCGGGCAGGAAGCGCGGCATGCGCCGCCGGATGTCGCGCTCGCCGAAACGTTCGACATCGTCGAGGGTCAGCCGCCCGCTGAGGAACCCGCGCCCGAGCGGGCTGAACGCAACCAGCGTGATCCCGAGCTCGGCACACATGTCGAGGACCCCGAGCTCGGGGTTCCGCGTCCACAGCGAATACTCGGACTGAACGGCTGCGATCGGGTGGACGGCGTGGGCGCGGCGAACGGTCCTGGCCGACACCTCGGAGAGACCGATCGATCCGATCTTGCCCTCGCTCTTCAGTTCGGCGAGTGCACCGACGCTGTCCTCGATCGGCACGCGCTTATCCAGGCGGTGGAGATAATAGAGGTCGATGAAATCGACGCCGAGGCGCTTCAGCGAATCCTCGCAGGCGCTCCTGATGCGCGCCGGATGGCCGTCGATCTCGCGACCGTCATCGCCGACGAAGAGGCCGCATTTGCTGGCCAGGAAGAACTCTGATCGCCGGTCGCGCAGCGCCTCGCCAACGAGCTGCTCGTTCTTGCCCCTACCGTAGGCGGTTGCAGTATCGAAGTGCGTGTATCCGATGTCGAGGGCGTGGCGCAGCACACCTTTGGCCTCGTCGAGATCCATCGGCGTGCCATAGGCATGGGAGAAGCCCATGCAGCCGAGGCCGATGGCCGAGACGTTGCGATCAGACAGTCTGCGCTGCTTCAAGCGTGCTGTTCCTTCTCTTCAGCGGAGCGACTTCTCGATGCGGTCGAGCGTCCTCATTGCCGAAAGGCACTGTGCGACGCTGGCGTTCGGCTCGCGCCCTTCCGCGATCGCGGAGAAGAATTCGCGGTCGGCAAGCTCGATGCCGTTGTTCGAGACCGCGACGTCCGACAGGTCGATCGGGTTCTCTTCGCCATCGACGAGGTCGTCATAGCGCGCGATGTAAGTGCCGTTGTCGCAGATATAGCGGAAGAAGGTGCCCAGCGGCCCCTTGTTGTTGAACGACAGCGAGAGCGTACAAAGCGCGCCGCTCGGGACCTTCATGCCGATCGACATGTCCATGGCGATGCCGAGATCGGGATGCATCGGTCCTTGAAGACCGTAGACATGCTCCGGCTCCTCGTCCGTTTGATACTGGAAGAGGTCCACCGTGTGGCAGGCGTGATGCCACAGGAGATGATCTGTCCAGCTGCGGGGTTTGCCAAGCGCGTTCGCGTTGGTGCGGCGGAAGAAGTAGGTCTGGACGTCCATCTGCTGGATCTTGAGCTCGCCGGTCTTGATCCGGTTGTGAATCCATTGATGGCTGGGGTTGAAGCGCCGGACGTGGTCGACCATCGCGACGACGCCGGTCTCCTGCTGCACGCGGACGATCTCCTCGGAATCGGCGAGGTCGTCGGCCATCGGAATCTCGATCATGACGTGCTTGCCGGCGCGCATGCACTGGATTGCCTGCTCGGCATGCATCTGGGTCGGTGTTGACAGGATCACGGCGTCGACGTCATCGCGGGCGAGGCTTTCGGCGAGATCGGTCGTCGCGTGACCGATACCGCGTTCCTTCGCGAACGCCTGGATCTCGTCCGCGGTGCGGCCGACAACGGATGTGACTTCGACGCCGTCAATCTTGTCGATCGCATCGAGATGCTTGATGCCAAAGGCGCCTGCTGCTCCGGCGACGCAAACCTGCATAACGCTGTTCTTCCCTTCGCTACTCTGGTTCAAGCTGCCCGCGACCCCGCGCCAGCGGGCTGACGGCCGAGTGCACCCGCAAGATGTGACATGAGGTCGGCGCCGTGCTCGGTGGCCCGATGGCCGAGGCCACCGACCCGGCGCTGCCAGTCTGCAGCGGCCGTTGTCATCGTCGGCACGATACCGAGATCCCGCAGCGTCGATGCGACTTCCTCGAGCTCGGCGGCGCGACGGGTGCCGTGCCTCGCCATGCGCTCCAGCATGTAGTGCGAGCGCTTCTGCCAGTCGAAGCCGGGATAGGTCTGATCAAGCGAGGCGAGCACCGTGTCGGTGACGCCGGCGCGCTCGCCGGCGAGGAGGCATTCGAGCACGAGGGCTTCGAGGCCCTTCATGATGACGCTGCGGATCATCTTGGCTGATGACGCACCGCCTACATCGTCCGACACCGCAGTGGCATTCATGCCGAGGCCTGCGAGCGTCTCGTTCGCAGCGTCGGCGTGCGGACCGCAGACAAGAAGCGGCGTGCGATGCAGCCCCGGGCGAACCGGCGCCATGACTGCGACGTCGACATAGCGGCCGCCGCCGCGTTCGATGCGCGCTGCCGCTTCGCGTTTCGTCGCCGGGGCACACGAGTTGCAGTCGAAGTAGATCGCGCCGGCCTCAATGTGAGCAGTCGCCTTCCTTGCGGCATTCAGCGCCTGGTCGGCCGTGACGAGGGAGAAGACAATGTCAGCGGCGCCGAGCGCGGCCCCCATCGTCGCCATGCCGCCGACATCTGCGCGACGATAGTCGGCCCACTTCGCCGTACGAATCTCATCGACGCCGGCATCTGTCTTGATGTCGTAGGCGGTGATGGCGAGCGGCAATCCTTCGGAACGCCACCCTTCAAGGAAGGCCTCGGCCGCTTCGCCGAAACCGATCAAGGCGATCTTGGTGGTCGCTTCGTCTCTAGAGGCCAAGGAGCTGCCGGATTCCAGTATCGTCTCTGAACCCAAATCGAATACCATTGGCCTCATCACATGAAGGTATTCAAAGGCCGAGCCAGCTATTGATTCTTTGAATAGCTGCCGTCGTCGGGGAGCATCGAAGCCGCCGCTATCCGGCTGGCGCTGCGCAGCTCATCCATGAACAGCGTCTGGGTGCGGGTCGGGCGCCAATCACGGCGGTAGGTCAGGCCAATCGGCCGCGTCGCCTCGGCGAGGTCGATGTCGATGGGAACGAGGATTCCTTCCGCGAATTCGTGGCGAACCTGCTGCGGAGTGATGATCGTCAGGTAGTTGCCCGCCTGGAGAAGGCCCCGGATCAGCACCAACGAACTCGACACCACTCGGACCGGCGATTCCTCCAAATCCTGAACGGCCAGGGTGTTGAAGAGGTACATCCCGGCCGGCGTCGTGCGGGGAGGAGCCACCCACGGATAGCTCAGCGTTTCACCAAGCGAGACGTTCCGCTGCTTCGCGAGCGGATGATGACGCCCTGCCACAATCACCAGCGGCGCATTGAAGAGCGGCTCCTGCACGATGTCGTCAGCCGGCTGGGGGGTCCGCAATGCCCCGATGATGCAGTCGAGATCACCATATCGGAGACCGCGCAGGAGCTCGTTGTAGGGCCCGTCGACGACCCGGATCTGGACCCGTCGCGTTGCCTTCACAGTTGCATCGATTGCGGTCGGCAGGATGAAGGTCCGCGCCAGCGGCAGTGTGCCGATAGTGATGACGCCGGACCGGTCGCCCAGAAATTCGTTAATCTCGTCAAAGCCCTGGCGTATCTCGGAAAGCGCGAGCTTCACATGTTGCGCCAGGACCTGTGCGGCGGGCGTCGGCGATATGCCCTCATGGGTGGCTTCGAACAATCGGAGCCCGGACAGGCGCTCCAGATTGCGCGTCGCTCGATGAATGGAGGGCTGCGATATGCCGACGCTCCGGGCCGCCATGCTGAATGAGGCGGCGTCGACGACTGCGACCAGTGCGCGCAACTGTGCCGCCGTCACCAGCCTGTCGAAATTCGGGAAGCCGCGACCGCCTTTGCCGAGGCTCTGCCGCGTCGCCTCGCGCGCGCCGACGCGCAAATGCTCGAGCGCCGGCCCGACGCGGCGGAGGAACAACTCGCCGATTTCGGTGGTGAACAGGCCGTCGCTCCGCCTGTCCAGAAGGGAGACGCCGAAATCGGCTTCGAGCTTGCCGATTGCCTGGGTCACCGCGGGCTGCGACAGGAACTCCCGCTCGGCGGCGGCGCTGACGCTATGCAGCTCCGCCACCTCGCGAAAAACCCGGAGGTGGCGAATGTTGGGTATTTTGTCCATCCGAGGCAATCGAGTTTGAGCTGACGCGCACGTCGTCTATAGCAGGATCTAATACAAGACGGTCGAATTCAAATGGGAAAGGCGCGCGAGTTGACCCATCGTCCCGCTGGCCGAGCAGCCGTCTTCAGAACCCGGAGGAGAAGCAGCGATGAGCGACAAGTCAGTGCTGGTGATCAGCGCGCATTCCGCCGATTTCGTTTGGCGCTGCGGCGGGGCGATCGCGCTTCATCAGGAGAAGGGCTACGCCGTTACCATCGTCTGCCTCTCCTTCGGCGAACGCGGCGAGAGCGCCAAGCTGTGGAAGCAGGGCGACATGACGCTCGAAAAGGTCAAGGCCGAGCGCCGCAAGGAGGCGGAGAACGCGGCCGCTGCGCTCGAGGCCGCCGACATCCAGTTCTTCGACCTCGGCGACTATCCGCTGGAGATGGATCGTGACGCGAAGTTCCGGCTGGTCGACGTCATCCGCAAGGTGCAGCCGACCTTCATGATGAGTCACTCGCACTACGACCCGTACAACACCGACCACTCCTACGCGACGAAGGTGGCGATGGAGTGCCGCATGATCGCGCAGGCATGGGGTCACAATCCCGGCGAGAGGGTGCTCGGGGCGCCGCAGCTCTATCTGTTCGAGCCGCACCAAAGCGAGCAGATGCACTGGAAGCCCGACGTCTTCCTCGACATCACGCCTGTGTGGGAGAAGAAGAAGAAGGCGATCGAATGCATGGAGGGCCAGGAGCACCTCTGGCATTTCTATACCAACCTCGCCGAGAACCGCGGCAACCATTTCCGCCGCAATTCCGGCGGCATGGCCGGGGGTCGAGACGCGCGCTACGCCGAAGGCTTCCAGTCGGTCTATCCGCGGACGGTGGACGAGCTCTGATGGCGGTTGTCGTCCAGAACGTCGAGCGCGCCGACGCTGAGACCATTGCCGGTCTCGGCGAATGCGGCGTTGCGACGGTTCACGAGGCGCAGGGGCGCAAGGGACTTCTCGCCTCCCATATGCGCCCGATCTATCCCGGCGCGACTCTCGCCGCCTCGGCAGTGACGATCTCAGCGCCGCCCGGTGACAACTGGATGGTGCATGTCGCGATTGAGCAGGTGAAGGCCGGCGACGCGTTTGTTCTGGCGCCGACCTCTCCTTGTGAAGACGGCTATTTCGGCGACCTTCTGGCGACATCGATGCTGGCGCGCGGCGGCAAGGGGCTCGTCATCGATGCAGGCGTTCGCGACATCCGCGATCTGACGGCAATGAACTTCCCGGTGTGGTCGAAGGCGGTGTTCGCGCAGGGCACGGTCAAGGAGACGCTGGGCTCGGTCAACGTGCCGGTCGTCTGCGCAGGCGCGCTGGTGAACCCCGGCGACGTCATCATTGCCGACGACGACGGCGTCTGCGTCGTTCGCCGCGACCAGGCGGTCGACGTGCTTGCCAAAGCGCGTGAGCGGATGGCGAAGGAGGAAGAGAAGCGCAAGCGCCTCGCGGCCGGCGAACTCGGCCTCGACATCTACGACATGCGTGGGCGCCTCGCCGAGAAGGGCCTCAAGTATGTCTGAGGGGGTCCGTTGCATGTGGATGCGAGGCGGTACCTCAAAGGGCGGCTACTTCCTCGCCGACGACTTGCCGGCCGACAGTGCCTCGCGAGACGCGTTTCTGCTGCGCATGATGGGCTCGCCCGACAAGCGGCAGATCGACGGTCTCGGGGGCGCGGATCCGCTGACCTCGAAGGTGGCGGTCGTGAGGAAGTCGAGCCGCGACGCGGTCAATGTCGACTACCTGTTCCTGCAGGTCTTCGTCGATCAGCCGATCGTCACCGACGCCCAGAACTGCGGCAACATCCTTGCCGGCGTCGGGCCGTTTGCGATCGAGCGCGGCCTGGTAGATGCCGAAGATGGAACCACCGACGTCCGCATCTTCATGGAGAACACAGGGCAGGTTGCTGTTGCTTCCGTCGCGACACCGGGCGGCGCGGTCACCTATCGCGGCGACGCTCACATCGACGGCGTTCCCGGCACGGCGGCGGCGATCCCGATCGCTTTCGAGGACACGGCGGGCTCGTCCTGCGGCGCACTTCTACCGACCGGCAATCCGGTCGACATCGTCGAAGGGATCGACGCGACGCTGATCGACAACGGCATGCCCTGCGTCGTTGTGCGCGCGTCTGATCTCGGCATTCGAGGCGACGAGGCCTGCGCGGAACTCGAGGCCAATGAGGCGCTGCGCGAGAAGCTGGAGCGCATCCGACTGGCCGCCGGCCCGATGATGAATCTCGGCGATGTCTCGAAGAAGTCGGTGCCGAAGATGACGATGGTGAGCGCGCCCCGGAATGGCGGTGCGATCGCAACGCGCACCTTCATTCCACATCGCTGCCATTCGGCGATCGGCGTCCTCGGCGCCGTCAGCGTCGCGACGGCCTGTCTGCTCGACGGTTCGCCGGCGGCAGAAATCGCAACTGTCGGCGAAGGGCGGGAGCGGCAGCTGTCGATCGAGCATCCGACCGGCGAGATGACCGTCGTCGCCAGCATCGGCGAACGCGGCACGGTCGAACGGGCCGCCATCCTCAGGACGGCGCGTAAGCTGTTCGACGGCGTTGTCTTCGGAGATTGACCGCGATGGATCCGGACTACCTTCCCTTCAATCCGAACCCGTCGAAGCCGACCTTCGTGCCGCCACCCGGCGCCGTCGATGCACACTGCCACGTCTTCGGTCCGGCCGACCGGTTCCCCTATTCGCCGCAGCGGAAGTACACGCCGTGCGACGCGCCCAAGGAGAAGCTGTTCGAACTGCGCGACTTCCTCGGTTTCGACAGGAACGTCATCGTCCAGGCAACGTGCCACGGCAACGACAACACGGCGCTGGTCGACGCGCTCCTCGCTGCACAGGATCGCGCGCGCGGCGTTGCGAGCGTTTCGCCCGATGTCAGCGACGAGGACCTTGCCGCGATGAACGAAGCCGGTGTCCGCGGCGTGCGGTTCAACTTCGTCAAGCGGCTCGTCGATGCGACTCCGAAGGAGGTGTTTCTCGGAATCGCTGACAGGATCGCGCCGCTCGGATGGCACATCGTCGTCTATTTCGAAGCGCCCGACCTCGAAGAGCTCGTGCCGTTCCTACGGCAGCTGCCGACGACCATCGTCGTCGATCACATGGGGCGGCCTGACGTTGCCAAGGGTGTCGACCATCCTGACTTCCAACGCTTCGTCGGGCTGATGGAGAACAATGCCGACATCTGGTGCAAGGTCACCTGTCCGGAGCGGCTGACCGTCGGCGGGCCGCCCTATGACGACGTGGTGCCGTTCGGTCGGATGCTCGTCGACCGCTTTCAGGACCGGGTGCTGTGGGGCACCGACTGGCCGCATCCGAACATGAAATCGCACATGCCGGACGACGGCGCGCTGGTCGATTTCATTCCGCGCATCGCCCCAACTCGCGAGCAGCAACAGGCGCTGCTCGTCGACAATCCGACACGGCTCTACTGGCCGTAGTCAAAGAAAGGAGGACGAAGGCCATGGAAGAGGCGCACTTCGACCATCACATCGACATCCCCGGAACCGTGCTGTTCGACGGCGATATGGCGATGAAGGGCTATGCCCTCAACAAGATGTGCTTCTCGTTCAACAAGAAGGAGAACCGCGACGCCTATCTCGCCGATCAGGAGGCCTACATGGAAGAGTACGGCCTCAACGAGGAGCAGAAGCAGGCCTGCCGGGACAAGGACATCCTGGCCATGATCGCCGCGGGCGGGAACATCTACTACCTCGCCAAGCTCGCAGGCATCTACAAGCTCAACATGCAGGACATCGGCGCGCAGCAGACCGGAATGAGCGTCGAGGAATTCAAGGAAAAACTCCGGAAGGCTGGAGAATAGCAATGGCTCGCATCATCGGCGGCGTCACGACATCCCACATCCCCGCGATCGGCAATGCCATCGCCAGAGGCATGGAAGAGGAACCGTATTGGAAGCCCTTCTTCGAGGCCTATCCGCCCGTTCGGGAATGGCTCGACAAGGAGAAGCCCGACGTCGCAATCAACATCTACAACGATCACGGGCTCGGGTTCTTCCTCGACCAGATGCCGACCTTCGCGATCGGTGCTGCACACGAATACATCAATGAGGACGAGGGCTGGGGCATCCCGACCCTGCCGTCCTTCCCGGGCGATGCGAAGCTTTCCTGGCACATCATCGAAGAGATGGTGGCGGACGAGTTCGACATCACCTCCTGCCAGGAGCTCGCGGTGGATCATGGCTTCACCGTGCCGATGCAGCTGTTCTGGCCGGGCCTTCGCGACAACCCGAACTTCCCGCGGGCGATCCCGATCAGCGCCAACACGGTTCAGCATCCGATCCCGACGCTGAAGCGCGCCCTCGCCTTCGGCCGATCACTCGGCAAGGCGATCCGCTCATATCCTGACGACATCAAGGTTGTCGTGCTTGGGACGGGCGGCCTCTCGCATCAGCTCGACGGACAGCGCGCCGGTCATATCAACAAGGAGTTCGACCAGATGTGCATGGACAAGATCGTCCATGAGCCGGACGAGCTAACCAAGATCTCGCGCTACGACCTCGTCAAGGAGGCCGGGGCGCAGGGGACGGAGTTCCTGATGTGGATGATGATGCGCGGCGCGCTCGGCGACGACGTTTCCGTGCTTCACCGCCGCTACCACATTCCGATCTCCAATACGGCCGCAGGAACGCTGCTATTGCAGGCAGCCTAGTTCTCGACCGCAGGGCGCACGGAGGCGGGCATCGACATGGCGCTTGAGGAACTCACGCGACCATCGAAGGTCGACCGTGTCGCTTCCTCTTTTCGCTCCGCCTCCCTCAAGGTTCACCGAGCGCGGATCTCGACCGCGCTCGGCGATTTTGATGGTCTCGCGTGCCGTCGTTCTCGCGTCACCGAGCGCGAGCGCCGGATGCCGGCCCAAGGTCAACCTGACCCAACCGTACAACCGAAAGGTGGTGTCAACAACAAGGTTGCACCGCCCCTCGGCGCGCCAATCGGCCTAGCCGTTCGGGTCGATGATGACCCCGTCGCCGCCGGCGAGCGTCAGTGGTCCCTTTGTCACGGTGCCGTCGAGACGGCGTGAGCCCGAGATCAGCACCTTGCCCTCCGGAACTTCCAATTCGCGACTCTCACGCGAGAGGTTGAGGACAACCTGAAGCCTACGGCCGTTCTGCGCGCGTTCATAGGAAAGCACGCCATCCGGCGCGGGCAGTTCGCGATAGCTGCCGACGGAGAGCTCGTCGCGCTCGCGCCGGAGTTTCAGGAGATCGCGATAGAGCGAGAGCACAGAGCCGGGATCGTTCTCCTCCGCGGCGACGTTCTGCTCGCGCCAGTTGGCGGCAAGCGGCAGCCAGGGCGCGGCGGCGCTGAAGCCGGCATGGGCGCTTCCGTCCCACTGCATCGGCGTGCGCACCGGGTCGCGGCCGAAGCCGTGGCCGGGCTCGCGGCGCTCCCACGGATCCTGGACCGCGTCGTCGGGGATCGGCACCTGCTCCATCCCAAGCTCGTCGCCGTAATACATCGTCGGCGTCCCGCGGAGCGTCAGAAGCAGCATGGCGGCGACGCGCACCTGATCGGCTCCGGCTCTGGAGGCGATGCGATGGCGGTCGTGATTGCCGAGCACCCAGTTCGGCCAGCCGCCCTCGGGAAGCGCGTCTTCGTATTCGGCGATGATCGCGCGGATGTGCTCGGCGTCCCAGTCGGTCTCGATGAGCTGGAAGTTGAACGGCAGGTGCGCGCCGTCGAGATCGCGGCCGTAATAGGCGACGAGCCGCTCCACCGGCAGATAGATCTCGCCGATGACGACGCGTTCGTCATACTCGTCGGCGACGTCGCGAAGCTCGGCGACGACATCGTGGATGTCGGGATCGTCCATCGAATGGACCTGCTCGAGCCGCTCGATCTCGGGACGATCGGCGCTGTAGGACGGGTTCGGCGGGTTGTCACGCATCTCCTCGTCCTTCATCAGGTGATACATGACGTCGACGCGGAAGCCGTCGGCGCCGCGGTCGAGCCAGAAGCGCATGACGTTGTGCATCGCGGCACGGACATTCGGATTGCGCCAGTTGAGGTCCGGCTGCTCCTTGAGGAAGGCGTGGTAGTAGTACTGGCCGGTGGCCTCGTCGAAGGTCCAGGCCGGCCCGCCGAAATTGGAGATCCAGTTGTTGGGCGGCCCGCCACCCGGCGCCGGATCGCGCCAGAGATACCAGTCGCGCTTGGCTGAGTCCTTCGACCTACGGCTTTCCCGGAACCACGCGTGATGGTCCGAGGTGTGGTTCGGAACGAAGTCGAGGATGAGCTTGAGGCCCGCCTCATGGGTCGCGGCGGCGAGCCGATCGAAGTCGTCGAGCGTTCCGAAGATCGGGTCGACGTCGCAATGGTCGGCGACGTCGTAGCCGAAATCGGCCATCGGCGAGCGATAGAAGGGCGAAATCCAGATCGCTTCGACGCCGAGCCATTTCAGGTAGGGAAGCCGCTGCCGGATGCCTTCGAGGTCGCCGACGCCGTCGCCGTTCGAATCCTGAAACGAGCGCGGGTAGATCTGGTAGATGACGCCGTGCTGCCACCAAAGCGTGGCCTCCTTCGGCGGCTCGTCCGTCCGTGCTTTGCTCAATGCGCGCTTCCTTCTCGTCTGCCGCCGAGGGCTTCCTGGAAGGCACGGTAGCTGGCGCGGGGTTTCCGCTCGAGCGTGTCGTAGTCGACCTCGATGAGACCGAAGCGCTTGGAGTAGCCCTCCGCCCATTCGAAATTGTCCATCAGCGACCAGGCGAAATAACCGCGGACATCGACGCCCGCCGCGATCGCCTCGCGGACCGCATCGAGGTGGGCGGCGTGGAAACGGACGCGGCGTTCATCGTCGAGCCCCTTCACCTCGGCCATGCCGTTCTCGGTGACGTAGATCGGCGTCGGCGCATAGTCCTTGCCGACGCGGATCAGGAGGTCCGACAGCCCGTTGGGGTAGATCTCCCAATCGAGGTCGGTCTTCTCAAGCGGCCCGGCGGTCTTGCGAACGGGAAGCAGGCCGCCCGTCGGATCGTGCTCCAGCAGCGCCCGCGTGTAGTAGTTGATGCCGAGCCAGTCGATCGGCGGGCTGATGCGGCCGAGATCGTTCTCCCAGCCCCCGGGCAGGTAGCCTGCGAGCCGCTCGGTGATGTCGAGCGGATAGGCGCCGGCGAGCGCGCCGCCGAGATACCAGCGATTGAAGAGCCCGTCCCAAAGCTCGCTCGCCGCGTTGTCCGCTTCGCTATCGCTGGCCGGTTCGCATTTCTCGAGGTTGAGGACGATGCCAAGTTCCGCGGCGCCCTCGGAACGCAGCGCCGCGATGCCCTCGCCATGGGCCAGCAAGACATGATGCATCGCCCGCGCCATGGCGCGAAGGTCGTGAAAGCCCGGCGCGTGAGCACCGTGATAATGGCTCAGCATCGCCACGCACCATGGCTCGTTGATCGTCGCGATGCTGGCGAGACGATCGCCGAGCCGCTTGGCGATCAGCGCGGCATAGTCGGCGAACCAGCCGGCGACATCACGGTTGAGCCAGCCGCCGAGATCCTGCAGCGCGCTCGGCAGGTCCCAGTGGTAGAGCGTCGCGAACGGCTTCACCCCGCGCTCGAGCAGGCCGTCGACGAGCCGGTCGTAGAAGGCGAGGCCGGCCTCGTTGACGCTGCCGGTGCCGCCCGGGATGACGCGCGGCCAGGCGACCGAGAAGCGATAGGCGTCGAAGCCGGCGTCGCGGATGAGGTCGAGGTCCTCCGCCCAGCGATGATAGTGGTCGCAAGCGATCTCGCCGGTGTCGCCGCCGACCGTATTGCCCGCCGTGGCACTGAAGGAATCCCAAATCGACGGACCGCGGCCGTCGGTGTAGCCGCCCTCGATCTGATAGGCGGATGTTCCGGCGCCGAAGACGAAGCCGGGCGGGAACTCGGAGCGGTCGAAGATCATTGCGTCAGCGGACGACCGTTGGCGTCGAAACGATAGAGATGGGTGTCGTCGCGCGGCGCCACCGACACCTTGTCGCCGATAGTGTATTTGGCTTTGCCGTCCTGCCGGATGACCAGAGGCTGGTCGGCGCCGATGTCGATATAGATGTAGCTGTCGGCTCCGAGATCCTCGGCGAGCATCACCTCGCCGCTCCACACGCCGTCGCCATTGGCGACGCGGAGATGCTCCGCCCGCACGCCGACGGTATGGGCCCTGTACTTGTCGGCGTTGTGGCCGGTGAGAAGGTTCATCTGCGGCGAGCCGATGAAGCCGGCCACAAAAAGCGACTGCGGCTTCTCGTAGAGTTCGATCGGGCTGCCGACCTGTTCGACGACACCGTCGCGCAGGACCACGATGCGGTCGGCGAGCGTCATCGCCTCGACCTGATCGTGGGTGACGTAGACCATCGTCGTGTCGGGGAGGTCGTCGTTGAGCTGGGCGATCTCGATGCGCATCTGGACGCGCAGCTTGGCGTCGAGATTCGACAGCGGCTCGTCGAACAGGAACACCTTCGGGTCTCGGACGATGGCGCGGCCGATGGCGACGCGCTGGCGTTGGCCGCCCGACAGCGCCTTCGGCAAGCGGTCGAGGTATTTGGTGAGCTCCAGCTTTTCGGCCGCGGCGCGGACCTTCTTGTCGATCTGGTCCTTCGGCATGCCCATCAGCCGCAGCGAATAGGCCATGTTCCGGTAGACCGTCATGTGCGGGTAGAGCGCGTAGGTCTGGAACACCATGGCGATGCCGCGCTTCGACGGCGCCATGTTGTTCACCACACGGCCGTCGATCGAGATCGTGCCGGAGGTGATCGTCTCGAGCCCCGAGATGCAGCGCAGCAAGGTGGACTTGCCACACCCCGACGGGCCGACGAAGACGATGAACTCGCCCGACTTGATGTCGAGGTTGATGTCCTTCAGCACGTCGGTCTTGCCGAAGCTTTTGTTGACGTTCTCGATCAGGAGTTCGGCCACGATCTTCCACCACGGTTTGTCGAAACAACACTGCGCCGTACGCCGCGCCGGGGTGATCGAAGCCTCTGACTCCGCCGCCCGGCGCTCATTTGACAGACCCCGCCAGCAAGCCGCGCACGAAGTAGCGTTGCAGCGAGAAGAACACGATCAGCGGAACGACGATCGAGATGAAGGCGCCGGCGGTCAGCAGGTGCCAGCTGTCTCCGTAGGAGCCGAGGAGGCTGATGAGCTGCTTGGTCAGGACCGTCTGGTCGTCCTGCGAACCGAGGAAGACCAGGGCGACGAGGAGGTCGTTCCAGATCCAGAGGAACTGGAAGATCGCGATCGAAGCCAGCGCCGGGAACGAGAGCGGCAGCACCATCGTCGTGAAGGTCTTGAAATGCGACGCGCCGTCCATGCGCGCCGATTCCATGATCTCCTTAGGCAGGCCGACCATGTAGTTGCGCAACAGGAAGATCGCCAACGGCAAGCCGAAGCCGGTATGCGCCAGCCATGTGCCCATATAGCCCTTCGCCTCGACGCCGAAGGCATCGGCGATCTGGTTGTAGAGCTGGAGCACCGGAACCAGCGACATCTGCAGCGGCACGACGAGAAGGCCGACGATCACCACGACCAGGAACGTGCGCCCAGGGAAGCGCATCCAGGCGAGCGCGTAGGCGGCAAACGCCGCCACGACGATCGGGATGATCGTTGCCGGAATCGCCAGAGTCAGCGAGTTGAGGAAGGCCCGGTCCATGCCGTTGGACTCGATGACTTCCTCGTAATTCTCGATCGTGAACCGCGGCTGGAGCTCGGCGACGTAGTAGATGCGCGGTCCGCGTTCGTGCTCGAAAGGCGTTTGTGAAATCCATTCGAACGTGCCGTCGGCGTTGACCGTTATGAATCCGCCATCGCGCATTTCAATGGCGTCGCCGGCCTGATTCTCCGCGAGCGTGGCGTTTGTGGTGCCGAACGTCGCGATGGTCTTGCCGCTGTCCTCCTCCAGCAGATTGCCGCGCAGCACGAACGCGCCGTTCTCCTCGATCTGATCGGCGGCCGTCGGCAGGCGCGCGGCCTCCTGAACGTCCGCTGCCGACAGCGCCGTCCACCAGCCGGAAACCGCCAGCTGGTCCGCGTCGCGTACCGACGAGACAAGGAGCCCGATCGTCGGCAATGTCCAAAGCGCCACCAATACGAAGAGCGCGAGGTGAACGCCGATCCGGCCAAGCGAGATGCGCGGGGCGCGCGGCGCTGCGGCGAGCGGCTTGGGAGCTGCCATTTCTATTGCTGGCGCGCCCATTAGCCCGGCCCTTCCTGTTGACGCATCCGGCGGATGTTCCACCACATCACCGGCAACACGGCGATCATGATGATGATCGCGATCGCGGAACCGCGCCCGGTGTCACCGCTGATGAACGTCCAGCGATA
>CAZSXA010000023.1:0-20793 GCA_964611195.1 uncultured Bauldia sp.
ATGTGTTAGGCCTGCCGCCAGCGTTCGTTCTGAGCCAGGATCAAACTCTCAGATTGAATGAGAGAGTGATCGGCTTGGTCACTACGCATTGACGAGTCCCAAGCACACCGTCATCGGAAAAACGCCGGAGCGTCATTCCTACGACATATGAGCTTGTTGAAACGTAGTGCCGCCGAAGTCTCGATTCGGTCCGCTGCGCCCGAGGACGAAACGAACCCGCAAGGACTCCGCCGCCTACGTTTCTCTTTCTTCCGATTCACTTGTCAAAGAACCCGGCGGGCAAGCCACCGTCGGGCGGATTGAGTTTTGGGCTCGCACCGCCCCGAAAGAGACGACCCGAAATCGCATGAAGCGACCGGGCCGAACCTTCGAAAGCCATGAAACAAGGGCGAAACCATCTGCCGCTTGCGGCGATGCCGCCCTCGTTGTCTAATCATATAGGCGCCGGTGGTGGCGCCTGTCAACTCCGTTGCGTGCGACAAGCGGGCCCCCTCACGAAAGAGGCAAGGAGTCCGCCAACTGCCGCCAGCCGATCGGGCGCCCGCCCCGAAATCGGCGCAAAATCGCCACAAACGCAGCCCGTTCGTTGATTGACTTGCCGCGGTGCCGAAGGCAGTTTTCGCGGCGAGTCGACAGATGGGAACCGGCAGGCCGGTTTTCAACGAGGCGAGGACAGGCAACAAGGTGACGGCGATTTCCGCTGCAATGTCGGGCCCGGCCCGCCTCGCGCCTATCGCCGACGACGCCGGCGCCCGCTACCACGACCTTGGCACCGAGCCCCCGCTTTCCGCCGGAACCCCGTCCATCGGCGTTCCCGCCCGCCGCGCGGTCTCGATGCGCTGGCTCGCCGGCACGATCCTCACCGGAGTGACCTCCTTCGTTCTTGTCGGCGGCGCGTTGATCGCTGCGCTCAATAATCAGAATGTCGTCGCCACCGCGCCGCAATCGGCCGACATCGCAATGCTCTCGATCGGCGGCAATGGCGAGAAGGGCGACCGTATCGTGCCCGTCGCTGCGCCGCCGGCAACGCGCGAAGTTATCCCGGTATCGACGGTCGTCCGAGAGGGCGACCGCGACCTCATCCAGCTGCGTGACTATGTGCTGATCCGCACCGCGCTCACGGTCAGCAATCCCGACGGTGTCGAGATCCCCGCCTATGATCCGGTCACGATCGTCGGTGAGGCGGCGGACGGCGACGCACCGGCTGCGGCGCCCGCCCCCGGCGATTTCGCCCGCGGCGGCGTCGAAGGCGGCAATGCGGCCGTCCGTACCGTCGCCTTCCCGATCGACGCGCCGCCGCCCCGTGGCCCCGACATCGGCATCACCGAGATCGAGGAGATCGTGCATCGCAGTGCCCGCGACCTCTTCGGCGGCGGTCTGCCGCCTGGCGCCTTCGCCTATGCCAATGCGGTTGGAATGGGGATCGGCGCCGGCGATCCGTCGGCGGACCCGTTTGCAGCGCTCGGCATGCGCATGATCCCCGAGAACGTCTCCTATCTCGGCAAGACCAATGACGAGGGCCTGTCGCGCGACGAGCAACTCATTCCGCTCGCCGAAACCACCCTCGAGGATGTGCTTGGCGAGACCGGGATGAGCGTCGCCGACATGGACTCGGCCCTGACCGTGCTCGGCGCGCTGGTCGATACCGCCGCGCTCGATGACGAACACCGCGTCCGCATCGCCATGGGCGCGCTTGACGCCGGCGCCGAGCGCACGGTTCTTCGCGTCAGCATCTACGAAGACACCGCGCATCAGGCGACCGTTGCACGCGATGATGGCGGCCGCTTCGTCCGCGCCGACGAGCCGCCTCCGCTCGGCGAACTGGCGGCGACGCCGGCGCCTGCGCCACGCCAATCCGCCGGCGCCCTGCCGCGCCTCTACGAGGCGATCTATCTGACGGCCAATGACGAGGGCGTGCCGCGCGAACAGATCAATGAGCTTGTGCGCATCTTCGCCTTCGATCTCGACATGCAGGCACGCATCGGCCCGGCCGATTCGCTGACGCTGTTCCACTCGGCGCCGAGCGATACGCCCGGCGAGGAAGCCGCGATCCTCTTCGCCGCCATCAACAGCGGCGGTTCGGCAACGGCCTATTACCGGTTCCAGGGCGAGGACGGCGTCGTTCGCTACTACGACGCCGAAGGCCGCAGCGCCGACAATTTCCTGCTGCGCAAGCCGATGTCGACCGGCGAGATGCGCTCGCCCTATGGCAACCGCCTGCATCCGATTCTCGGCGTCTACCGCCTCCATTCCGGCGTCGACTGGTCGGCGCCCTACGGCACACCGATCGTTGCCGCCGGCGACGGCGAGATCGTGCGGATGGAGTGGAACTCGGGCGGCTACGGCCGTTTCACGGTGATCCAGCACCGCAACGGCTACGAGACCGCCTACGCGCACCAGAGCTCGTTCGCACAGGGTCTGAGCGTCGGCGACACCGTTCGCCAGGGTCAGGTCATCGGCTATGTCGGCTCGACGGGCCTGTCGACCGGCAACCATCTTCACTACGAGGTCCGGATCAACGGTCAGACGGTCAACCCGCTGACGATCCGCCTGCCGGAAGGCGACGTGCTGACCGGCAGTCAGCTCGCCGCCTTCGAGGAGCAGCGCGATCAGATCAACGATCTGCTCGGTCTCGAC
Source organism: uncultured Bauldia sp. (assembly GCA_964611195.1). Lineage (GTDB taxonomy): Bacteria > Pseudomonadota > Alphaproteobacteria > Rhizobiales > Kaistiaceae > JADLGL01. The sequence goes on from CAZSXA010000023.1 coordinate 2,638, forward strand.
GAGTCCGGCAATCGCGTCGCCGCGCGCTAACGCCGCTCCCCGAGTAATCCGCTTCGTTCGTCCCTGCGTGTGCGAGGATCCCCATCACCCCAATACGCCTCTCAGGCATGGACTCCGGCCTTCGCGGGAGCGAACGGAGGCGAGTGCGCACGAGGCAAACCATATCCCCGGAGCAACGCCTCTAGGCTGCCGCTTCCGCACCCTCCTGCGGCACGAACAGGAGATGCTCGTTGCCGCCGACGATCCGAACGGTCGCTCCGTCGGCGATCTCGCCGGCAAGGATCTTGTCGGCGAGCGGGTCCTGCACCTCGCGCTGGATGACGCGCTTCAAGGGGCGCGCCCCGTAGACGGGGTCGTATCCCTTCTCGGCGAGCCAGGCCTCGGCGGTGTCGTCGAGTTCGAGCGTAATCTTGCGCTCACCCAACAGGGATTTCAGCCGCTTCAGCTGGATCTCGACGATCTTGCCCATCTCATTCTTCTTCAGGCGGTGGAACAGGATGATGTCGTCGAGCCGGTTCAAGAACTCCGGCCGGAAATGCGCCCTGACGGTGTCCATGACCAGCGCGCGCGCCGCCTCCGATTCCTCGTCCTCGCGGAGCGCCGAAAGATGCTCCGCACCGAGGTTCGATGTCATCACGATGAGCGTGTTGCGGAAGTCGACCGTGCGGCCCTGGCCATCGGTGAGACGCCCGTCATCGAGCACCTGTAAGAGGACGTTGAAGACGTCGTGGTGCGCCTTCTCGATCTCGTCGAAAAGGATCACCTGATAGGGCCGGCGGCGGACGGCTTCGGTGAGCGCACCGCCCTCCTCATAGCCGACATAGCCCGGAGGCGCTCCGATAAGTCGGGCGACCGAGTGCTTCTCCATGAACTCCGACATGTCGATCCGGACCATCGCGGTTTCGTCGTCGAACAGGAACTCCGCCACCGCCTTCGTCAGTTCGGTCTTGCCGACGCCGGTGGGGCCAAGAAACATGAATGAGCCGATCGGCCGGTTGGGATCCTGAAGTCCTGCGCGGGAGCGGCGGACGGCGGTGGCGACCGCATGAACGGCCTCCGCCTGGCCAACCACGCGGGTCGCCAGTTCGTCTTCCATTCGCAGCAGCTTGTCGCGCTCGCCTTCCAGCATCTTGTCGACCGGGATGCCCGTCCACCGCGATACCACGCCGGCGATGTGATCGGGCGTCACCGCCTCCTCGACCATGTCGCCGGCGCGGCTTCCTTCCTCCGCCTCGACTTCCGCGACCTGGCGTTCGAGTTCCGGGATGCGGCCATAAGCAAGTTCGCCGGCCTTGGCGAGGTCACCGGTGCGCTGCGCCTTTTCGAGCTCGGCGCGCGCCTGGTCGAGTTGCTCCTTCAGCTTCTGCGCCGCGGAAAGCTTCTCCTTCTCCGCCGTCCACCGCTGGGTCAGCGACTGCGACTGCTCTTCAAGATCGGTGAGTTCGCGCTCGAGCTTCTCAAGCCGATCCTTCGACGCTGTATCGGATTCCTTCTTCAGCGCCTCCCGCTCGATCTTCAGCTGGATGATGCGGCGGTCGAGCTCGTCGAGAGCTTCGGGCTTGGAATCAACCTGCATGCGAAGCCGCGAAGCGGCCTCATCGACGAGGTCGATGGCCTTGTCCGGCAGGAAGCGGTCGGTGATGTAACGGTCCGAGAGCGCCGCGGCCGACACCAGGGCCGAATCGGTGATGCGGACGCCGTGGTGGAGCTCATACTTCTCCTTGATCCCGCGAAGGATCGAGACGGTGTCCTCGACCGTCGGCTGGTCGACAAAGACCGGCTGGAAGCGCCGCGCCAAGGCGGCGTCCTTCTCGACATGCTTGCGATACTCGTCGAGCGTTGTCGCGCCGACGCAGTGCAGTTCGCCGCGCGCCAGAGCCGGCTTCAGGAGGTTCGAGGCGTCCATCGACCCTTCCGCCTTGCCGGCACCCACGAGCGTGTGCATCTCGTCGATGAAGAGGACGATGCCTCCAGCTGCCGCCTCGATCTCGGAGAGCACCGCCTTCAGCCGCTCCTCGAACTCGCCGCGATACTTCGCGCCGGCAATCAGCGCGCCCATGTCGAGCGCAAGCAGGCGCTTGTCGCGCAGCGATTCCGGCACGTCACCATTGACGATGCGCAGCGACAGCCCTTCGGCGATGGCGGTCTTGCCGACGCCGGGTTCGCCGATCAGCACCGGGTTGTTCTTGGTGCGCCGGGAAAGGACCTGGATTGTGCGCCGGATTTCCTCGTCGCGGCCGATCACCGGGTCGAGCTTGCCGTCGCGCGCATCCTGGGTGAGATCGCGGGCGTATTTCTTGAGCGCCTCATACTGGCTCTCGGCCGAGGCGCTGTCGGCGGTACGGCCCTGGCGAAGCGATTCGATCGCCTGGTTGAGCGCGGTTGGCGTGACGCCGGCATCGGCCAGGACCTTGGCGCTCTTGGCGTCCTTCTCGACGGCGAGGGCTGTCAGCAGCCGCTCCACCGTGACGAAGCTGTCGCCCGCCTTCTTCGCCATCTTCTCGGCGGTATCGAAGACCTTGGCCGTCGGTGGCGCTAGGTAGAGCTGCCCGGCGCCCGCGCCCTCGACCTTCGGCAGATCGCCGAGGGCCTTCTGGGTTGCGGCGAGCGCCATGCGTGAGTCGCCACCGGCGCGGTCGATCAACCCGGCGGCGAGACCTTCCTCGTCGTCGAGCAGGACCTTGAGCAGGTGTTCGGGGGTGAATTGCTGGTGCCCGCTGGTGAGCGCGAGCGTCTGGGCGGACTGCAGAAAACCGCGCACCCGCTCCGAATAGATCTCGAGATTCATCAATGCCTCCTGACGACCACCGCCGCCCTATCGTCAGGCGCGCGCGGTGATGATGCCCGGTACGCGTCTCCTCACGAGACCGCGTCTAGCATCTGATATCGAGTGTCGAGAGGCTTGCCGCAAGATGCGTTTACGGCAGACGGAGGCTGGTTCAGTCGTCCGCGGTGACGGGTTCCTCGGACGCCGCCTCGGCTTCCTTGCGTTCCGGCCGCGGCCGGCGGGTCCGCCGTGGGCGGCTGTTGCCGCCGCCATCGCCGTTCATTTCGCGGCGCTCGCCGGAGTCGTTGTCATGACCATTGCCGTCGCCATTGACGTAAGGCTGTGGATCGGAAAGTCCGAACTGCGGCTGGTTGTCGTCCCGCGACTGGCCGCGCTCGCCGTTCTGGCCGGTGTTCCGATCCTCGTCCTCGTCGTCGTCCTCGTCGCGCTGCGACGGCTGCGCTTGCTGCTGGGGCATCTGCGCCTGGGCAGCGGCGACGATCCGGAAATAGTGCTCGGCATGCTGGAGGTAGTTCTGCTCCGCGACCCGGTCGCCGGAGGACGCGGCGTCCCGCGCCAGCGTCACATACTTTTCCGCGACATGGAGCGCGGTACCGCGGACCTTCACGTCCGGTCCGTTGCTTTCGTACGAACGCTGCAATGGGTTCGGCCCCTTCCGGTTCCGGCCACGGGAGCGCTTGTTATGTCCTTGCCTCATTACGGCTCTCTTCCAAATACTCTGGGCAAATGAATGGTCTTGCGTCCTCGACCCGGCTCTTCAAGCCACGCGCGACACAATTCTCGCGTCTCGACCCGGCGATCCTGCTCGGCTCAGCAAGCTGACCCTGTCATGTCGGCATCGGTGCCCGGCCAGGGCACACTTCTCCTCCCGTGAGGATCGTTGATCCTCGACGGGAGCGCCTATCGGGGCACTCCAGCGGCACTGCAACGTTTCAGAAGCTTGGTTCCCAAACGTCAGGCGCTACGGCCCTCGTGCTTCGGTGGGGAAACCCTAGTCGCTCCGGATTTGTTTTCCAAGCGGTTTTTGCCGCTCTTCAGGTCTTTGCTGACCGGATCGTTAGCAGGGCAACACGTTCGCGGCCTGCGAGATCGCGGCGGATCTCCGCATCGAGTCCGGCCCGCCCGGCAAGCTCCGAGATCGGCCCTGCCTGACGCGGCCCGAACTCGAGAGCCGCGAAGCCACCCAAAGCGAGACAACGCGGCAGCTCCGGAATGATTTCCCGATAAGCACCCAATCCGTCCGGGCCGCCATCGAGCGCAAGACGCGGGTCGTGTCCGATGACCTCGATCGGCAGATCGGGCAAATCCGCTCCCTCTACATAGGGAGGATTGGCAAGGATTGCATCGAACGGCCCGGCAAGCCCGTCGGCCCAGTTGCCTGCGACAAAACGCGCGCGGTCGCCGAGGCCGAAGCGCTCGGCGTTGGCGGCTGCCGTGTTGACGGCGTCCGTGCTGCGGTCGACCCCGACGCCGACTGCCGCCGGCAACTCGCTGAGAAGCGCCAGCAGAATGCACCCCGACCCGGTGCCGAGATCGAGAAGCCGGAGCGGGTCGCCGCGCTGGCCCGCGGCCGCGATCCGATCGAGCGCTGTCGCGACGATCGTCTCGGTGTCCGGCCGCGGCACCAGCGTTCCGGCCGAGAGGTCAAAGCGAAGGCTCCAGAACTCCTTGTAGCCGAGGAGCCGCGCCACCGGTTCGCCCCGCGCGCGGCGGGCGACCAGCGCTTCGGCCGCCGCCATCGCCTCGATCGGCACGGCTTCGCCGTCGCGCAACGGCAGCGACATCGCCTCGACGCCGAGGGCGTGGGCGAGAAGAAGCCGCGCGTCGAGAGCGGCGGACCCCGCGCCGCTGCTCCAGCCGCTCTGTAGCCGGCTAGCCAACCGTCGCCGCGCGGCGCCTACGGTCAGCACGTCCTCCGCCGCGGCGAGGCCTGCCGTCACGTCTCCTCCGCCTCGATGGCGGCAAGCTGGTCGGCCTGGTGATTGGTGACAAGCGCGTCGACCAGTTCGTCCAGCGCCGTGCCCAGCAGCACCTGGTCGAGCTTGTAGAGTGTCAGGTTGATGCGGTGGTCGGTCACCCGACCCTGCGGGAAGTTGTACGTACGGATGCGCTCCGAGCGGTCACCGGTGCCGACCTGCACGCGCCGCGCCTCGGCACGATCCTGTGCCAACTTCTGGCGCTCCATGTCGAACAGCTTGGCGCGCAGAATCTGCATCGCCCGCGCCCGGTTCTGGTGTTGCGACTTCTCCGACGCCGTGACGACGATGCCGGTCGGGATATGCGTCAGGCGCACAGCGGAGTCGGTAGTGTTGGCATGCTGGCCACCGGCCGACGACGCGCGGCTGGTGTCGAGGCGAATATCCTCCGGCTTGATCTCGACATCGACTTCCTCCGCCTGCGGCAGCACCGCCACCGTTGCCGCCGAGGTGTGAATGCGGCCGCTCGCCTCCGTTTCCGGCACGCGCTGAACGCGGTGGACGCCCGACTCGAATTTCAGCCGGGCGAACACGCCGCGCCCGGTGATCTCGGCGACGATTTCCTTGTAGCCGCCGACATCGCCGGGGCTTTCCTCGATCACCTCGACCTTCCAGCCCTGGAGATCGGCATAGCGGTGATACATGCGGAAGAGATCGCCGGCGAAGAGCGCGGCCTCGTTGCCGCCGGTTCCGGCGCGGATTTCGACGATCGCGCCTTTCTCGTCGGCGGCGTCCTTGGGGAGGAGAAGCCGGCTCAGCTTCTCGTTGAGTTCCTCGACCCGCTCATCGAGTTCGCGGGCCTCGGCGCGCGCCATCTCGCCCATCTCAGGATCGTCGAACAGCGTGCGGAGGCCTTCGAGGTCGGATTCGGCCTTCTTCAGTTCGGTAATCGCTTCGACGATCGGCTCGAGCTCCGCCCGCTCCCGCGACAGATCGATCATCGTCTCGGTGTCGAGCGGTGTCGACAGCTGGCTGTCGATTGTCTCGACCCGCTTCAGGAGCCCATCGATTTTTTGTTCTGACAGCACGTCTTACGTCACTAGCCTGGCCGAATCCGAATTCCGTCGAACGGCTATACCGGAATGGAATGGCTGTTGGCGAATGTCAGCAGCTCACGCCGCATGTCGACGGAACTGGCTGGTCGTTGGAGCCAGTCGCGGAGCGCCGCAGCAAGTTCGGTCGCATCGAGCTGCAGGAGCATCGCCTTGACCGGCCCGATCGCCGCCGGGGCCATCGACAGGGTGCGATAGCCGAGGCCGATCAGCGTCATCGCCGCCAGCGGCTGGCCGGCAAGCTCGCCGCACAGCGTGATCGGGATATCGCGCGTCTCGGCCGCTTCGACAACCTTTCTAAGCGCCCGCAGGAACGGGGTCGACAGCGGGTCGAAACGATTCGCCACGCGGAGATTGCCGCGGTCCGACGCCATCACGAACTGCACCAGATCGTTGGTCCCGACCGAAACGAAGTCCGACACCGCCATCAGCTCGTCGAGCTGGAAGAACAGCGCCGGCACTTCGAGCATCGCGCCGACCTTCAGCTGCGACGGCGGCTCGTGGCCGTGGCGGCGGAAGTGCACGATCTCGCGGTCGATCATCTCGCGCGCCAGCTCCATCTCGCCGACCTCGGTCACCATCGGCAGCATGATCCGGAGCTCGCGGCCGGCGGCTGCGCGCAGCAGCGCACGGATCTGTGTCCGCAACAGCCCCGGCCGATCGAGCCCGAGGCGGATTGCGCGCCAGCCGAGGGCGGGGTTTTCCTCCTCGGCGGTGCGCAGATAGGGCAGCACCTTGTCGCCGCCGATGTCGAGCGTTCGGAAGGTAACGGGGCGACCGTCGACAGCGTCGAGGACGGACCGGTAGAGGCTCGCCTGCTGATTCATCCGCGGTAGCGTGTCGGCCACCATGAACTCCAACTCGGTGCGGAAGAGGCCGATGCCGTCGGCGCCGGACTCGGCGACATGCGGAAGGTCGACAAGGAGCCCGGCATTGATCATCAGCGACACCGGCGCGCCGTCCCTGGTGACGGACGGGACGTCGCGCAGCAGCCGGTAGCGCTTCTGGCGCTCGGCCCGAAACTGCACCTTTTCTGCATAGGCGAGCTCAACGTCGGAGGTCGGTCGGATGTGGACGTCACCGGTCTCGCCGTCGACGATGATCGGGTCGCCGTTCTCGACCAGCGATACCACTTGGCTGGCGCGGCCGACGGTGGCGATGCCGAGCGCGCGGGCGACGATGGTCGCGTGACTTGTCGCCGCCCCCTCTTCCATCACCAGCCCGCGGATGCGGGTCCGGTCGTAGTCGAGGAGATCGGCCGCGCCCATTCCGCGGGCGATGACGATGGCGTTCTTCGGCAGATCGTGCGGAATCGCTGCGCCGCCGAGCAGCAGCCGCAGCAGCCGGTTGGCGAGATCGTCGAAATCGTGAAGCCGCTCCCACAGCAGCGGATCGGTCTGGCGTTGCAGTCGGGCTCTGGTGTCGCTCTGCACCTTTTCGACGGCGGCTTCGGCGGTGAGGCCATTGCCGATCGCTTCCTGCATCCGACGCACCCAGCCACGATCATGCGCGACCATGCGATAGGCTTCGAGAACGTCACGGTGCTCGCCATGCACTTCGAGATCGCCCCGCGCGATCATGTCGTCCACGGATTCGCGAAGGTTGGCGATCGCCTCGTCGAGCCGTTTCGATTCCGCCTCGGTGTCCTCGGCAATCAGCCGGGTCACGACGACGCGTGGCTCGTGCAGGACGACATGGCCGAGGCCGACGCCTTCGTTGAAGCCGACGCCCGAAACCGTGATCGGGCGACGAAGATCGAGCGCGCCTTCGCTCGGCGAGAGGCCCTCGAGATCGCCCGCCGCGATCATCTCCGAGAGCACCATCGCGATCGTCTGGAGCGCCTCGACCTCCTCCTCGGAGTAGTTCCGGTGAACCTTGTTCTGGACGACGAGCACCCCGACCGTCCGGCCGGCGCGCAGTAGCGGCACGCCGAGGAAGGAGTGATAGATCTCCTCGCCGGTCTCCGGCATGAACGCAAAGGCCGGGTGGTCCTGGGCGTTCGGCAGATTGAGGGTTGTCGCCTCTGCCGCGATCAGGCCGACAAGGCCTTGCCCGACGCGCAGACGCGTATTGTGGACCGCCTCGGCCTTCAGGCCCTCGGTCGCGAACAGTTCGAGGTAGTTGTCGTCGCGCAGCACATAGGCCGAGCACACCTCGGCGACCATGTTGGCCGCGATCTGCGTGACGATCTTGTCGAGCCGGTCCTGAGCACTTGCTGGCTCCGCCATGATCTCGCGCAGGCGGCGAAGCAGGACCCGCGGCCCGGCGAGTGGCACTCGCATTGAAGAACTATCCCGGGATTGACAGCCGCATAGCTGGCCTTCGCGTCAGTTCGGACGGGCCAGCGTCAATTGTCGAGCCCGTATAGCGAATGCAAAGTCCGTACCGCAAGCTCCGTGAACGAGGCATCGATCAGCACGGATATCTTGATCTCCGAGGTCGTGATCGCCCGGATGTTGATGCCGCGCTCGGCCAGAGCCCTGAACGCCTCGGCAGCGACACCGGCATGGGAGCGCATGCCGATCCCGATGACGGAAATCTTGGCAACGTCCGGCGAGCCCTGCATCAGCTGATAGTTCACAGTCGGGCGGATGCCCTCCAGCACCTTGGTCGACCGCTCATACTCGGCGATCGGAACAGTGAAGGTGAGATCGGTCGTCGAGCCGTCTTCCGAGACGTTCTGGACGATCATGTCGACATTGATGCCGGCCTCGGCAAGCGGACCGAAAACGGCGGCGGCAACGCCCGGCTTGTCCTCGACGCGGCGAAGCGTGATCTGCGCCTCATCCTTCGAATAGGCGATGCCGGTGACGGTCTTCTGCTCCACGATCTGATCCTCGTCGCAAATGAGGGTTCCGACGATCTCGCCATCCAAACCGACTTCGGGCGGATCGAAGGACGAACGCACCAGGATCGGCACGCCATGCACCATTGCCAGCTCGACCGACCGGACCTGTAGCACCTTGGCGCCCAGCGAGGCCATTTCGAGCATCTCCTCGAAGGAGACCTTTTCCAGACGCTTGGCCTTCGGCACGATCCGCGGATCGGTCGTGCAGACGCCGTCGACGTCGGTGTAGATATCGCACCGCTCGGCCCCGATCGCCGCGGCGAGCGCCACGGCCGATGTGTCGGAGCCGCCGCGCCCGAGCGTCGCGATCCGCTGATCGGGGGCGATCCCCTGGAAGCCGGCGACGACCGCCACCTGTCCGCTGGATATGCGTTCCACCAGCCGCTCCGGCTCGACCCCCTCGATCCGCGCCGCGCCATGGACGTTCGAGGTGCGGACCGGGATCTGCCATCCCTGCCAGGAACGCGCGTCGATGCCCTCGGCCTGCAGCGCCAGCGCCAAGAGGCCGGACGTCACCTGTTCGCCGGACGAGACGACCACGTCATACTCGCGGGCGTCATGGAACGGCGCGACCTCTCGCGTCCACTCGACGAGCTGGTTCGTCGCGCCGGCCATTGCCGATACGACGACCGCCACTTCGTTACCGGCGTCCACCTCGCGCTTGATGTGGCGGGCGACGTTGCGGATATGGTCGACATCGGCGACAGAAGTCCCGCCGAATTTCATCACCAGCCGGGTCATGGAAGTCCTTGAGCCGCTGCGCTCTTTGGCGGTCGCCTCGACACGCCCTCGAATCCGCGGCTATTTAGCGGCTCGGCCGCGATGCAGCAATGCGGGCAGAGGCCGGCCCGCATTCCATCCTCCAGCAGCGAAAGGATTTGGGCATGCGCCTGGATGCAATCCCGATCGGCAAGAATCCGCCGCACGACGTCAACATGATCGTGGAGGTGCCGATCGGCGGCGATCCCATCAAATACGAGCTGGAGAAGGCGTCCGGTGCCCTCTTCATCGATCGATTCCTCTACACGCCCATGCGCTACCCCGGGAACTACGGGTTCATCCCGCACACGCTTTCCGACGACGGCGACCCTGTCGACGTGCTTGCCGCCAACACCCGGCAGATCCTGCCGGGCGCGGTGATGAGCGTACGGCCTGTCGGCGTTCTCGTGATGGAGGACGATGCCGGGATCGACGAGAAGATCGTGGCGGTGCCGTCGCGCTCGCTGACCCAGCGCTATGATGCGGTGGAGGGCTACACCGATCTGCCGCCGATCCTGCTCAAGCAGATTGAGCACTTCTTCACCCATTACAAGGACTTGGAGCCCGACAAATGGGTCAAGATCGTGCGTTGGGGCGATGCGGATGAAGCCCGTCGTCTGATCACCGAGGGCATCGAACGCGGCAAGGGCAAAGGCGAGGGCTAGTCCTTTTCGGCCGCGATGCGAACGAACTCATTTCCGGCACACTCTGCGGTCACGGTGGAACCATGAGCGTCCAAGCTGCGAGCACCGTCGACCCAGCCGAAATCGAGCGCTTCGAGCGCATCGCGCGGCAATGGTGGGACCCGAAGGGTAAATTCCGCCCGCTGCACCAGATCAACCCGCTCCGGCTCTCCTTCATCCGCGACGAAGCGAGCCGGCGCTTCGGCCGCGACCGAAAATCCACGAAAATGCTGTCGGGGCTCCGCGCGCTCGATATCGGCTGTGGTGGCGGCCTCCTTGCCGAGCCCCTGGCGCGGATGGGCGCCCGTGTCGTCGGCGCCGACGCCTCGGCAACGAACATCGAGGTCGCGCGGCTCCACGCCGCCGAATCCGGCATCGACATCGACTACCGCCAGACGACCGCGGAAGACCTCGCCGCGGCGGGCGAGCGCTTCGACATGGTGATGGCGCTGGAGATCGTCGAGCACGTTCCGGACGTCGCGGCCTTCATCGGGATCTGCGCCGGCATGCTGAAGCCGGGCGGCCTGATGGTCGTCTCGACGATCAATCGCACCGCCAAGGCCTTCGCGCTCGCGATCGTTGGCGCCGAGTATGTGCTGCGATGGCTCCCGCGCGGCACGCATAGCTGGAGCAAGTTCGTCAATCCGGACGAACTCTGCGAGGCCTTCACCCAGGCCGGCCTCGCACCCGGCAACACCGCCGGAATGATCTACAATCCGCTGCGCGGTGAGTGGCGCCTGTCGGACACCGACACCGACGTGAACTATCTGTTCGCCGCCGATCGGCCTCTTCGCATCGCCTGAGAATGCAAGAAACGCCCGGCTTTGCGGCCGGGCGCTTCGATGATTTTGAGGCCGCCGGCCGGTGCCGGCGACAAGCGGTGCTACATGCCGCCGAACAGGAAGCTGACGCCGCCGCGAACGCCGTAGATGACGCCGCTGAAGGGCTCGTAGAAGATCGCCTCGCCACGCAGAATCACATTGTCGGTGACGGCAAATTCGACGCCCGCGGTCGCCGCATAGGTGAAGCTACCCTCCCAGCCCGGACCGATACCGGCATAGGCCAGGATGCGGTCGAACGCGACGCCGCCGCGGAAGATCGCGTAGGCCTCAAAGTCCGGAGAACCGAAGTCCCAGATACCGGCGGAGACATCGACACCGACGACGAAGTTGTTGATCTGGTAGTTGTAGCCGGCGAGGCCGCCGACCATTCCACCGTCACCAAACCAATAGCCGAGATAGGCGCCAACATAAGGGCCCGACCAGTCGAAAGCGGGCGCCGCGGGAGGCGGTGGGGGCGGGGGCGCCGGCATCACTGGATCGGCGGCCATCGCGCTGGTTGCGAAGAACATGGCGCCGGCTGCGGCTGCCACGGCGATTGCGGATTTTCTCATTGTCATCTCCTGCCCCGAGGATCGGTGCGAACTGCGATAAAGGTCGCATAGCATCGCGTCACCCGCTGGTTGGTGACGGCAACTGCAACTCCGCGTTTTCTGCGAGAGCTGTTGCGCCTGGACCACAGTTAGTTGAGGTCTTCGGGGAGAACCGGTAGCGGAAACGCTTCGATCCCCTCTTCCGCCAGCGCCTTTGCTTCCTGCGGCGTTGCCTGACCGACGATGCTGCGCGGCTCCGACTCGGCGTAGTGGATGCGCCGTGCCTCCTCCGGAAAGCGCCGCCCGACATCCTCTGCATTGGCGCGGATCTCGCGCGCGACCTCGCGAAGTGTGGCGACCGCCTCTGCAAGCTTCGGATCGGACGACACCGGCATCGACGGCGGCTTCCGATCAGGGGGCGCCTCCGCTATCGCGGGAGCAGGGTGCGCTTTGGCTGTCCGACGACGCACCGCCGGCGCCATCAGCGCCTTGACCACATCGGGCGAGCCGCAGGCCGGACAGACGAGCACGCCGGCAGCCGCCTGGTGCTCGAAGTCGTCGGAGTTGCGGAACCAGGCCTCGAAGCGATCGCCGTGGTCGCAGACGAGGTCGTAGCGGATCATGAGGCGCGCGCGACCTCGATGGCGGCCGGGTGCGCGAATTCCCGGTCATGCTTGAGTGCCGGGATCTGCTGGCGCACCGCGAGGCTTTGGCCCGGATCGATCTCGACGAGGAGTACGCCGGGCTCGTCCTCGGCCTCGGCGAGGACCCGGCCCCATGGATCGACCGCCAGGCTGTGGCCGAACGTCTCGCGCCCGTCCTCGTGCCGTCCGCCCTGCGCGGCGGCGAGGACGAAGCTGCCGGTCTCGATGGCGCGAGCGCGCAGCAGGACATGCCAATGCGCCTGCCCGGTTTGCCGGGTGAAGGCCGCCGGAACCGCGATCACGGTCGAGCCGGCATGAGCGAGCGCCCTGAAGAGCTGCGGGAAACGAAGGTCGTAGCAGATGGTGAGGCCGACCCGCGTCCACGGCAGGTCGGCGACAACGGCCTCATTGCCCGGATGGTAGAGCCGCGACTCGCGCCAACTCTCGCCGCCCGGGAGGTCGACGTCGAACATGTGGATCTTGTCGTAGCGCGCCGCGATCGCACCGTCGGGGTCGACAAGGTAACCGCGATCGACGACGCCGGCCTCGCCCCGCACCGCCAGCGAACCGATGTGGAGCCACACTCGCAATTCCTCGGCGAGATGCCGGAAACGCGCCAGAGCGGGATCCTCGGCCTCGAGCTGCGCGGCGGCCATGGTCGCCTGCGCGTTGCGGTCGAGGATGTTGGTCATCTCCGGCGTCAGGATGTAGGCGGCGCCGCCGGCGGCGGCCTCGCGAATGAGGGACTCGGCGACGGCGATGTTCGCCTCCGGCGTCCGCCCGCTGCGCATCTGGACGAGCCCTGCGGTGAACCGTTCCGTCATCGTCGCCGCTCAGCCGCCGAGAAGTGCGTCGAGACCGCCGCGCCGGTCGAGCGCGGCGAGATCGGTGTAGCCGCCGACATGTGTGTCGCCGACGAAGATCTGCGGAAACGTCATCCGCCCGCCGGATCGGCTGATCATCTCGGCCTTGCGATCCGGCTCGGCGCCGACATCGATATTGGAGTAGCCGAGGCCCTTGCGCTCGAGGAGCCGCTTGGCGAGGTCGCAATAGCCGCAGAAGGGGCGGGAGTAGATCGTTATCTCAGTCATTGGAGCACCTTACGCCGAAACCGGCCTAACAGATCGTTTCAAATTGCCTCATGCGCAACCCGGGCGAAGACCAGAGCGTCGACGCCGGCTGCGCCGGCCCTACCCAGCGAACGGGTGACGGCGCCAAGCGTTGCACCGGTGGTCGCGACATCGTCGACGATCAGCACGCGCCGGCCGGCGATCTGCGGTCGGTGCGCCTCGTCGACACGGAAGGCGCCGCGGACATTGGCCTGGCGCGCCTTTCGCGTCAGCCCGACCTGGTTCTCCGTCCGCCGTATACGCGTCACCGCCGACAGCGCGTAGGGCTTGCCGGCGCGCTTGGCGATCGCCGCGACGAGCGCGGCCGCCTGATTGAAACGTCGCGACCATAGCCGGCGACGGAAGAGCGGAACGGGCACGATCAAATCGGCGTCAGCGATGATTTCGGCCCCGGCACGGTGCATCCAGCCGGCCATCCACTGGGCGATCTCGAGATGGTCGCCATATTTCAGCGCGTGGACGAGTTCGCGGGCAACGCCGTCATAAAGGGCGACGGCGCGCATGCGATCGAAGGGCGGCGGGTTGGCGATCGCCTCGGCCGAGAGAGCGCCGGCACCGAGGTCGTAGCTGAAGGGGATCGAGAGCTTGTCGCAGAACGGCCGCTCGATGAGGCGAAGCCGTCCCCAGCATCCGGCACACAACCCACCCTCGTCGGCGACCGGCATACCGCAGGCAAGGCAACTCGGCGGCATCGCCGCCGCGATCAGACGGGACGAGACCGCCGCCGCTGTCCCCAGCATGCGCCGCCGGCCTGCGCCTGTACCACGCGCCTCCCTCAACATGGCGCGACGATAGCCGCTCCACGCGGGCGCGGCGAGCGGTCCTTTGACGGAGGCGCCGATGCGCGCGCAGTGTCGCGCCATGACCGTGCTGTTCGACCTCAACCGTCTGGACCGACACAGACGCCGTGCCTTTGCGAAGGGCCAAACCGATGCCGCCTTCCTGCTCAACCGAGCCGTGGCGGAACTCGTCGAGCGCCTGGCGGTCGTCCAGCGCGCATTCGCGAACGCCGTCGATCTGGCGACGCCGTTGCCGACATTGGCCGAGGCGATCGCCGCGACCAGCCAGGTCGAGCGTGTGACGCGGTTCGATCGACTGATCGAGACGCGTGGCGAGCATCCCTTCGCCGCTGCCGACCCCGAAGCGCTGCCGCTCGGCGCCGCCAGCGTCGATCTGATCGTCTCCGCGCTCGGCCTTCAGAGCGTCAACGACCTTCCCGGAACGCTGGCGCAGATCCGCTTCGCGCTGAAGCCGGACGGGCTCTTTCTCGCCGTTCTCGCCGGCGGCGACACGCTGACCGAGCTTCGTCAGGCGCTCGCGGCGGCGGAGGCCGAGATAACCGGTGGGGCAACGCCGCGCGTCGCCCCATTCGCCAGCGTCCGCGAACTCGGCGCCCTGCTGCAACGCGCCGGGCTGGCCCTTCCGGTCGCCGATCAGGATCGGGTGACGGTCCGCTATGGCGACCTCGGCGCGCTCCTCCGCGATCTGCGCGCGACCGGCTTCACCAATGCCCTCGCCGAGGGCGGCAAGCCGATGACCCGCGGCGTGCTGGCGAAGGCTGTAGAGGTCTATGGCGATCGCTTCGCCGATCCGGACGGGCGCATTCGGGCGACGTTCGACTTCGTCTGGCTGTCCGGTTGGGCCCCGCACGAAAGCCAGCAGAAACCGCTCCGGCCCGGCTCGGCCGAGACGCGGCTTGCCGATGCTTTGGGCGTCAGCGAGATTCCGACGGGAGAAAAGGCCGGGCGATGACGCCGGCGGTAAGGCTAGTCGATGGCGCCGCCAGCGGCGATCTCGTCAATGCCGTAGCCGGAGAAGCCGACCGACGAGGCTTCGGGCATCTGCGCCAGATAGAGCGTCGCCGCGCCGAGGATGGCGATCAGCAGCGGAACGAACACGAACACCGCCCCCGGTTTGCGCCCAGTTGGACGGACCTCGCTCAGATCCTCACGTACCGACATGCCCCAACTCCGTACAAGGATAGCCACCAGCAGAAAGGCCCAGCCGGGCCGTCAGCTAGAATCGACGGGGCCTCGCAAACAATCGGTTAACGCCGAGACCAACGGCACGTCGGCCGGTGGCATCGGATAGTCGCCGAGGCGGTTCGGCCACACCCATTTCAGCTCCTGCCCCTCGAGCGCCTGCGGGATGCCGTCCCAACGGCGCAGCAGATAGAGCATCAGCAGCAGGTGGAAGTCGCCATAATCGTGGCTGACGAAGGAGAGCGGCGACAGGCAGCGCGCGCCGACCGTGATGCCGAGTTCCTCGTTGAGTTCGCGGACAATCGCTGCCTCCGGCGTCTCGCCGGCGTCGATCTTGCCGCCGGGGAACTCCCAAAGGCCCGCCATGTCCTTGCCGTCGGGACGACGCGTGATCAGCACGCGCCCGTCGGCGTCGATGAGCGCGGCGGCGGAGACGATGAGAAGGTCGCTCACGTCCGATAGTCGGCGTTGATATCGATGTAGCCGTGGGTGAGATCGCAGGTCCAAACCCGGTCGCGCCCGGTGCCAAGGCCGAGATCGACGCGCAGAACGAGCTCGGCGCCCTTCATGTAGGCGGACACCGCCTCCTCGGAGTAGTCCGGATCGCGCTCTCCGGCCGTTGCGACACGGTGGGGCCCGAACCAGATCGACAGGAGATCGCGGTCGGCCGGTTCGCCGGCCTTGCCGACCGCCATGACGACGCGGCCCCAATTGGCATCCTCGCCGGCAATCGCCGTCTTCACCAGCGGCGAGTTGGCGATCGACCGGGCGATTGCACGCGCCGACTCGTCGGAGCTGGCACCGGTCACCTCGACCTCGACGAACTTCGTCGCTCCCTCGCCGTCGCGCACGACCTGATGAGCGAGGTCGAGAAGCAGGTCGTCGAGGGCGGCGCGGAAAGCGGCAAGCGAAGGATCGGCGGCGTCCTCGACCGCGGTGTTGCCGGCGGCCCCTGTCGCCATCATCAGCACCGTGTCCGACGTCGAGGTGTCGCTGTCGACGGTGATGGCGTTGAAGCTGCCGCCGACGCCCTCGGCGAGCATCTGCTTCAGTGCGCCGGGTGCAATGCTGGCATCCGTTGCGACAAAGGCGAGCATCGTCGCCATGTCCGGGGCGATCATGCCGGACCCTTTGGCGATGCCGTTGATGCGGACCGTCGTTTCGCCGATCCCGGCCGTCCGGGTCGCACCCTTGGGGAAGGTGTCGGTGGTCATGATGGCGCGCGCCGCCGATTCCCAGCGCTCCGGCCGGGCATCGCGCACCATGTCGCCGACGACCGTGGCGAACCGTTCCGCCGGCAGCGGCTCGCCGATCACGCCGGTCGAGGCAAGCAGCACGTCCTCCGGCGCCGAGCCGAGCGCCTGCGCCACCGCCTCGGCGGAGATGCGCGTCGCCTCGCGCCCGTGCTTGCCGGTGAAGGCGTTGGCGTTGCCGGAGTTGACGAGGACGGCGCGCGCCGTGCCGCGCGGCAGGACCGCCCGGCACCAGTCGACCGGAGCCGAGGGGCAATGCGACCGGGTGAGGACGCCGGCAATTGCCGTCCCCTCGTCCAGCACCATGACGAGGACGTCCTCACGGTTTGCATATTTGATCCCTGCCGCCGCCGTCATCAGCTTGACGCCGGCGATCGGCGGCAGCAGCGGGAACGAGTCCGGTGCCAGCGGCGACAGCGTTGTCATCGCTGACCTTTCCGTCAGCCGCCGTCGGGGTCGGCCGGCTCGACCGGCTCGATCGCCGGCGCAGCGTCCTCGGGCGCGTCCTGCGGGCCGGGCACCAGCCGCTCGATTTCGGCAGCGGCGCGCAGCTCCTCGAGCACCTCAGAATACTCCGTCCGGAACAGCTCCTGACGGAAGGTCTCCCGCATTTCCTCGAAGGTCGGCGGTGGCTGCTGACGGCGGTCGGTCACGCCGACGACGTGCCAGCTCTCGCCGCGAAGGATCGGCACCGGGTAGACCGTACCCGGCTCGATATTGAAGACCACGTCGTCGAACTCCTGGAAGAGCTCGCCCGGAGCCCAATAGTCGCGCGGCTGGCCGTCGACGATTTCGCGGACGACACCGCCATTTTCGGCGCTGTTGCGGTCGAGCGACTCTTCCAGTGCGATATCCGCGAAGTCCTCGCCCTCGTCGAGACGCCGGAGAACGTCTTCCGCCTCGGCCTCGGTGGCGACGCGGATGGCCTGAATCTGGACCTCGGTCGGAAGGTCGAGACCGGCGACCCACTCGTCATAGGCGGCCCGGATCTCCTCTTCCTCGACACGGGCGCCCACGATCTCGTTGAGATAGGTCGACCGTAGCTGTTCGGCCCTGAGGAACGCCATGCGCTCTTGGAACTCTTCCGATTGATCGACGTCGGTCTCTTCGGCTGCATCGACGGTCAGGCGGAACTCGATCGCCGACTCGATCAGGACCTCGAGCTGCTGGTTCTGCGGGATCTGGTTGAACGCCTCGCCCAGAACCTGGACCATGAATCCGAGGTCGCGCTCCGTGATCTCGTAGCCGTCGACCACGGCGAAGACGGTCTCCTGCACTTCCTCGACCGGCGGGGCCTCTTCGTCCTGCGCGTAGGCGTGAGGCGCGAAGGCCGCAATTCCCGCCGCCAGCGCGAGCGGCAGCGAAAGCCGCCGTGAACGCCGCCTGGCCGCGGCGCTTGGAAGGACCGCTAGGGTCATGAATATGCTCCTTGTTCACTTCTGCCGGCCCCGCTCGGAGCCCGCTCAACTGCGCCCGATTCAGCGGAAAAGCCAAGGGGCGCGCTACGTTGACAACCAACTGCCCCCCTCTTATCTGTCACGCAGCTTGGCGTCCACAGCGCGCCCATTCAGGAAACAACCCGGGCCGTTCCGGCACCTGTCACACCTGTGAAGACGGTAGCGCGCGGCAGAGCCCGCCGACCGGATCGGTGCCGGCAATAAAGGATCAT
>CAZSXA010000024.1:0-1493 GCA_964611195.1 uncultured Bauldia sp.
TGCCCCAGTTCGCTCCATCGTCGGCGCGCCGCCTCGAGCGCTGGATCAAGCTTGTCGACCGCGTCGTCGAGCGTTTTACCCTTTTTCCGCTCTCACGCTATGCCGAGGCATTCGCCTGGATCCAGGAGGAGTACGGGATGACTTTGACCGAGACCCGGGTCAAGCGGGGAAGGTCGTCGGAGGATATCGGCAAACTGGTGGACGAGATCATGGCGCAGACCGAGCACAAGGACCCGGTTTGGCTCGACCGCATCCTCTACGATCGGGTCAGCGAGGCCTTCGGTGCGCCGGCTGAAGCATAGGCTCAAATCATTGAGAAATGACGCTGAGGTCCGGTCGAAGCCGGCCGATGACGATCCCCGCCGGCTGATCGACACCGTGCCGACCGACCTGGCGCGGATTGCCGAGGAGACGCGTGCCTACAAGTCGAGCGGTCAGCTGCTGGTCTACGGACAGGAGTTCGCGCCGTTTCGCGATGCGGCTTTCACGATCCTGGAAATCGGCGTCAAGGACGGCGGTTCGGTGGCGCTATGGTCGCGGTATTTCAGCCGCGCCAAGATCGTCGGCGTCGACATCAGGCCCCGCGAGACGCATGAGGTCGATCGCATCACCATGCTGCAGGGCGACCAGTCGGACACGGCGTTCATCGAACGCCTTGCCGACGAGCACGGGCCGTTCGGCATCATCATCGACGACGGCTCGCATGTCCCCGCCCATCAGATCGCAACCTTCGAGGCGCTCTTCCCGCATCTGATGGCCGGTGGGCTCTACATCTGCGAGGACATCCACACCAGCCTCACCAAGTTCACGGACGAGCCCTCGGCGCTCGACTATTTTCAGACGTTCGTCGGCCGGCTGATGGTCGGGGCGGAGAAGTCGGGACACCCGGCGCCCGATGTCGCGCGGCATGTCTACCGCGTCATGTTCTACTGGCGAAGCGTGCTCTTGCAGAAGCTGCCGCTCGGGCCGAAATACCGGGTCCCGCCGCACGCATAGCGGAAACACGGCGCCCGCGGCAGGGTCGCGTGTTTTTCCAGTCAGTTCGGCAGATAGCGCGCCAGCGCCGGATGGCCGACTTCGGTCAGGACGGCATCCATGAACTCGGCCTCGCGGTCGTCGAGTTCCTCGCGGTGCCCGCCGACAACGCCCTTCCGCACCCTCAGCGACTTCCGCTCCGCCGCCCCTTGGCTCTGCGCTTCGGCCGCTTTGAGGCGGTCGAACGAGCAGGCCTCCACCGCGCGGGCGATCAGGTTCTGGTCGGGTGTTTCGATGCCGCATGCGACGAGGAAGGTCCGCAGGCCGGCGGCCGGGTCTGAGCGAATGTCCTCATAGTGGACGATCGGGGCGGCAGAGCGCTCGGCCCATCCGGCGGCAGCGGCCATGTAGGCGACGATCTTACGGAAGCCGAGCGTCTCGGAATAGACGAACTCCGGCAGCGAGTAGCTCTTCGGGAGCTTCGACGGCGCCCCCTCTCCGAGCCGGACCCGGCCGCG
>CAZSXA010000024.1:1503-3478 GCA_964611195.1 uncultured Bauldia sp.
GACTATAACAGCCTGGACGGGTTGAACGTGCACGCGGCGATAGTCGACGAGGTGATGGTAGTAGCTGACGACGACGTCGCGGGGGTCGCGGAATAGAACGATGTTCCGTTCCGCGCCGCTCTTCTTGATTCTCGGGCGCTGGTAGTAGGGCTGGCTGTACGCAGCGAAGTGGCGGAACTGGATCAGCGGTGCCCACCGGCCCTTGTTCCGCGCCTCCAGCACCGCGTTGACATAGCTCTCCGCGCGCCACGGCGTCATCGACTCCAGCGCCTTGTGAACCGTCCAGCAGGCGTCGGGCCGATCAATGGCGTGCGCCACATACCAGGTCGCCATCAGCCCCAGCCAGGTGCGGCCCGATTTCGGGTAGGAGAGTACGCGGACATCCTGGCGGCGATTGAGCATCCGGTCGGTTTCCGAGCGCTCCTTCGTCCCCTTCGGGTCCCTTTTCCTGCCTGCCGGGCGGGGCGTTCGCTCCGCCGGTGTCTCTTCCGGAGTCTCGTTCAACGTCATTGACCGTTCGTGTCCTGGCGGGCTGCGGCGCCGGCGCCAACGCGGGTCGCCCGCGGTCCGGCCCTTCAATCAGAAAGGCGCGGGACTGCCAAGCGCGCAGCCATGCGCCTTTGCACCGCGCGGACGGCCGACGGCTGCGTCCCGGTGTGCAGCGCGACTTCCTTCAAGCAAGCCAGCAAGGATAACTCCCATGAGAACCAGCCATGAAGGCGTGGCCGAGATCATCGGCCACGAGGGCGTCGTGCTGTCGCCCTACCGCGACAGCGTCGGCGTCTGGACATTCGGCATAGGCCATACCGCCAAGGCCGGGCCGCCCGATCCGGCGACGATGGCGCGCGGCGTTGCGCGGCCGCTGGAGGAGGCGATCGCGACGCTCCGCCGCGACCTCCGGCGCTACGAAGACAGAGTCAATGAAGCCGTCGAAGTTTCTCTTCGGCAACACGAATTCGATGCGCTCGTGTCGTTCGATTTCAACACCGGCGGCATCTTCCGGGCGCGGCTTGTCCGCCTCCTCAACGCGGGCGACCGCGCCGGCGCCGCGGAAGCGTTCGACGGATGGCAAAGGCCGCCGGAGATCATCTCGCGCCGCAACGCTGAGAAGGCTCTCTTCCGCGACGGCGTCTATACGAATGGCGGGATGGCGACGCTCTACACCGCCGGTGCCGACGGCCGCGTCGACTATCGCACCGGCACCCGGGTCAATGTCGCGTCGCTCCTCGGGGGGCCGGCGCGCCAGCCGGACGATCCGGGCGACGACCGCCAGCCGGGAGCGGGCGGTGCGGCCATGCCGCCGGCCCGAGTCGGTGAGGTCGGCGGCGCCGGGGTCGTCGCGGCGATCGGCGTGTTCCTCTCCAACGTCGTCTGGTGGGTCGGGCTCGTGGTGATTGTCGCCGCGGTCGGATGGCTGCTGTGGCGCTTCCGGAGGCCGCTCTGGAACGGGCTGAAGGCGCTCGGCGCGTCGCTCGCTCGCCTTGCCCGCCGGCCGGGGCCGAGGAGGGCGGGGCAATGAGCAACTATCGCAAGCTCATCGCCGGCGTCGTCGGCGTGTCGTTGATCCTCCTGAAGCACTTCACCGGCGTCGAGCTGCCGGGGCTCGGCGATCATCTCATCGAAATCGCGATGGCGATCGGTACCTGGGTGTCGGTGTGGTGGTTCAAGAACGAAAGGCCGGAGGAGCGCCGATGATCGCCGGTATCGTCAGCCTGCTTCGGCGCTGGCTCGGCAGTGGCGGGCTGTCGCGACTTGTCGATGCCTATGCGGCCAAGAAGGACTCCGAGGTCGAGCGTGACCGTCTCGAGGCCGATGTGATCAAGGCACGGATCGAGGCCGAGATCGAGGGTCGTCGCAACGCCACCGAGATCCGCAAGGGCACCGCCGGCTTCTGGGAGATGCGGCTGATCTCCTTCGTCATCGCCGCGCCGTTTGCGCTGCATGCCGGCGCGGTCGGGCTCGACACGACCTTCCG
>CAZSXA010000024.1:3578-20507 GCA_964611195.1 uncultured Bauldia sp.
GGCATCACGCCGGCGGGAGCTTCAGCACGTGGTGGTCAGCGAGATGGAAGGGCGGTCCGCCACGGCGTCCGGTGCAGCCGAGGAGCCCGAAACGCCTCGCAAGACGCAGGCGAAGCTCCGCGATATCTGGCCGCATATCCGGCCCTATCGGCGAACGCTGGTGGTCATCGCCGTCGTTTCGCTCATCGCGTCGGCGTTCACGCTGGTGCAGCCGCTGGTGCTGCAGGAGCTGATCAACGGCGTCTCGTCCGGCGAGACCGTGACCTCGGCGCTTTGGCTGCTCGTTGCCGTCACGCTCGGCATGGCCGGGTTCAGTGCGTTGCAGTCATACCTCCTCAACCGTACTGCCGAGGGCGTCGTCCTCGGCACGCGGCGGACGCTGGTCGGCCATCTCTTCCGCCTGCCGATCGTCGAGTTTGACCGGCGGCGGATCGGCGATCTGATGTCGCGCGTCGGCGCCGACACGACGCTGTTCCGCTCGGTGATCACCTCCGGCATCTTCGACGTCGTCTCCTCCGTGCTGATGTTCTTCGGCGCCGTGTTCCTGATGGCGACGATCGACGTTGTCCTTCTCGCCATCACGCTGGCGGCGATCGCCGTCGGCACCGTGCTGGTGCTCGTCCTCGGCATGATGATGCGGCGGGCGAGCCAGCGCGCGCAGGAGGGCGTCGGCGACATGACGGCGGCGGTGGAGCGCGTGCTCGGCGCGATCCGTTCGGTGCGCGCTGCCGGCGCGACGGAGCGCGAGACCGAGCGCGTCGGAACCGAGGCGGAGAATGTCTATCGGCAGGGGGTCCGGCTGGCAGCGCTCAATGCGCTGGTGCAGCCGGTGATGTCGATCACGATCCAGGGCGCGTTCGTCGCCGTGCTCGGCTTCGGCGGCTACCGTGTCGTCACCGGGGCGATGGAGATCGGCGATCTCGTCGCCTTCCTCCTCTACCTCTTCGTCCTGATCATGCCGATCGGCGGGGCGATCAGCGCGATCGCGCGCTTGCAGGCCGGGCTCGCCGCGCTCGACCGCATGCAGGAGGTGCTGCAACTGCCGCCCGAGGAC
This sequence comes from uncultured Bauldia sp., assembly GCA_964611195.1. Taxonomy (GTDB): domain Bacteria; phylum Pseudomonadota; class Alphaproteobacteria; order Rhizobiales; family Kaistiaceae; genus JADLGL01. Next base: position 4,633 of record CAZSXA010000024.1, read on the forward strand.
GCCGATGAGGCGACGCTCCGGACACGGCCGAGCGTGTCGCCGGCGCGCGCGCCGGTGAACAGTGCCGCGGTTCTCGAATTCGATCATGTCGGCTTCGCTTATGAAGACGGTCCGCCGGTGCTGGAGGATGTTTCGTTCCGGGTCGAACGCGGCCTCAGAACGGCGATCGTCGGGCCGTCGGGCGCCGGCAAATCGTCGATCCTGGCGCTGATCGAGCGCTTCTATGACCCGACCTCGGGCCGCGTTCTCCTCGACGGCGCGGACGTCCGCACCATCCGCCGCGCCGACCTTCGCCGCCGCATCGCTTATGTCGAGCAGGAGGCGCCGGTGCTTGCGGGAACGCTCACCGACAATCTCCGCCTTGCCAATCCGGATGCGACCGAAGCCGAGATGCTGGCGGTGCTGGAGGAGGTGGGGCTCACCTCGCTAACCGAACGCTCGAATGCCGGCCTCGGCCTACAGGTCGGCGATGGCGGTGTGCTGCTCTCCGGCGGTCAGCGCCAACGCCTTGCCTGGGCGCGGGCGTTCCTCGCCGGCGCCGAATTGCTGCTTCTCGACGAGCCGACCTCGAGCGTCGACTCGCGGACCGAAGCGGCGCTGCAGGATGCACTGAAGCGCGCCAGCGGCGACCGCACGGTGGTCGTCGTTGCTCACCGCCTCGCCACCGTCGCCGATTCCGACGCGATCGTCGTCATGGAGGCAGGGCAGGTGCAGGCGATCGGGACGCACAGAGAATTGCTGACGGCCTCGCCGCTCTATCGCGAACTCGCCGAGCATCAGCTGCTGGCCTGACGCCGGCACGCTTGTCCCGGCCGAGAGCCGGGACACTCCGGCTTCCGCCGCAACTACTGTCGCCATCTGCCCGGGTTACGCCGGGGACACCCGCACCGATGCGCAGACGGCGCTCAACCTTAAAGAGACGCCCAATGCCCAATGAACTCGTGCCGCTGCCGTTCCGCGGCAACGGCAATGGCGGCCAGCGCGTTATCGACCGCCTGGCGCTGATCGCCGTTCCGGTGCTGCTCGGCGCGCTCGGCGTCGTCCTCTGGAGCCTCCTTACCGGCGTGATCGACGGCGTCCGCTCCAACGAGCGGGCGATCGTCGCGCTCGAGACCACGATCGACGAGATGCGGTCGACGCTCGCCGACGCCGCGGCCGACCGCTGGACGGCGACGCAGGACGCTCAACAGCAGGTGATCCAGGCGCTCGTCGATACCGCTCAGAACGAGGAACTGATCGAGGCGAAGGAGGAACTACGCGAGCAGCGCTCGCGGCTGGAGGGGATCGCCGTCGAGCTCGCCACCGATGAGCGCCGCATCGAGGCGCTCGAGCGGATCATCGGAACGATCGACTATCCCTGATCCTCGGCCGCAGCCGCAGCGCGGATCAACGCCTGCTGGAAGGCGTCATAGGCGGCGTTGTCCCACAGGACGAAACGGATCAGCATCACCGACTTCAGCTTCGGCGCGTTGAGCGCAACGGTGGCGCAGGCGACCTCCGCCGCTTCCGCCAGCGGGTAGCCGAACGCGCCGGCCGAGATTGCGGGAAAGGCGACGGACGCGAGGCCGGCCTCCTCGGCTAGGGCGAGAGCGCGGACATAGCAGGAAGCAAGCATTTCGGCCGCCGGCTCGTCGCGGCCATAGACCGGGCCGAGCGCATGGATGACGTGGCGGTTGGGGAGGTCGAAGGCCTCCGTCATCACCGCCTCGCCAGGCTCCAGCGGGGCAAGCGGGGTCGCTGCTTCGGCGAGCTTCGGGCCCGCAGCGGCGTGGATCGCACCGGCGACACCGCCGCCGGGCTGAAGCGCAGAGTTCGCGGCATTGACGATCGCGTCGATGTCGGGCTGGCGGGTGATGTCGCCCGGCACGCATTGCAGCGTGACGTCGCCGAGTGAGATGCGCATCGAAGAGGCTCTGGCGCTGGAGGAATCGGTTGACGACAGCTTAGTCGATCACAGCCTGCGCGCCGGGCCAACCACAGTATCGGAACGGCTTGGCCTGCGTGAGAATTGCGCGGCAACGATCCGTCCGCGCTGCACCATCAAGTCAAAGCCCCGGGCTCCGATCAGCGGAGCCCGGGGCTTTTTGTCGTTTCGGCGAGGACGCGCGCCTGGACTTACGGTCAGCTGTTCTGCGCTGTGCGCTGGAGCGTTCGGATACGGCGTGACAGCGAGCCGCCGGTGCGGCGGCCGTGCTCGCCCTCGCGCGCGAGTTCGGTGAGTTCGGCGGCGCCCATCTCCTGCTGATAGGTGCGGGTGAGGGCGGCGACCTCGCCGGCGATGTCGTTGATGCGTTCGCGCAGCATGGCGTTCTGGACGCGCTCGGCCTCCCATTCGTCGCCGGCGATACGCTGCAGTTCGGCATTCTCCGCCTGCAGCCGCGCCATCTGCTCCTCCGCTACGCCGAGGTCGGCGGCGAGGCGATCGCGCTCGGTCTCGAGATTGCGCATGGCGCCTGCGATCTCCTCCGAAGGCGGGCGGCGGCCGATCTCGTCGAGCTCGAGCGTCAGCTGCGAGATCCGCGCCATCGCATCGGTGTTGGCCGCCTCGGCTTCGGTGAGCCGACGATCGAGCTCGGCGTTGGCGCCTTCCTTGGTCGCGATCTCCGCGCGGAGCTTGTCGATCTCTCGGGCCTTGCCATCGACCGCGGTGGCATGACCGCGGCGTTCCTCGTCGAAGCCCTCGATGCGCTTGGCAAGCGCCGTGGCTTTCTCGTCGGCCAGCATGCGGGCCGACTCTGCCTCGCCGAGGGCGGCTTCGAGACGCGTGCGCTCGACCTGCAGCGCGGTCTGCCTCGACTTTGCCGTGGCGAGCTGGTCGCGAAGGTTTTCGAGCTCGGTGCCGCGGGCGACGAGTTCGACGGTTTGCTCTTCCTTCGCCGCATCGGCCTCGCGCAGCGTCTGCTCGAGCTGTTCGAGCGCGCGTGTGCGTTCGGCGAGATTGTTGCGAAGGGACTTCATCTCGGCCGTCGTCTCCGCGACCCGGTCCTCGCGCCGGCGGAGAAGGGCGTGGAGCTCCCTCTCGCGCTCCTCGAGCTGATCCAGCGCCTCGACCCGCTTGGCCTGCTCCTCGGAGAGGCGGCGGATGAGATCGCGCTTGGAGTTGATATCGGCGAGCTGCTGGCTTGCCTTCTGCCGAAGCGAGGCGATCGTCGTTTCGAGCCGGCGCGCCGACATCGCGAACTCGGCGCGCAGCTGATCCTTGTCGGCCTGGATCTCGGTAAGGCTCGCCGGAACGGCGTGCTCGATCTTCGCACGGGTCTGACGGACCGCGCGCCGCCAGAGGATCGGGGCGATCATGACGGCAAGCAGGCCGGCGGTTGCCAGCCCAAGCACAAAGAACATGCCCGATTCGATCACGTCAGGTCTCCGATCGCGGCTTTCCAGGGCAAGCCGCCGCAGCTCCGACGAAAAACGCTTACGCCCCTACAGGATACCGTCGTGACGATGATGTCCAGACAACGGTGACGATTTGGCTAAAACGGGATCCAGGTCGGATCGGCGGTGAAGCGCAGATAGCCGAGATTGACGCCGAGCCGGGCACCCAGACCCGAGGAGATCGGCACGATTGTGGTGCCGCTGCCGGTGAGCACCGTCATGCCGATGCCGCCGACGACGAAGGCATTGGCGCCGCCGCCGACAAAGCGCTGATAGAGCGAATCCAGCGAATCAAGGCCGTAGACAAGCATCATCACCCGGGAGGCGTCGGCGCCGGCGTCGAAGCCGATCGACGGGCCCTGCCAGTAGACCGGGTAGGAGCCGATATTCTGGGTGTAGAGCGTGCCTTCGCCGTAGCGGATGCCGAAGAAGAAGGCGCCGCCGACGGTCTGGCCGAGAATATAGCCATTGGGGAGGCCGAAGCGGCTCACCGCCTCTTCCACCACCGCCGCCAGATTGCCGGAGACCTGACCGAAGAAATCGTTCCCGGCGGCGACGAGCTGGTTCGCGGTATACTGGTTGCCGGCCTGAGCGGACGCCGGAGCGGCGGCGAAGCCGGTGAGCGCGGCCATGGCGATGGCGGCGGTGAAACGGCGGAAGGCGGTTGCGATCATCGATGCCTCGAAGTTCCGGTTGGGGACGTCGCGGCGGCGTTTATCGACACGCGCTGCGAATCAGACGCGAAGAATGGGTGAAAGATAGGACAATCCCGTGGCGTCGTCGAACGCCCCGCGGCGTTGGTTGGCAGCACACAAGCTTCGCGGTATCGGACGGGATCGGCTGGCGGAACGATTCGGCAACACCTCGGAAGGGGCGGCATGGACGCGACGGAACTCGAAGCTCACGACTTGGCAGCGCTCCTTTGCAGCCGCGTCTGCCACGATCTCATCTCGCCGGTCGGCGCCATCAACAATGGTCTGGAAGTCCTTGAAGAGGAAGAAGAAGGCGAGATGCGCGACGTCGCTGTCGAGTTGGTGCGCAAGAGCGCCAGCCAGGCGTCTGCCAAGCTTCAGTTCGCCAGGATCGCCTTCGGCGCCGCCGGATCGGCCGGGGCGGAAATCGACCTTGCCGACGCCGAGAAAGTCGCCCGTGGCCTGATGGACCACGAGAAGGCCGATCTCAGCTGGGAGGCGCCGCGCGCGCTCATGGGGAAGAACCGGGTGAAGCTTCTCCTCAACGCGTTGCTGATCGCGATCTCGTCGATCCCGCGCGGCGGCACGATCAAGGTGACTGTGTCCGAACCTGTGGATCAACCGACATTCCGATTCGAGTGCGAGGGTCCGAGCGCCCGCCTGCCGTCGACGCTCGAGCGGCTGGTCCCGGGCGATATCGCCGGCGAGATGGTCGATGCGCACGCAGTTCAGCCCTACTACGCCGGCCTTCTGGCGCGCCTCACCAAGATGCGTATCGCCGGTACGGCCGAAGGCGACAAGGTTGTGATCATCGTTCGATCTGTCGCCTGACGTGCGCCGGCCAAACGCCGGTTTCAGCCTCTTTTAACCAATAACGCCGATCCTGATCGTGACGCAGCGCTGGCCCGTTGCGAACACAATTGCACCTTACGGAAGAGATCTCGGCGAGCAGCAGTTCATGAGAATCGAGCTTGGCAATCTCACCGGGGCTGGGGTGCCGGCTGCCGACAGATTGTGGTCTCTGTCGGCCGCGTTGGCGCATCTTCGCGGCTTCGTCTCCGACAAGGCCGGCGAACTCGGCAAGAGCGCGGCTCTGTCTATCGCCTGTCCGAATCTCCTCGTTGCCCCGATCCTCGTCGACTCGCTGACGCCTGCGCTTGTCCAGCTCCTGCGGAATGCGATCGAGCATGGCGTCGAGCGCCCGGTCGATCGTCTGGTCGCCGGCAAGCCGCTCACCGCGCGCATAGCTGTCGCGGTCACGGCGAAGCCGGATCATCTCCTTCTCGAAGTCAGCGATGACGGCGCCGGCATCGACCCCGCCGCTGTCGTCACCGCCGCCTTCGCCGCCGGTGCCATCTCCCAAGAGGCGGGTACCACCGCCGATCCGATGACGCTGCTCCACCATCGTGGCGTGACGCTCGCCGGGGGGGACACCGCGCGCCGCGGCAATGGCCTCAAGCGCGCCGGCCAGCGCCTCCGCGCGGTCGGCGGAACGATCGCGATCCACTCGGAGAAGGGTCTCGGCGCTAGCGCGACGATCACCATCCCGCTCTCACGCATCGGCACCGTGATCGCGCCGGGACAGGCCCTCCTCGACGAGGGCGTCCCGGTTCAGGCCAGGAGGTGAACGTGGCGCCGCATTTTCTCGTGGCCGATGATTCAAGCGTGATCCGACGTGTGGCGCGGCGTATCTGCGAGGACCTCGAAATCCGCGTCTCGGAGGCCGAGGATGCCGACCAGGCGCTTGAGCTCTGCCGCCGCGACATGCCGGACGCCGTGATGGTCGATTGGCACATGCCGGGCATGGATGCCTTCGACTTCATTCGCGAGGTCCGTGGCATGGATCACGGCAGCGATCCGAAGATCCTGTTCTGCCTCACCGAATACAACCTCGCCCAGGTCGCGCGCGCCAAGCGGGCCGGGGCCGACGACCACCTCCTCAAGCCGTTCGACAAGGAGGTGATCGAAGCCAAATTGAAGGATATCGGCCTCCTATGAGCACAGGTCTGGGTGCCACCGATCCCGTCGCCAAACGCCGGCCCGCGCCGGTCACCGATCCGGTGCGGATTGCCGTCGTCGACCCGGCGCCGGCCAATGCGGCAGCGCTTGCACGCGAAATCGACCTCGACCGCGAGCTCGCGGTCGTCGCCTGCTGCACGAACCTGAAGCGTGCCGCGGGTGACATCGATCGCTGCAAGGCCGATCTTGTCGCCGTGCGGCTCGGGCTCGACGACCCGCAATGCGTTGCGCTTCTGACCGCGCTTGCGGGCCGCAAGGACGCGCCCTGCGTGGTGGTGCTGGGGGCGCCGAACGAGGATGGAGGCGACGCGCCGGCCGGTGTCGGTCGTCTCAAGGCGCGCATCCGCGAAGTGGCCGAGGCGAGCTTCGGCATCGCGCCGATGCCCGCGCGTGGCGCGCTGCGGTTGCACTAGCCATCATCCGTCAGGATCGAAGCGGAAGACGTCGTCGAACCTCACTCCGAAGGCTAGCGTGATGCGGAACGCCAGCTCCAGCGACGGAGCGTAGTGTCCCGCCTCGATCGCGATGATGGTCTGACGGGTGGCACCGACCCGCTCGGCGAGTTCCGCCTGGGTCCACCCTGCCGCCTTTCGAAGATCGCGGATCGAATTGTCGACCCGGCCCTTATTCGGCACGGACTGGCCGCGCCCGATAGGCCACGATCATTGCCCCGCGCTGCGCGATGAAGGCGCCGAGGAAGACGATGAGTAGGACGAAGAACAGGGTCGTGGTGTCGGTGAGATCGATGAGCGAGAGCGCGTCGGGGTCGGCCTGATGACCGGCGACGGTCTGGTGCACGAGGAAGAGCGTCGCCAACACAACGAACCACAATGCGGCGTTGCCCGCCCGGCGCTCAATCATCTCGTCGCGCTCGTCGACCGCGATGTCACTGGGCCGTCGGAGCACCATGCGGCGGGAGAGGTAGTCGGACGCCGCAAACAGCAGGTAGCAGAACGTCGCGGTGAGGAAGAGGTCGGCGGAATCGAGTTCGCGCGGATCGCCGAGTGCGAACAGACGGACGGCCAAGGCAGCCGCAATCGCGGTGAAGGCGGCCAGGGTGATCCAAGCGTGACGCTCCATATGTGACATCATGTGTCCCTCGAAATGTCCAATGACTTTGACATCGCCGAGCCAATATCCAATGTCAAGCATGCTTTACATTTCGATGTGCAGGGACACGCGTGTTCTGCCGCGTGCCCAGGCATTGTTCGGTGAGAATGGTGGTGAGCCCGGTTTGCAGCCGATCAATCGCCAGGCTTGACGCTGCTCCGCGGAGTCTGAACACACTGTACGAGTCGCGCACGCGACAGCGCTGAAAACTGCCACGGGGCGTGTTCGAGAGATGCCGGCCAGACTCCTCCTGTTCGTGATGGTGGCGGTTGGCGTCTTGTCAGGCGCCACGCCGGGGCAGGCGGAGATCCAGGAACTGGAGCCGGCGGTCGCAGCGGGGGCCACCTCGCGCGAGGCGCTCGTCATCGGCAATGCGGCGTATGACAATATCGGCAATCTCGCCAACGCGCGGCGGGATGCGGGCGCGATCGCGCTCCGGCTGCAGAGCCTCGGCTTCCGCGTCATTCTCGGGCTCGATAGCGACCATGAAGAAACCGCGGCGGCCATCGAAACGTTCATCGGTCGGCTGACGGAGGACACCGAGGCGGTCGTCTATTTTTCCGGGCACGGCGTACGGCTCGCCGATGACAGCTATCTGCTGCCCTCGGACATGCCATCGCTCACAGTCAGCCAGGTGGAGCGGCTTGACCAGGAAGCGTTCGGCCTGGCCAGCCTGCTTGGCCCGATCGCGGCGGCCGATCCGCGAGCGATCTTCGTCATCTTCGATGCCTGCGGCAACAACCCGCTTGGCGACGAGTCGGAGGATGGCCTCGACGCAGGCGGCGGCACGGGCCTCCTGACGGAGTACCCCCAGAATCTCGCCATCCTATACGCGGCCAGCCCCGGTCAGGTTGCCTATGACGGCGCGGCCGGCGGCTACGGAATCTTCACGGGCCGACTGCTTGAGGCGATGGACGAGCCGATGCCTATCGCAACGCTGGCGACGCGCGTCACGGGGGCCGTCACAGCCTATGTCGAGAGCTATGGCGAGGAGCAGACGCCGCTCTTCCACTCGACGATGCGGGAGGATTACTGGCTTGTGCCACCGCCCTCGAGGCTCCTTGCGACCGACGGTCCAGTGACGCAATCCACCGAGAAGGATTTCTGGCAGCGCGCTACGGCCGAGGCCGACGATCTGATGCTGATCGAGGCCTATCTTGCGCTGTGGCCGGAGGGCCTCTTCGCTGATCAGGCGGCCGAGTTGCTGTTGGCCGCGAACGGCGTGGCGGAGGTCGAAGCAACTCCCGCCGCCCCCGATCCGGAAACGGTGCCGCGGCTCGTTGTCGGCGAGGCGGTGTCGGGCGTGTTGACGCCGAACGACCCGCTGATGCCCGATGGCACGCTCTACCATTGCTATCTTCTTGCCGGCGAAGCCGGGGAGACGGTCTTTCTCGCGTACAGCTCCGATAATCTCGATCCCTGGATCGCCGCCGGCCCGCGTTCGGAGTTCGGCTGCGGCGAGCAGTCCTATCCGTTCCATGACGACGACAGCGGCGTCGGCCGCAACGCCCTGCTCGAACTGACCTTCGATCGGTCCGAGGACTACGTCGTCATCGCCAACACTTTCGCCGAGAGCGAGGCTGGCCCCTATCTCCTCCAGGCCTTTGCGGGAGCAGCGATCGGTCCTGGCGAGACAGTTCAGGGGGAACTCGATTCCGCCGACACGATTACCTCCAGCACCGAGCGGCGCTTCGATTGCTACGTCTATTGGGGGACCGCGGGAGAGGTTGTGCAGATCGACCTTCAGTCGCAGGCAATCGACACCTACCTTCTCGTCGGCAGCGTTCCGCGCGGCGGCTGCGTCGACGAGGAAATCGAACTCCTCTACCTCAATGACGACTACGGCGGCGGAACCAACTCGCGGCTGAATTACGGCATCGCCGCCGATGGCCCGCTGTTGATCGCGGCGAGCAGCTTCGGCGCTGGCGAGCTAGGCCCCTATACCCTGAGCGTCACCGCGGCGCCCCCTGGACTCATCCGACCGGAGCGGATCTCGATCGGCGCGACCGTCAATGGTGCGCTGGACGAAGACGACCCGGTCGACGGGTTGCAGGCATTCGACTGCTACATCGTCAGCGGCCGGGCCGGACAGACGCTGACGATCGCTCTCGACGCCACAGGGTTCGACGCCTTCCTCGACTTCGGACCCGGCGAGACCTGTCTCACCAATCTGCCGGAGTTCGACGATGACAGCGGCGGAGACTTCGATGCACGTCTCGAAACGACGCTCTCCGCCGACGGCACCTACGCCATTCGGGTCTCCGATTTCCTCGGAACGCGCTCCGGTACGTACACCCTGACGGTGACGGAGTAGTCGGCGCCAGGGGAGGAGAAGGGACCGAGGTGACTGCCGCCGGCGGTTTCACGCGACGGCTTTGTCGAGGGTCGTCCCGAGCGATGGTTTGGCGAGCCGGCGACGGCGTCGTCAGCTTGTGCGCTCGCGACCTGCCGGGCACTGACTTCAACCGCACAAAGTGATGAGCTCCTTGGAGTGCCAATCTGGTCGTGCGCCGCCGTTTTGGGGCTGAGCAAGCAGCCGGGTTCCGTTTGCGTGGCGATCGCCGACACACAAAAAAGCCCCGCCGGAGCGGGGCCTTCGGTCATCCCGAGGGAAGGGCGATCAGGCGGTTGCCTTCAGCTCGTTCTCGTCGGGCTCGCGCAGCACATAGCCGCGGCCCCAGACGGTCTCGATGTAGTTCTCGCCATTGGTGGCGGCGGCAAGCTTCTTCCTGAGCTTGCAGATGAAGACGTCGATGATCTTCAGCTCCGGCTCGTCCATGCCGCCATAGAGATGATTGAGGAACATCTCCTTGGTCAGCGTGGTGCCTTTGCGGAGGCTAAGGAGTTCCAGCATCTGGTACTCCTTGCCGGTGAGGTGAACGCGCTGGCCGCCGACCTCGACGGTCTTGGTGTCGAGGTTCACCGACAGCGCGCCGGTGTCGATGACCGACTGGGCGTGGCCCTTGGAGCGGCGGACGATGGCGTGGATGCGGGCGACGAGTTCGTCCTTGTGGAACGGCTTCGTCATGTAGTCGTCGGCGCCGAAGCCGAGGCCCCTGACCTTATCCTCGATGCCGGCAAGGCCGGAGAGGATCAGGATCGGCGTCTTGACCTTGGACACGCGCAAAGTGCGCAGAACCTCATAGCCCGACATGTCGGGGAGGTTCAGCTCCAGCATGATGATGTCGTAGTCGTAGAGCTTGCCGAGGTCGACGCCTTCTTCGCCAAGGTCGGTCGTGTAGACGTTGAAGTCCTCAGACTTCAGCATCAGCTCGATGCTCTGCGCCGTTGCGCTGTCGTCCTCGATCAGCAGAACTCGCATCCCAGTCCCCTCGGTTACCGCTTGCGGGCGCCCGCCGGGAGACCGTTGCGGTCTGCCCCAGGAAAGCGCGTCACCCCGATTCGCAACGCTAACGTCTTATGGTTAACAGATACTGATTCGGGGACAAACATTGCTCATTCGCCCTGTTGAAAAACCCGGTCATCATCCTGAAAAATCGTGATGAATCTCGAGTCATGCGGCTTCGATTTCACTTTAACCAATCGGCGTAAGCGATTCACTCGACTCATCGATTGCCGATCGATTTCGAGCGCGTCGGTTTACCCGCCCTTAAGTCATGCCCGTCATGATTAACGCGAGACGTAAACGAAGGGTTACCAGACCGTCCGGCCACGCGCCGGGGTCTCTTGCCCGCATGGGTCTCTCCGGTGCCAGCCGGTAAGGGAGCGACAACCTATCTCGCTTAGGATTGGCGGGATCACAATGAGTAGCCGCCGGCCAGACGACCGGGCGCGGGGAGTTGGTGAAGATGAAATCGCGTGAGAGTGTCGCACGGCTGAAGCGCTTCCAGGTCGAGGAAAAGCGTCGCCACGTCCAGCAGATCGAAGGCATGATCGCCGAATTCGAACGCATGTCGGCCGATCTCGCCGCGCAGATCAAGGCCGAGCAGGAACGGACCGGCATCCACGACACCAAGCACTACGCGTATTCGACCTTCGCCAAGGCCGCCGCACAGCGCCGCGACAATCTCGAAGCCTCCATCGGCGAATTGCGGATTCAGCTCGATGTTGCCGCCGTCGCTCTCGACGGCGCGGAGGAGGAACTTGCCAAGCTCGAGGCCCTCGCCGAGCGCGATCACGGCCGCGACCAGGCTGCCGCCCAGCACAAGGGCGACCGCGTCGCCTGACGATGTGGCGCCCGCACGGGCGGTAATCCGAAATACCCCCTTGATTCTGCGATCGGGTTAGCACTCGCGAAAGGGTTCGGTTGCAAAACCGTTCCCACGGTCGAGAGTGTTAAGCCGTGAATCGTTTCGCCTGACGCGGGAAGAGCCGTCATGCCGAAGAAGGTGCTGGTCGTCGAGGACAATGAGCTCAACATGAAGCTCTTCAATGATCTCCTCGAGGCCACCGGATACGACACCATCCAGACCAGGTCCGGCCTGCAGGCAATCGACCTTGCGCGCGAGCATCACCCCGATCTGATCCTGATGGACATCCAGCTGCCGGAAGTGTCGGGCCTCGAGGTGACCAAGTGGATCAAGGAAGATGACGACCTTCGCTCGATCCCGATCATCGCCGTCACCGCCTTTGCCATGAAGGGCGACGAAGAGCGGATCCGCCAAGGCGGATGCGAGGCCTACCTCTCCAAGCCGATTTCGGTGGGCAAGTTCATCGAGACGGTGAAGGCGTATCTGGGCGAGGCGTGAAATGAGCGCACGCGTTCTCGTCGTCGATGACGTGCCGGCCAATGTGAAACTGCTGGAGGCGCGCCTTAACGCCGAGTATTTCGATGTGGTCGTTGCCTTCGACGGGCGACAGGCGCTGGAGGTCTGCCGAAAGCGGCTGTGCGACGTCGTGCTTCTCGACGTCATGATGCCGGGCATGGACGGCTTCGAGGTCTGCCGCCAACTCAAGGCCGACCCGGCGACGATGCATCTGCCGGTCATCATGATCACGGCGCTCAATTCCACGGAAGATCGGGTTGCGGGCCTGGAAGCCGGTGCCGACGATTTCCTCACCAAGCCGGTGAACGACCTTGCGCTCACGGCGCGCGTGCGAAGCCTTGCCCGCCTCAAGCTGTTGACCGATGAACTCGGTGCGCGCGCCGCCGGCGCGGGTCAGCTCGGCAGCACCGACTGGGCGATCGAGGACGACCCGTCCGGGCGCATCCTCGTGGTCGAGGATCGGCCCGAGGTGCGCGAGCGGATCGAGGCAAGCCTCGGCCGGCAGCATGAGCTCCGCTTCGAGGAGAACCCGCAGGAGGCGCTGTTCCTGGCGGCGGAGTCCGACCTCGATCTGATCCTCGTCAGCCTCCGCCTGACCGGTCATGACGGGCTTCGGCTTTGCGCACAGCTGCGCTCGCTGGAGCGGACGCGCACCTTGCCGATCCTGGCGATCGACGATCCGGGTGTCGAGGATCGGCTCACTCGGGCGCTCGATCTCGGCGTCAATGACTACATTCTGCGTCCGATCGACCGGAACGAGCTCAAGGCACGCGTGAGGACCCAGATCCGGCGCAAGCGCTACTCGGACAAGCTGCGCGACGATGTCCAGCTGACGCTGGAAATGGCGATCAGCGACAGTCTCACCGGGCTCGCCAACAGGCGCTATTTCGAGCGCCAGCTCCGCTCGATGGTGAGTCAGGCGACCGGCCGCGGTCGGCCGCTGTCGCTGCTCCTCATCGATATCGACCACTTCAAGTCGATCAACGACCGCTTCGGCCATCTCGCCGGCGACGACGTCCTCTCCGAGTTCGCCTCGAGGCTCAAGCGCGCGGTGCGCGGCATCGATCTCGCAGGCCGCTTCGGCGGCGAGGAATTCGTCGTCGCAATGCCCGACACCGACGCTTCGACGGCGTATGTCGTTGCCGAGAGACTGCGCAGCCGTATTTCAGACGAACCGTTCCGGGTGGCTGGGCAGCTCGAACCGATCACTGTGACGATCAGCGTCGGCGTCGGATCGGTGTCGTCCGAATGCGGCGAGGTGAACGAGCTTATCGCCGCTGCCGACATGGCGCTCTATGAGGCCAAGCGGACCGGCCGCAACCGGGTAAGTTCCGCGGCATGAGCCGCTGCAACTTCCGATGGTGAAGCGCCTCTGCTGCGCGGTTTAAGGTTAATGCTTTACGAAACTGTCGCTTTCGAGGCTAGGCGACCCTTGCGGGCAGTTGATTTCCGTAAACGGCAGGTTAAGGTCGCGCCCAGGATTTGAACGACGCAAGCCCATTGCGGGCGGGAAATCGTCAAGCGGCACACAGCACTTCAGAAATACCAACGCCCTACGGAACGCTCAGGTCCGCCGCATCTCCTGGGTCCGTGGGGTTGGCCCGGCCCAGAACGGATTGAGTGGCCTCCTCGTATAAACCCGTTCTGGGCCGGCCACTTTCCCCGGCATTCCCAACAAAAAAGCACCGCCGAAGCGGTGCTCGTTCTCGCCCGGCGATCAGATGGACGCCGGCTATTTGATCTTGGCTTCCTTGAACTCGACGTGCTTGCGCGCGACCGGATCGTACTTCTTGACCGTCATCTTGTCGGTCATGGTCCGGGAGTTCTTCTTGGTGACATAGAAGTAGCCGGTATCGGCGGTGCTCACCAACTTGATCTTGATGGTCGTGGTCTTGGCCATTTCAAACGTCTACTGGGGCCCATTGCGGGCGCGCGTCTCGGCGAGGCGCGATACCTAGCGCCCGTGCCGGCAAAGTCAAGGACGGCGGCTGTCGACGCCGGCAGCGGGGCTCACGCCGGCGGATATGGGATCGTCCGACTCCAGCACGAATTCCGGTCCGCCGGGCTCGGCGCCGCGGCCGTCGAAGCCGTGCATGCGAAGCGCCCATTGCAGGCCGACGACCGCCCCCTTCATCACCGGCAGGAGCAGGAGCGAAAGGATTGCCGTCAACGGCAGCCAGATCGACAGATGGGCGAAGGTCGACAGCGACCATCGGGTCTCGACCGCGAGGATCAGCGGCACGATGATGTGGCCGACGATTACGATGGTCAGATAGGGCGGCGCGTCGTCGGCGCGCTGATGGCTGAGATCCTCGCCGCAATGGTCGCAGCGCGGCACGACCTTCAGATAGTTCCTCAGAAGTCGGCCTTCGCCGCAATTAGGGCAGCGCCGTCGCAGCCCCTTGCCGATCGCCGGCCACAGCGGGCGGCGTGGCAGATCGTCATCGTCGGCCCCGAAATGGGCCATCGGAGTGAATTCTGTCGGAGCGGGCTCGATGGTCATAGGGGCGCCTCGGGGTCGGGCGGGCCGGCAAGAAGGGTCCGGATCGAACCGCCACAAGGTAATGCTTTCCTGGCGCGCACGCCAATGCGGCGGATCGGCGCTGGCGTCGAGATCTGGAACTAGCGGCCGGCGCGACGCTTGCGGGCCGGTTTGGCGCCGTTCGGCCCCTTGGCGGTCTTCTTCTTCCCGGCGGCCTTCTTCTTTGCCGCCGTCTGACGGGCCACCGACTTGCCGCGCCGAGTGGGTCGCCCGGCACGCCGCCGCGGGGCGGGGCGGCCTTCCGACAGCAGCTCGAAACGAAGCGCCCCGGCGACGGGCGCGACCTCGACGAGCCGAACCTCCACAACATCGCCGAGCCGATGCATCGTGCCGGTGTCGCGGCCGATGAGGGCGTGATGGGCTTCGTCGTGCATGAAGTACTCGTTGCCGATGGTGGAGATCGGCACGAAGCCGTCGGCGCCGGTCTCGTCGAGCTTCACGAATAGCCCCGCGCGCGTGACGCCGGCGATGCGGCCGGAGAAGGCGGCGCCGATGCGGTCGGCAAGCCAATGGGCGACGAGCCGGTCGATCGTGTCGCGCTCGGCCGCCATCGCCCGCCGCTCGGCCGCCGAGATCTCCGCCGCTATCTCCGGCAGTTCCTTCTCGATGCCGTCGGGAAGGCCGCCGGGCCCGAGCTTCAGCGCGCCGACGAGGCCGCGATGGACGATGAGATCGGCGTAGCGCCGGATCGGCGACGTGAAGTGCGCATATCGCATGAGGTTGAGGCCGAAATGGCCGATATTGGCGGGATTGTATTCTGCCTGGCTCTGGGTGCGGAGGACGACCTCGTGGATGAGGCGGCCATGTTCTGTCTCCTTGAGCTGCGTCAGGATGCGGTTGAAGTGGCTCGGCCGGAGGTTGCCCGACTTCGGAAACGAGATGTCGATGGACTCGAGAAACTCGCGGAGCGACTCAAGCTTGGCGAGCGAGGGCGCGTCGTGGATGCGGTAGACGAGCGGCGAATCCTTCTCCTCCAACGTCTCGGCGGCGGCGACGTTGGCCTGGATCATGAACTCCTCGATCAGCCGATGCGCCTCCAGCGTTTCGCGGGTGTCGATCCGTTCGATCTTGCCGCCCTTGCCGATGATCACCTTGCGTTCGGGGATCGTCAGTTCGAGCGGCTCCCGCGCTGCCCGGCCCCTCGCGACGGTCTGGTACGCCGACCAAAGCGGCTTCAGCACCGGCGTGCCGATATCGTCGCCGATGGGGTCCTCGCCGCGGTCGATCGCCTCCTGCGTCTCGGTGTAGGAGAGGTTTGCCGCCGAGCGCATCAGCACGCGGTGGAACGAGTGCGAACGCTTGCGGCCATCGGCGCCGAACACCATGCGGACGGCAAGGGCAGGGCGGTTCTTGCCTGGCATCAGCGAGCAGAGATCGCCAGACAGCCGGTCCGGCAGCATCGGCACGACG
>CAZSXA010000025.1:0-2689 GCA_964611195.1 uncultured Bauldia sp.
TAGTTCATGTTGGCGATGCCGCCTTCGTAGATGAGGTCGACGATCAGCTTCACCTCGTGAAGGCATTCGAAGTAGGCCATCTCCGGCGCGTATCCGGCGTCGACCAGCGTCTCGAAGCCGGCGCGGATCAATTCGACCAGGCCGCCGCAAAGCACCGCCTGCTCGCCGAAGAGATCGGTCTCGCACTCCTCGCGGAAGGTCGTTTCGATGATGCCCGAGCGCCCGCCGCCGATGGCGGATGCGTAGGAGAGGCAGAGATCGTGGGCGTTGCCGGAGGCGTCCTGCTGAATCGCCATCAGGCACGGGACGCCGCCGCCTTTCTGATACTCGCCGCGGACCGTATGCCCCGGGCCCTTCGGCGCGATCATGATAACGTCGACCGTGTCCTTCGGCTCGATCAGGTTGAAGTGGATGTTGAGCCCATGGGCGAAGGCGATCGCCGCGCCGTCGCGGATGTTCGGCGCGATCTCGGCCTTGTACATGTCGCCCTGCAACTCGTCGGGGACGAGGATCATCAGGAGGTCCGCCCATCCGGCGGCTTCGGCCGGGGTCATCACCTTGAAGCCCGACGCCTCCGCCTTCCTGGCCGAGGCCGAGCCCTTGCGGAGGCCGATCGCAACCTCGGGCACCCCGGAATCCTTGAGGTTCAGCGCGTGGGCGTGGCCCTGGCTGCCATAGCCGACGATGGCGACCTTCTTCGACTTGATGAGATTGAGGTCGGCATCGCGATCGTAATAGACGCGCATCGGCTTCGTCCTTCGTCTGGAAATGGCGGAACTGCGCCAACCGCCCCGGCGGCGCATGAGCAAAGTCGCGCGTTTCTATCGGCGGCGGGGCAGGGAGGCAACAAGTGCCGCGCGCTCGGCTAGAGTGCGGTTTGCGGCCGCGCCCGATCCGCGTGGTGCCGCCCGCCCAACCTCGTCCCCTCAGGAGACATTCAGATGCGACACCAGAACTGGGCCTGCATGCGCTGCGGCAATGACGAATACGAGGTCGACGAGATCCGCTCCTCGGGCCGGGTCTCGCGGTTCTTCGACGTCCAGAACAAGCGCTACACCGCCGTCATCTGCCAGCGGTGCAGCTTCACCGAGTTCTACCGCGGCAAGTCGTCCGCGCTCGGCAATGTCTTCGACTTCCTGATGCAGGGCTAGCGGGGAGCGGAGCCCAGCGCCTTCCAGCCGAACTCGAGCAACGGCATCGACCGCTTGGCGAATTTGACGATCGTGTCCTCGAGCCGGGCGCTGGTGACGGTCGCCTCCGGCACGAGTTCTTCGACGATGAAGCTCTTAAGCCGGATCGCCGGCTCGACATCGGCCCCCTTCATGTCCTCGAAGCCGCGGGGGACGCGAGTGAGCTGGCTGCCGGTTTCCAGCTCGAGCTTCGCCTTCTTCAGGCTCTTTTCGGTCTCAAGCCAATCGGCGGGGTCCCTCCGGATTTCGTTGCGCATCGCAGCGAGGACCGCCGGGTCCGGCATATGAAAGCCGGCGGCGACGAACGAGCCGGTGATGCCGGCCATCGATTCGATGTCGTCGGCGGTGATGTGAATATAGACGAGGCCGGGGTCGTTTTTGGCGCCCGATGGCGTCATCACCGCGCCGGTGTGGGTCTGGTAGGGGCGCTTGTCCTTGGAGAAGCGGATGTCGCGATTGATACGAAACATCGACTTCTTGTCGCCGCGGAGCGGGATGCCTTCCTTCTCGAAGCGCTCGGAAAGGGAGGCGAGCAGCTCGATCATCGGCTCGCGGACTGCGCTCTCATAGAGCGACTTGTTCTCGTGGAACCATTCGCGGTCCTGATGGAAGCCGAGGGCCTTGAAGAAGGCTAGCCCCTCGCTTGAGAATCCCTTGAATTTCGCCATTTCGAACGCCCCTGCCTGAACTCGATAGAGCTGTTTAACAGATCGGTTCAGCAATGGAAACATAAGAAGAACATAAGACCGCGGGAACGGAACCTCATTTCCTCGCGTTGCACTCGTCGGGGCCAAGACGGAGGACGATCCACATGAAGGGACGAATTCTGAGACTGATGGCTTCTGCCACGGCGGTGGCGGCCCTGACCTTGCCTGCAGCGGCGCAGGAAATCGAGGAAGAGGCGACTGAGGACGAGATCGCCTCCGTTGTCGAAGCCATCGGTGGCATCGGCTGCGAGCTCGGTCCCAGCGCGGTCGAGAAGGAGAGTGACAGCCTCTTCGAGATCGATGACGCCGCCTGCGGCGACAATCAATATGACATCAAGCTCGACGGCGACTTCACGATCGTATCGATCACCTATGACGGTCCGGTCGATGACGAAACGATCGAAATGGAAGCGACCGAGGATGAACTTGGTCAGGTGAACGAAGCCATCGCGGTCTTCGGCTGCGAGTTGGGCGAAAGCCCGGTCGAGAAAGAATCGGAGATGCTGTTCGAGATCGACGATGCCCAGTGCGAGGGCGGTCAGTACGATATCAAGCTGGACGGCGCGTTCGCGGTCATCAACATGACGCGCGACTAGCCTGGTGGTCGACACGGGGCCGAGGGGCCCCGTGTCCTTGATGCGCGCATCAGGCCGCCGGCATCGCCGGCAGGTCGCGGCCACCGATTTTGGCCTCGGTGCTCCGCTTCCGTGGCAGCGCAAGCGACAGGATCGCCCCGGCGCCGACGAGGATCGCGCCGACCCAGACCGCCGGGATCAGCCCGTCGACATAGGC
>CAZSXA010000025.1:2789-19965 GCA_964611195.1 uncultured Bauldia sp.
GCTTCGCCGACAGCCGCGAACCAGCCGAGGCCAACCGCCATCAGCCCGAGGCCGCCGACCAGGAACGGCCGGCCGCCATAGCGCCCCGACAGCGCACCGGCGATCGGCGCGATGAAGACCGGCATCGCGGTCCAGGCGAGGGTGCGGAGGCCAGACTCGAACGGCCCGAAGCCCTGCGCCACCTGGAAGAACTGGGCGAGCAGGAACACGGCGCCGAACATCCCGAAAAAGAGCAGGAACGAGGCGCCATTCGCGACGGCGAAGGTGCGGTCGCGGAAGAACTGAAGCGGTAGCATCGGTGCCGGCGAGCGCGCCTCCCACCACACGAACGCCGCGAGCAGAACTGTTCCGGCAACGAGGGGGGCAATGACGGATGCATCGCCCCAGCCGGCTTCGTTGGCGTGGACGAGGCCGTAGACGATGCCGGTGAAGCCGGCCGAGGCCAGCACCAGGCCACCGAGATCGAGGCGCTTGTCGGGCCCGAAGGTCTCGTTCAGCCAGCGCCGCGAGGCGACCACGGCAACGATGCCGATCGGGACGTTGAGCCAGAAGATCCACTGCCAGGCGAGGCCCTCGGCGATGGCGCCACCGACGAGCGGTCCGACGGCGACGGCAAGGCCGCCGATGCCGCCCCAGGCGCCGAGCGCGAGTGCGCGGCGTTCCGGCGGAACGGCGGCGGAGAGGATCGTCAGCGTCAGCGGAACGACGAGGGCACCGCCCATACCCTGCAAAGCGCGGGCAATGATGAGCATCTCGATCGTCGTCGACATCGCTGCCAGAGCGGAGCCGACCGTGAAGACGCCAAGGCCGACGATGAACATTCGCCGCCGGCCGAAGCGGTCGCCGAGCGCAGCGCCGGTGAGGAGCAGGACGGCGAAGGTGAGGGTGTAGGCGTTCACGATCCACTCCAGCTGCGAGAGGCTGGCGTTGAGATCGGCACGGATGACGGGGAGGGCGGTGACGACGACGAGGTTGTCGAGCATCGCCATGAAGAGGGCGGTGGACGTGATGACGAAGGTCCAGCCGACATGCTTTCTGGGAGCTTGCGTGCTCATAAGGTTGTCCTTTCTAGTGAGCAGTCGCTAAGTTATCGAGACAAGTTTGATGCGTCGGGTCGCCATCATTCGGCGTCTTCTCATCAGTGACGCGGAGGTTTGGGAGGCTTGCCCTCGATCGGGCCGAGCTTGCGAAGGGTCAGGTTCTCGCCGTCGTCCGTCAGGTCGGGAGCGATGGCGGCGATGGTGTTCATCAGCATGCCGTGGGAGAACCACTCGTCGAGCTTCTCATGGTCGGCGCCGGAAATCGCGGCGACACGCCAGAACAAGTCGGAGTATTCGCGCCGCACTGCCGCACGGATCTCGTCGTCGGAGCAGGCAGCATAAGCGTGCAGCTGAATCAGAAGCAGTTCACGGTCACGGAGGAGGTCGCAATAGGCCATCGCCATGGCGTAGAGGATGCCGTGGGTCGACGGGTCGGTCGCGCGGACATCGGCGGCAGCCTTGTCGAAGGCGCGCCAGGTGCGGGCGAAGGCCTCCCTCATGGTGGCGATGAAGAGGTCCTTCTTGCCGCCGAAGAGCTGGAACAGATAGGGCTGGGAAACGCCGGCCGCCTTCGCAATCGCGTCGGTGGCCGTCCCTTCGTAGCCGTGCTTGGCGAACTCGCCGATCGCGGCGGCAATGACGAGTTCGCGCCGCTCCTCGGCGGACAGGCGTTGACGCGGTTTGGTGGCGGTTGCCGGGCTCATGTCGCTTGCTTAGCGAGCACTAAGTTAGTTGTCAACTCCATAGGGGGTCGGTTTTGGTGCGGCGACAATTGCCAATCGCGCTCTACGGCACGCTGCGCCGCGGGGAGGCAAACCATCGCCGGCTCCAGCTCGCTACCAGATTGCGATTCGTGCAGCCCTGCAAGATCGCCGGCCGGCTTGTCGATCTCGGTCCTTATCCAGGTCTCGCCTCGGGGTGGGGGATTGTTGTCGCAGAGCTGTTCGCACCGCCGCCGCCGGCAGTGCTCGCCACAATCGACGCGTTCGAAGGCTTCGATGCCGCGAGGCCGGAAGAGAGTCTGTTCGTCCGGAAGCGCGCGACGCTGATCACGCCGCGGGTTGAGGCGTGGGTCTATTTCTACAATGGGCGCGATCCGGGGGAGGAGATCCTGTCCGGCGATTGGCGGCGGCGCGTCCGCCCGATGTGGGGGCGCCAATCGCCCGTGCTATAATGGTCCTCGGCCTCGGCACGTTGACGACCATGGGAGGTGACGCGATGAACGGCCGAATGCTTGTTTCGGGCGGCGTGCTGATCGGTCTGACGACGGGCGTCGCTGCACAGGATATCGAGTTCTCACCTGAGTTGATCGAAAGCCTCGGACCGGCCGTTGCGGGGTTTGCCGAGGCGAACGGGGCGGCGAACGCTTTTGAGCCCGTCAGCGATGTGCTGGCTGCCGCTGCCGATCCGGGCGCTCAAATGGTTCTCGCGCTGGCCGGCGCGCAGGTCGATGGCGAGGCCGCCGCTGAGCGGCTTGGCGATGTGCTCGCCGACCTCAGCAAACGGGGCGCCGAAACCGATCTTGAAGCGAATGCGGCCGCGATCGCCGAGGTCATCGTGGAGATCGGCGCCGGCGATGGCGGCGCCGAATCGCTGACGCCCGGCGCCGCTGCCCGCCTGTCCGAGGCGATCGAGGCCTATGACGCGCTGGCCGAGGAGATCGGTGCGCCGAGCTTCCGCGAGCTTGTACTGGAGCAGTTGCCGGAGGAGTTGTCAGGCCCGATCGGCGGTGTCCTCGATACGATCGACCAGGTCGCCGAGCTCGCCGAGACGCTGGACGACGTTGCGGCGGGGGATGCGGAGGCGGCGGACGAGTTTGTCGAAGGCTATCTCGACCTCTTCCCCAACCCGGCGACCGCGGGCCCAGGCGGCGTCGCGCTCCGCGATCTCCTGGTATGGGACACACGCATGTACAGCACCGCCGCCGACGGGCTCGATCTCGTGACGCGGGCGATCGAGACCGGCGAGGTCGACACGGCCGAACTCCAGCGCATTACCGACACGCTCAACAGCCTCGCGCGCGGACCATGGAACGAGGACACGATCCGCGACATGATGCGCGGCATCTGCTCCGATGTCCCGGTTCTTTCCGACCTTTGCGAGTACCTCGCCGGCGACGAGCTCTACGATCCGGCGCTCGTTGTCTGGGAAGGCGTGTGGTCGACCGGCTGGGGCGATCTCACGGTCACGCAGCATGGTGGCGGCATCCGCATCGTCAGCGAGCCGGACGATTTCCTCGACCGCCGCGATGGCGAGATGCATGTGACGGCCGCGAGGCCGGGTGAGCTTGGCGGCAATTACGCGTTTCCGGACTACGGCCTCGAAGGCACGTTCGTCTTCACGCTGAATCCGGATCAGTTCAGCTTCGCCGGGCACACGACCGGCGGCAATGCGCGCACGCTCGACGGCGTGCGCATCCGCTAGGCCGCCGCCACAGAGTCTCC
The DNA here is from genome assembly GCA_964611195.1 of uncultured Bauldia sp. Classification (GTDB taxonomy): domain Bacteria; phylum Pseudomonadota; class Alphaproteobacteria; order Rhizobiales; family Kaistiaceae; genus JADLGL01. Next base: position 6,274 of record CAZSXA010000025.1, read on the forward strand.
GGGGGCTAGAGGTCGAGCGTGTAGAGGGCGGCCGGTCCGAGTACGCCGCCGTCGATCGCCTCGGCGAGGGTAAAGCCGGAGCGTTGCAGCACGCCGACCGAGGCGCGGTTGCCCTCGAAGACACGGGCGACGAGGCGATGCGTGCCGTTGGCCCGGCAATGCTCGATCAGCCCCTCGACGGCCTCGGTAGCGTAGCCATGGCCCTGCGCCGCCGGGACGAGCGTGAAATAGATCTCGACGACGCCAGCCTCCTTGGTCGGGGAAAGACCGCATGAGCCGAGATAGCGATCGACGCCGGGTAGGGTGATCGTCATCGAAAAGACCGGCGCGTCGGAATCATAGAGCTCGGCCACCTCGCGCAGCATGGCGCGGGCGCCGTCCGAGGTTTTCTGCTCATCCTCGAACGGCATGTAGCGCGTTGCCTCGGGATCGGTCATGAACCCTTCGAACGCATCGATGTCGTCCTCCTGATGGCGGCGGAGGCGCAGGCGGCGAGTGAGGATTTCGTCAGGAACGGCAATCGGCGGCGTCATCGGCGAGGCTGTGCCAAGCGGCTCGGATCAGTTTGGGAATCCGCTTAGTCCTCTGCGGCGGCGCGGTCAAACTCTGCGCCCTGCGGCTAGTCGTCCGCCGTCTCGACGGTCGGGCCGGTCTCGTCGGTGGCGATGCCCTTGCCGCGGCTCAAGGCCGCGATGCCCGTGCGGCAGATCTCGGCGAGACCGAGCGGCCCCATGATGGCGATGAATTGCTCGATCTTCGACGTCCGGCCGGTGATCTCGAAGACGAAGTGGTCGACATTGGCGTCGATGACCTGGGCGCGGAAGGCATCGGCGAGACGGAGCGCCTCGACGCGTTTCTCACCGGTGCCGACGACCTTTACCAGCGCCAGCTCACGCTCGATCGGTTTTCCTTCGGACGTGAGGTCGCGTACCGAGTGGACTGGGACCATTCGCTCCAGCTGGTGCTTGATTTGCACGATCACGGAGGGCAGCCCCGTGGTGACGATGGTGATCCGCGAGACGTGGCGGGCGTGCTCGGTCTCGGAAACCGTCAGGCTTTCGATGTTGTAGCCGCGGCCGGAGAATAGCCCGATGACCCGGGCAAGAACGCCGGGCTCGTTGTCGACGACTACCGACAGCGTGTGGGTTTCTTCCTCGGTCTCCGGCGTTTCGATGAAATAGGGCGAAGCCGGCTGGTTCATGAAGCTCATGCCTTCGTTCTCGTGTTGCCGACTCCCGGCGGTTGGTGCGCTGCGGTCAGACGAGCTGGCGGCCGGTTTCGTCGATGGCGGTCGCGATCATCTCGTCGCTCGCCTCCTCCGGAAGCAGCATCTCGTTATGCGCCTTGCCCGACGGGATCATCGGGAAGCAGTTGGTGAGCGCGGCGACGCGGCAATCGAACAGCACCGGTTTGTCGACCGCGATCATCTCGGCGATGGCGTCATCGAGCTCATCCGGCTTGTCGACCCGGATGCCGACGCAGCCATAGGCCTCCCCGAGCTTCACGAAATCGGGCAGCGATTCCATATAGCTGTGCGAGATGCGGTTGCCGTGGAGCAGCTGCTGCCACTGCCGCACCATCCCCATATACTGGTTGTTGAGGATGAAGATCTTGACCGGCAGCTCGTGCTGAATTGCCGAGGACATCTCCTGCATCGTCATCAGCACCGAGGCGTCGCCGGCGATGTCGATGACGAGCGCATCGGGATGCGCCGCCTGGACGCCGATCGCCGCCGGCAGGCCGAAGCCCATCGTACCGAGCCCGCCCGACGTCACCCAATGATTGGGGTCTTCGAAGTGGAAATACTGCGCCGCCCACATCTGATGCTGGCCGACCTCGGTCGTGACGTAGGTGTCCTTGCCGCGGGTTGCCGCGAACAGCCGCTCGATGGCGTATTGCGGCATGATGATGTCGGAGTTCTCGGCATAGGCGAGGCTGTTGCGGCTCCGCCAGCGGTCGATCTGCGCCCACCAGCTCTTCAGCGCTGCCTGATCGACCTTGGCGCCGGTCTCGTGCCAGACGGCCAGCATATCCTCCAGGACATTGGCGACGTCGCCGAGGATCGGGATGTCGACGCGGACGTTCTTGTTGATCGAGGACGGATCGATATCGACGTGGATCTTCTTAGAGCCCGGCGAGAAGGCATCGAGGCGGCCGGTGATACGGTCGTCGAAGCGCGAGCCGATTGCGATCATCACGTCGCAATCATGCATGGCGTTGTTGGCCTCATAGGTGCCGTGCATGCCGAGCATGCCGAGCCATTGTGGATCGGACGCCGGATAGGCGCCGAGGCCCATCAGTGTGGTTGTGATCGGGTAGCCGGTGGTGCGGACGAATTCGCGCAGCAGGCGCGATGCCTCCGGCCCGGAATTGATGACGCCGCCGCCGGCATAGAAGATCGGCCGGCGCGCCGAGGCGATCAGCGCCACGGCCTGGCGGATCGCCTCGATGTCGCCCCTGACCTTCGGCCGGTACGTCTTGTGCTCGATATGGTCCGGCGGGGTGTAGGTGCCGGTGGCGAACTGGACGTCCTTCGGGATATCGACGACGACCGGGCCGGGACGGCCATGGGTGGCGACATAAAAGGCCTCGTGCAGCACCTGCGCCAGATCGTCGACGCTCTTCACCAGCCAATTGTGCTTGGTGCAGGGCCGGGTGATGCCGACCGTGTCGCATTCCTGGAAGGCGTCGGAGCCGATGAGGTGGGTCGCGACCTGACCGGTGATGCAGACGACCGGGATCGAATCCATCAGCGCGTCGGTCAGCGGCGTCACCATGTTGGTGGCGCCAGGGCCGGAGGTGACGAGTGCGACGCCGGGCTTGCCGGTCGAGCGGGCATAGCCTTCGGCCGCATGACCGGCGCCCTGTTCGTGGCGGACAAGCAGATGACGGACGTCGCTCTGCTGGAAGAGAACGTCATAGATCGGCAGCACCGCGCCGCCCGGATATCCGAAAACATCGGTGACGCCGTGGTCCCTGAAGGCTTGCAGGACCATTTCCGCGCCGGTCATCTGTCGTTCCATCGTCTCTCTCCAGCCGTTCCCAACCCGCTGTTACCGCAACAAAAAAGGGCCCGAAAGGCCCTTCGAAAACGCGCACCATCACTTGCGACGGCAATCATGCCATCGGGATGGTGCGCTCCACTACTACGAGAATTGCGTGCACGGGCCTTGCCCCTTCTGTGCGAATTGCCCGGAAGATAGGCGCGCCTCCGTGGCCGGTCAAGCAAATCCCTGCGCGTCCTGCCGTCACGAGTCCGTGGTGCCCTCGCGCGTGCCGACGACCTTGTCGAAATGGGCGGCGACCTTGGCGGCGCTGGGCAGCGTGCCCGTGATGCGGCGCTCCGAACCGGCCTCGGCCGTTTCGGCGTCGGACATGACATGCAGCGCATCCCGCGCTGCCGCCACCGCGGCCGCGATCTCGGGGGTGTCGGGGAGAGGATCGAATTGCGGTTCCCCGAGCCGCGCGACGGCTGCGGCGAGAACGTCGAGGTCGGATTCGGAGGCGATCGCGTCAAGGATGACGAGCGGATCGTTGATCCGTGTGATCGCCGCTTCACGCGCGAACCAATGATCGCTGGCGAGGACCGAACGGATCAGCGCCGGGTCGAGAAGGCGGCCAACGGCAGCGCGGGCGAGCGTTTGATCCTCCACCTCACGCGCGACCCTCGCTAGTAGCGCTTCATCGGTGAGACTCGCGAGCGCAGCGTCCTGCCCGGCGCGAAGGGCGAACTGATCGCCGAACATGTCGGTGCCGTAGGCGATCTTGGCGAGAGCGATGCGGCAAAGCACTTCCTGGTTCTCGACCCGTCGCGCAGCCGCTTCCCGGGTGGCGAGGTCGGCGTCCTCGGTGGCGACGCGGAAGAAAAGCTCGTCGTCGGTCGCCGATATTGCGGCGGCCAGGCGGACCGTCGCATCGTCGTCGGAAGTCGCGACCGCAGAAAGCGCCGCGGGGTCGGTCAGCGCGGCGACGGCCGCGGCCCGGACGTCGACGTCCGGGTCCTTGCGGGCGAGTTCGGCCAGCGTCGCCTGATCGGTCAGGCGTGCGGCGGCGGTGATGCGCGTTCCGATCTCTGCGGATCCGGTGGCGATCCGTTTCAGTTCGTCCTGATCCTCAAGGTGCGCGACAGCTGCCGCTCGGACCTTCGGGTCCATTGCGGCGCCTGCGATTCGTGCGATCACCGCCTGATCGGAGAGTTGCGCCAGCGCTGCCTCATGAACAGGTGAGATCGGGCCGGTCAGGGCGATGCGGGCCAGGATCTCGGAGTCCTCGATCTTCGCGATGGCGGCGGAGCGGACGGTCAGGTCCGGATCTTCGCGGGCGATCCGGGCGAGGATCGCGGGGTCGTCGATGTCGGTCACGGCGCTCAGCCGCACCGCGCGGTCCGAGTGCAGCCATCTCGGCCTCAGGAAATCGAGCAGCGCCACACCAGCCTCCAACCCAATACGGCCCGACGATAATCGCCCGGCTAGCGCTTTGCCATCAGGCGCGGCGGCTTTCGCTCGCCCTTGTTGTGGAATGGCTTCTACGCGGCGCGATCGGCCAGAACCGCCTCCGCCTCCGACGGGGTGAGCGCCGGCCATTCCGCCATCTGATTGCGGAACCAGGTCATCTGGCGCTTGGCGTAGTTCCGGGTCTCGGTCTGGGCGCGGACGATCGCGGCGTCGAGATCGAGCTCGCCGCGAAGATGGGCAAGGAGCGCCGAAAGGCCGATCGACTTCATCGCCGGCAGTTCCGGATCGAGTCCCAGAGCGGCGATGCGCTTTGCCTCCTCCAGCGCGCCGGCTGCCATCATGCCGAGAAAGCGGGCGTTGATGCGGTCATAGAGCTCGGTGCGAGGCACCTGAACGACCATGCGCGTGGCTCGTTTCGGGTTCACCAGCGCCGCGTCCGCCGCCTCCCGCTGCCATTCGGGCAGGGTGCGGCCGGTGGCGTCGAGTACCTCGAGGGCTCGGAGAATGCGGCTCCGGTCGGTGGGGCCGATCCGCTTTGCCTCGTCGGGCGAGCGTTCGGCGAGAAGGCCGTGGAGTTCCTCTGTGGTGTGCGTTGCGGCGCGTTCGCGCCAGGCGGTGCGGATCGTCGCCGGTACCTCGGGCACGGCGGCAAGGCCCTGGGTCAGGGCGTTGAGATAAAGGCCGGTGCCGCCGACGATGATCGGCGTCCGCCGCTCGCGGTCGGCCTCGGCGATCGCCGCTGCCACATCGCGCAGCCAAAGGCCGACCGAATAGCGTTCGGCGGCGGAAACGTGCCCATAGAGGCGGTGCGGAACGCGCTCGGTGTCGGCGTCTGGCGGCCGTGCAGTGAGGATGCGCAGCTCGGCATAGACCTGCATCGCATCGGCATTGACCACAGTGCCGCCGATCCGCTGCGCCAGCTCGAAGGCAAGGCGCGACTTGCCGCTCGCCGTCGCGCCGGCGATCACAACAGGTTCGATCATGGACCTCTTTTTGCCGCTTCCGGGCCGGCGCAGTTAGACGCGGACAAGCCATAAGGCTATAGGCGACCGGACCCGTCCTCCTCAACCGCCAGCGACCCTTGCACCTCCCGTGCCGATTGTCTGTCTGATAACTGACCCGGCGTCGCCGGTCCTCGATTCCGCGACCGTCGATCATGTCCGCGCGGCGCTGCCGTCCGCAGGGGAGGCGACCTGGCTGGCAGACGGCGAGGCTGCGGAGTTCGCCGTTCCGGAGGAGGCGGGCTCCGGCGATGCGATCGAGGCGCGCGCGCGCCAGTCACTCGGCGAGATGCGGGTCGATGTTGCTGTCGTGCCGGACGAGGGTCGGCGAAAGCAGTTGCTCGTCGCGGACATGGATTCCACCATCATCGGCCAGGAGTGCATCGACGAACTCGCCGACCATGTCGGGCTTCGCGACGGGGTCGCGGCGATCACCGAGCGGGCGATGCTCGGCGAATTGCCGTTCGAGGATGCTCTTCGCGAGCGGGTGGCGCTGCTGCGCGGGCTCGAGATTGCGGTGGTCGACGAGACCCTCGCCGAGCGCATCCAGCTCACGTCAGGCGCCAAGACCCTCGTCCGGACGATGCGGGCAAATGGCGCTCGGGCAGCGCTTGTCTCGGGCGGGTTCACTGCATTTACCGCGGCGATTGCGGCGGACGTCGGTTTCGACGAGCATCGCGCCAACGAATTGATCGTCGAGGACAGCCGCGTTGTCGGTGTCGCCGAGCCGATCCGCGGCAAGGAAGCGAAGCTCGAGGCGCTTCGCGATCTCGCCACGCGCCACGGACTGCCGCTTGCCGCAGCGCTTGCCGTCGGCGACGGGGCGAACGATCTCGCGATCGTGGAAGCCGCCGGGCTTGGCGTTGCCTATCACGCCAAGCCGGCGCTGCGCGCGAAGGCCGACGCCCGGATCGATCACGGGGACCTCACGGCGCTGCTTTACCTTCAAGGCTATCGCAAGGAGGAGTTCAGCCGATGATGCTGCCGATCGTCACGGAACGGCTGATCCTCAGGGCCTGGCGCCGGGAGGATCGCGCCCCGTTTGCCGCGATGAACGCTGATCCGGAAGTCATGCGATACTTCCCGGAAATGCTGGACGAAGCGGATTCGAATGCGGCCGTCGATCGGTTTGAGCGCTATTTCGCCGAGAGCGGGATCACTTTCTATGCGGCGGAGGAACAGGCGAGCGGGCAGTTCGTCGGGACCATCGGCATGCGCCACGCGCCGGCAAACCTCCCCGTGGCGCCGGTGATCGAGGTAGGTTGGCGGCTCGCCGCCCATGTCTGGAACCGGGGCTATGCCACCGAGGGTGCCCGTGCCGTCGTCTGCGCCGCCTTCACGTTGCTGGAAGCACCACGCGTCCTCGCCTTCACGACGCCGCCGAACACGGCGTCGCGGCGGGTGATGGAGAAGGTCGGGCTGGTACGGGATGCCGCCCGCGATTTCGATCATCCCGATCTGCCCGAGGATCATCCGATGCGACGCCACGTCGTCTATTCCCGCGAGCGCGATGACTGGTTGGCCTCGCCGGTTGCACGGATCGCGCTGGCGCAGGGTAGTGCTCCCTAGGCGGCGCCTGAGAGCCAGACGACGAGAACACCAAGCGCCGCGGCGACAAGACCCACGGTGCGAAGCGCACCCTCCGGCGCGCCGATGACCTGGCTCATCATCCGCTTCATTGCCGCGGGGAAAGCGGCGTAGAGCAGGCCCTCGATCGCCAGAGCGACGCCGATGCCGAGCAGGAACGTGCTCAAACCGGACTAGGGGCTCGCCGGAGCGGGCTCCTCCTCCGCGGGGGCGGCCTCTTCGTCAGCGGCAGCCGGCTCGTCGGCCTCCGCGCCGGCGTCATCCGCCGGAGCGGCGTCATCCGCCGGGGCCACTGCGTCATCGGCGGGCGCGGCGTCGTCTGCCGGGTCCGGTGCAATCAGGCCGCCCTCGACGTCAGGCACCTCGCCGGGCGCGACATCGGGTGCCTCGGGGAGCTCCGGCAACTCGGGCAGGAGTTCCGGATCGATCGGCACAGGAGGTGTTTCGATCACGCCCAACTCGTTGAAGAACCGGAAGAAGTCGGTATCGGGCGAGATCAGAAGCGTCGTCGAATCGGGCTGCAGACCCTGCACATAGGCCTGCATGGAGCGGAAGAACTCGAAGAACTCCGGATCCTGGCCGTAGGCATTGGCGTAGATCCGGTTTGCCTCGGCATCGCCGGCACCGCGGAGGATTTCCGCATCGCGGTTCGCGTTGGCGAGCGTGACGGTCACTTCGCGATCCGCTTCGGCGCGGATGCGGCGCGCCGCCTCTTCACCCTCGGCGCGGATCAGCGCGGCTTCCTGCTGACGCTCGGTCTGCATTCGGGCGTAGGTGGAATCGATGTTGTCCTGCGGCAGGAGAATTCGCTGAATCTTTACGTCAACCACCTCGACACCAAGCACGGCGGCCTGCGCCGACACGCGCTGGGTGATCTCCTCCAGAAGGCCCTCGCGGGCGGCGATGATCTCCAGGTAGTTCGCGTCGGCGAGAACGTCGCGGACGGACCGGTCGAGAATCGCCACAAGACGGGCATTGGCGAGGTCCTGCGTTCGCACCGACTGGTAGTATTCGAGCGGGTCGGTGATGCGGTATTCGCCGAAGGCCAAAATATAGAAGCGCCGTCGGTCGAGCGAGACGATCTGGTTCTCCTCGTCGCGGACGAGCTGTGCCGGCTCGAACCGGATCAGGCGCCGCTCGAGATAGACGACGTTGTCGATGAACGGCACCTTGAAGTAGAGGCCGGGCTCGGTGCTGGTGCGCACGGGATCGCCAAACCTCAGGACAAGCGCCTGGCGGGTCGGATCGACCACGTAGATGCTCGAAAAGCCGAGGATAACGAGCACGACGAGCAGGATGCCGGCGCCGATGCCGACGATGCGTCCGCGGGTCATTGGTTGGCACCCCGCGGCGCCAGCTCGTTGAGCGGAAGATAGGGAACGATGCCGCTGGCACCGTCACCGACAATGACCTTGTTCATGTTCTCGAATATGTCGGCCAACGTATCGAGGTAGATACGTTCGCGGGTGACGTCGGGCGCTGCGGCATAAGCGGCGTAGACCTGCAGGAAGCGGTCGGCTTCACCGGTCGCCTCTGCGATGACCTGGAGGCGATATGCCTCGGCCGCCTCGGTGATCTGCGCGGCCTGACCTCGGGCCTCGGGCTCGACGCGGTTGGTGTAGGCGAGCGCTTCGTTCTGAAGGCGCTGATTGTCGAGCTGCGCCGAGATGACGTCCTCGAACGCCGCGACAACTTCGTTGGGCGGATCGACCGCGGACAGGTTCACTTCGATCACGTCGATGCCTGCGCCATATGAATTGAGGGTCGACTGAATGATATCCTGAACCTCGGCCGCACTTTCGACACGGGCGACGGTCTGCAGTTCCTCGATTTCGCCCTGGCCGAAGACCTGGCGCATCGCCGCCTCGGCGACGACACGGACGGTCTCGTCCGGCTCCTCGAGGTTGAAGAGATAGTCCTCGGCATTGTCGATCACCCAAACGACGGTGAACGTCACGTCGAGGATGTTCTCGTCCGAGGTGATCATCAGCGATTCAGCGGAAACGGCGCCGATGGTGATCTGGTTCTCTCGTGTCACCTGCGGCGTGAACACCGTCTCGATCGGCGCCGGCAGGCGGAAATTGAGGCCCGGCTGGGCCACGCGGTTCGGCTCGCCGAAGCGGAGGACCACGCCGACCTCGTCGGTTTCGACACGGAAGGTGAAGAAGTTGTAGGCGAGGAAGCCGAGAACGATAATGACCACAGCGACGATCGCGATCGGGCTGATGCCGCCACCACCGCCGCCACGGCGGGGGAGGACCCGGCGAAGGCGATCCTGGCTGCGGCGTAGCAGTTCTTCCAGATCCGGCGGCTGGTTGCCGCCACCGCTGCCACCGCCGCCGCCGGTGTTGCGGGGCCCCTGGCCCCACGGGCCGCCATTGCCGCCGCGCCAGCCGCCGCCACCGCTCATTTCATGCACCGTCGGCATTTTCGAGTTCACCTTCCAAAAGGCGCTGCCGGCAAAGTCACCGACGCGCCGCCAAAGCCATAGCGTGCCAAGGAATCTGCCGCCTTATAGGCAAATGATTCCGCCGCCGCAAATCGGCACGATGTTCTCCACATCACCGTTCCTACGTCGCGCGGGAACGAGCCGATCACAACTGGGATGGCGCGGCTTCTGCGTCAAGCGTCGGACGCGCGCGTTCGCTCGAATATGATGAAGGTCGAGGCGTGGCTGTCGCGCTCGCCGGCGGGAACAGCTTCGCGGGAGACCTCCCGCCATTCGCTCCAGTCGACATCGGGGAAATGCGTGTCGCCCTCGGGCGAGGCGGCCACTTGCGTGATGTAGAGCCTATTCGCGCGAGGCAGGGTCGCGGCGTAGATCTCGCCGCCGCCGATGATCATGATCTCGTCGGCACCAGTTACGGTGGCGTCCTCCTCAGCGACGGCGAACGCTTCGTCCACCGACGTCACGCGGATGAAGCCGGCCTCGGCGAGCTCCCGTGACGAGAGGACGATGTTCGTGCGATCGGACAGCGGCGAGGCGAGGCTCTGCGCGGTCTTCCGCCCCATGATCAGCGGCTTGCCGGTCGTCAGCTGCTTGAAGCGGCGCATGTCGGTCGACAGCCGCCAGGGAATACTGCCGGCGGCGCCGATGACGCCGTTCTCCGCGACCGCCGCGATGAGGCCGACTGGAACGTGCGCCATGGCCTAGCAGGGCCGCATGAGCGGTGGACGAAGCGGCGCCGACCGCGTGAACACCGCTGTTTCGCGGCAATTCTTCGTGTATGGCAAGGGCTTGGCTCCGCGTGACGAGGACGGGCTCGCGCGGGTTAGGGAGGATCGGTCGATGTTTGTCAACGACACGCTGCACGACATCATGCTCTTCTTCCACTTCATTGGGCTGGCGCTCGGGGTCGGCGTTTCCTTCACCAACATGTTCCTGATGCGGCTGGCGGGCTCGGCCGATACGCCGGAGACCGCCGGTGTCATCCGCTCGCTGCCGCAGCGCCTCGCTGTTCTGTCGACCGTCGGCCTCGGCATCCTTTGGGTGACGGGTCTCGTCATGGTCATCCGCTGGGGCGTCGGGCCGTATCCGACCTGGTTCTGGCTCAAGATGGTGATGGTCGTGGCGCTCACGGCAGTGGTCTACGTGATCTACCAGACCCAGGCGGCGATCCGCTCCGGCGATGCCGCAGCGGCCTCGCGGATGAAGTTCCTTGGGCCGGCCGCGGGAGTCTCGAGCCTCGTTGTCGTCCTTTTTGCGATCTTCGCGTTCCACTGACGAATAGCGTCGGCAGGGCAGTGTCAGGCTTGCCTTGACCTTTGGCAGTCGGATAAACACCTCTTCCGACAGCGCTTAACCCCGATTTCACCTGAGCGGGCTAGGCAGCGAAGCAAGAACCGTTCGACGAGAACGTGACGATGACCGGAACGCGCACCTTTGAGGGAACCGACCGAGCCGCATTCGATGCGGCCGATCGCGCGCGCCTGCTTCCGGCTCTCCTCCTCCTTAGCTGCCCCTGAGCGCCGGCAGTTCGTTCGCGAGCGGGTTCTCAGGGGAAGGCATTCGAAACCAACCCAAACCGAGCCCGCAGCGAATCGCGCGGGCCAGCTGAGCGAGAGAAACACCAGCGATGAGCGACAGCAACGGAGCCGGCGCCATTCCGGCCAATCGGGACGACGGCAAGGACCGCGTCTTCATCTTCGACACGACATTGCGCGACGGCGAGCAGTCGCCGGGCGCCTCGATGAATCTGGAGGAGAAGCTTCAGGTCGCCCACGTCCTCGACGAAATGGGCGTCGACATCATCGAGGCGGGCTTCCCGATCGCCTCGGAGGGCGATTTCGAGGCCGTCCGGGAGATCGCCAAGCACACCAAGAACGCAGTCATCTGCGGCCTGGCGCGGGCCGGCGCCGCCGATATCGACCGAGCCGCCGAGGCGCTCAAGCCGGCACGGCAGCCGCGCATCCACACCTTCATCGGCACCTCGCCGGTGCATCGCGAGTTTCAGCTCAAGCTGTCGCAGGACGAGGTGTATGAGTGGGTGGTCTCGTCGGTGACCCGCGCCCGCAACTACACCGACAATGTCGAGTGGTCGCCGATGGATGCGACGCGGACTGAGCCGGACTATCTGGCCCGCGTTGTCGAGGCGGCGATCAATGCCGGCGCAACGACGATCAACATCCCCGATACCGTCGGCTACACGACGCCGCAGGAATTCGCCGAGATGATGCGCTCGCTGATCGAACGGGTGCCGAACTCCGACAAGGCGATCTTCTCGGTCCACTGCCACGACGATCTCGGCATGGCGGTGGCCAATTCGCTGGCCGGCGTGATCGGTGGCGCGCGGCAGGTCGAGTGTACGATCAACGGCCTCGGCGAACGTGCGGGCAATGCGGCGCTCGAGGAAATCGTGATGGCGATCCGCACCCGCGGCGACGCCATGCCGTTCTACACCGGTGTCGACTCGACGCATCTGATGCGCGCCTCGAAGCTGGTGTCGGCGGTCAGCGCCTTTCCGGTCCAGTACAACAAGGCGATCGTCGGTCAGAATGCGTTCGCGCACGAGTCCGGCATTCACCAGGACGGCATGCTGAAGAACGCGCAGACGTTCGAGATCATGCGGCCGGAGGATGTCGGGGTGAAGTCGACGTCGCTGGTGATGGGCAAGCATTCCGGTCGCCACGCCTTCCGCCAGAAGCTGGTCGAACTCGGCTTCGAGCTGGGCGACAACGCGCTGAACGAGGTGTTCAAGCGTTTCAAGGATCTGGCCGACCGCAAGAAGCAAGTCTGGGACGACGACATCGTCGCTCTGGTCGAGGACGAGGTCGCGAGCTCAACCGAGCAGGTGAAGGTCGTCGCCCTCACGGTCATCGCCGGGACCGGCGGACCGCAGAAAGCGATCGTGACGCTCGATATTGACGGGCGCCACGAGACGCGCGAGGCCAACGGCAACGGCCCGGTCGATGCGACCTTCAACGCCATCAAGATGATCCTGCCGCACAATGCCCGGCTGTCGCTCTATCAGGTCCACGCCGTGACCGAGGGCACCGACGCCCAGGCCGAGGTTTCGGTCCGGCTTGAGGAAGACGGCCGCATGGTGATGGCGCGGGGCGCCGATCCCGACACGATGGTCGCTTCGGCCAAGGCGTATGTCTCCGGCATCAACAAGCTGGTGACGCGGCGCGGCAAGGCGTCGGCTGAGGCACTTCAGGCGATCTAGCGGCTGGTGCCGGCAAATCCTGGGCGCGCGTGTTGCCGGGAGCAGGGCGCGCGTCACGGGCACTCCCGCCGGATCACGGCTCTGTGAGGACGGTTGTTTGTGTTATAGGGCGTGACCGGCTGCCAGAGCCGACGAGCGGGATGCTGAGATGTCGGCGCCGACGCCCGATTTGGCGCATGCCTTGATACGACCGACGGGTACCGTCACCTTCATGTTCACCGACATCGAGGGGTCGACGCGGCTCGTGCAGGAACTGGGCCTTGAGCGCTGGACACCGCTTCTGGAGCGCCACCGGGCCATCGTCCGCCAGGCAATCGCCGCGTATGACGGGATCGAGATCTCGACCGAAGGCGATTCCTTCTTCGTCATCTTCACCGTCGCGCGGAAGGCAGTCGAGGCCGCGATCGGGGTTCAGCGCGGGCTCGCCGAGGAGCGCTGGCCGGAGGGCGCTGCGATCTCGGTGCGGATCGGCCTCCATTCGGGGCTCGGGCTGCTCGACGCCGACGGCAGCTATGTCGGCGCCGATGTGCACCGGGCGGCGCGGGTCGCGAGCGCCGCACATGGCGGACAGGTCCTCGTATCATCGGCGACCCACGGGCTGGTCGTCGAGGATCTGCCGGAAGGCGCCGACCTCGTCGATCTCGGTCTGCACCGGCTGAAGGACCTGACCGCCGAGCATCTGTGCCAGCTGTCGATCGTTGGGCTGCGTGAAACGTTTCCGCCGATCCGCGCCGCTTCGGCGACGCTGAACAATCTGCCGGCGCAGCTGACCTCGTTCATCGGCCGCGAGCATGAACTGGAAGAAGTGTGGCGGCTTCTCGATGGCGACCGCTTGCTGACGCTCACCGGGCCAGGAGGCTCGGGCAAGACGCGGCTGGCGCTGCAACTGGCGGCCGAGAAGGCGGAGGCCTTTCCGGACGGAATCTGGTTCGTTCCGCTCGAGCCGATCCGTCAGGCCGAGCTTGTCGCATCGACGATCGCGGC
>CAZSXA010000026.1:0-19717 GCA_964611195.1 uncultured Bauldia sp.
GCGGAGGAAGTCGTCGCCGAGGAGCTCCGCCTGGCGACCGAGGCGCTTGGGCGGATCACCGGGCGCATCGACAGCGAGCGCGTGCTGGACGTAGTGTTCGGCGAATTCTGTATCGGGAAGTGAGATGTTTCACGTGAAACGCGACGGGTCCTTCGATGTCGTGGTGGTCGGCGGCGGGCATGCCGGGACGGAGGCTGCTGCTGCTGCTGCCCGGGCCGGCGCACGGACGGCGCTGGTCACGCATCGGTTCGACACGATCGGCGCGATGTCGTGCAACCCGGCGATCGGCGGGATCGGCAAGGGTCATCTGGTGCGTGAGGTGGATGCGCTCGACGGGCTCATGGGGCGGGTCGCCGATCGCGCGGGTATCCAGTTCCGCGTTCTCAATCGGCGGAAGGGGCCGGCGGTCCGGGGGCCGAGGGCACAGATCGATCGGAAGCTCTATGCCGAGGGCATGCAGGAGGAAGTCAGAGCCGTCCGGGGCCTGACGATCGTCGAGGCGGCGGTCGAGGATCTCGAGGTCGTGGGCGAGCGCGTAAGCGGCGTCGTCCTGGGGGACGGGAGAGCGTTGTCGTGCGCGTCGGTCGTACTGACCACCGGTACGTTCCTGCGTGGCCTCATCCATATCGGCGATCGCTCGATTCCGGCGGGCCGGTCGGGCGAGGCGCCGGCGATCGGCCTCGCACGGACACTCGAGCGGCTGGGTTTTCGCCTCGGCCGCCTGAAGACGGGGACGCCGCCGCGGCTCGACGGGACGACGATCGACTGGACGGTGGTTGCTCGACAAGCGGGCGACGATCCGCCGGAGCCGTTTTCGACGATGACCGACAGGATCACGGTCGATCAGGTAGAGTGCGGTGTGACGGGGACGACAAAACGTACCCACGAGATCATCCGGGCCAACCTCGACCGATCGCCACTGTATGGAGGGCGGATCGATTCGACGGGGCCGCGCTACTGCCCGTCGATCGAGGACAAGGTCGTGCGGTTTGCGGAGAAGGATGGACACCAGATCTTCCTGGAGCCCGAGGGCTTCGACGACACGACCGTCTACCCCAACGGCATCTCGACCTCGTTGCCGGAAGACATCCAGGCCAGGCTCATCGCGACAATACCGGGACTGGAGCGGGCGCGCATCATCCGTCCCGGCTATGCAATCGAGTATGACCATGTCGACCCGCGGGAGCTCGAGGCGACCCTCGAATGCAAACGTCTCTCGGGTCTGTTCCTTGCGGGCCAGATCAATGGGACGACCGGTTACGAAGAGGCGGCGGCGCAGGGGGTCCTGGCCGGATTGAATGCCGCGCTCAAGGCGAGCGGCGGTGAAGGCGTGGTGGTCTCCCGCGCGGAGGCCTATCTCGGCGTTATGGTCGACGACCTCGTCACCCGCGGCGTCAGTGAGCCTTATCGAATGTTCACGTCGCGGGCGGAGTATCGCCTGTCGTTGCGATCAGACAACGCCGACCAGCGCCTCACGCCCATTGGCATTCGGCATGGCGTTGTCGGTACGCCGCGCGCCGAACGATTCGGAGCCAAAACGGCCGCTCTCTCCAAGGGACGGGAAGCGCTATCGGCGCGCCGCCTGTCGCCCGACGAGGCGCGCGGTGCGGGTCTCAACGTCAACCGCGACGGCGTTCGCCGTTCGGGCGTCGACCTCCTCGGTCTACCGGATGTCGACATCGTGCGGCTGGCGAGAATCTGGCCGGAGCTTTCTGCCATCCCGGCCGACGTGTCGGGGCAGCTGGAGATCGAGGCGCGCTACGCGCCCTTCGTGGCCCGTCAGGAGCGGGAGGCCGAGGCGTTCGCCAGGGAGGAGGCGACGCTGCTCCCCGACATCGACGTCGACGCGATTGTCGGCCTTTCAAACGAGGTGCGCGAGAAGGTGAAGCTTGTTCGGCCGCGCTCGGTCGGGCAGGCCGCGCGGATCGAAGGGATGACCCCGGCCGGGCTTGCGCTCTTGCTGGCCACCGCGCACCGGGCTCGGATCGCCGTTGTCGAGTGAGGCGGCCGGCGCCCTCCGGGACGCCGGGGTCGCGGATGTTTCACGTGAAACACTCGATCGTCTCGAGCGCTTCGTGGAGCTTCTGAAAGCGTGGAACCCGGTCCACAATCTCGTCGGTCCGGCGGCGTTGCCGGCAATCTGGACACGCCATGTCGCCGACTCGGCCGAACTCCTGCGGCTCGCGCCGACCGCGTGCCGGTGGCTCGATCTCGGGAGCGGCGCCGGCTTCCCGGGTCTTGTTGTGGCGGCCCTCCTCGCGGAGCGAGCAGACGCCGGCGTCGATCTTGTCGAAGCGAGCGCGACGAAGGCAGCCTTCCTGCGTGAGGCCGCACGCCGGCTGGACGTGCCGGCGACGGTCCATTGCGGGCGAATCGAACGGATACTGCCGGCTTGGGATCGCCCCGTCGACGCCGTTTCGGCGCGGGCGTTGGCGCCAATGCCGAAACTGGTAGCCTGGACGACGCCTCTTCTGAAGCGCGGCGTTCCGGCGTACCTGCACAAAGGCTTGGACTTCGACGCCGAGTGGCGCCAAGTCGCTCACCCGGAGCGTTTCGATCTGGTAAAACACGAGAGTCGAATCGGTCCGGGTCTGATCGTCGAATTGCGCGCGCGACCCACCACATGAGGAGCCAGGCATGGCGTTGCCCAAATCGCCCAGGGTGATTGCGCTTGCCAATCAGAAAGGCGGCGTCGGCAAAACGACCACCGCGATCAACCTCGGAACGGCGCTGGCCGCGACGGGGGAAGAGGTGCTTATCGTCGATCTCGACCCGCAGGGCAACGCATCCACCGGCCTCGGAATCGATCGAAGCCAACGTAGCCGATCGACCTACGAAGTCATGGTCGGCGAGGCCTCGCTCGCGGAGGTGATGGTCGATACGGTCGTGCCGCGGCTCTCCGTTGCGCCGTCCACGCTCGATCTGCTCGGCGTCGAGCTCCACATTTCAGGCGATCCGGACAGGTCTTATCGTTTGCGGAAGGCGATTGAATCGCTTGCTTCGATTCGGGACCGAAACTTCACCTATGTGCTGGTCGATTGCCCGCCTTCGCTCAACTTGTTGACAATCAATGCGATGGCCGCGGTCGATTCGGTCCTGGTGCCGCTGCAGTGCGAGTTCTTCGCGCTCGAGGGCCTCAGCCAGCTGCTGAACACGGTGGAGCAGGTCCAGCGGTCGCTCAATCCGGAACTCACGATCCACGGTATCGTTCTCACCATGTTCGACAGCCGCAACAACCTCTCCGGGCAGGTAGTGGCCGACGTCCGGGCGCATATGGGCGACGCCGTCTATGAGACGGTGATCCCGCGGAATGTGCGCATCTCCGAAGCGCCGTCGCACGGCAAGCCGGTAATGCTCTACGATTTCAAGTCGACGGGCAGTCAGGCCTATCTCCGCCTCGCATCGGAGATCATCAGGCGCGAGCGGCAAATGATGGCGGCGTAGGGATCGATTCGGCTCCGCAACGAAACAGAAGGACGACGATGGCAGACGAAACAGGTGGTCGACGGGCACTGGGGCGCGGGCTGGCGGCGCTCATCGGCGATGTCTCGACCGAGGCAGAGGCCGTCGACCGCGCGCGTGGCGGTCGCCGTGTGCCGATCGAATTCCTGACGCCCAATCCGCGCAATCCGCGGAAGGCCTTCGACGGCGACGACCTCGAGGCGCTGTCGGGTTCGATCAAGGAGAAGGGCATCGTTCAGCCCATTCTGGTGCGGCCGGCCGGGGCCGATCGCTTCGAGATCATCGCCGGCGAGCGGCGCTGGCGCGCGGCGCAGCGCGCCGGGTTGCACGACGTGCCGGTCCTTGTCCATGAGGCCTCCGACAAAGAGGCGCTGGAGCTTGCCATTGTCGAAAACGTTCAGCGCGCCGATCTCAACGCGCTCGAGGAAGGGGCAGGCTACCAGGAGCTGATCGATGCTTTCGGCTATAGCCAAGCCGAGATCGCGACGGTGATCGGCAAGAGCCGGTCGCATGTCGCCAATACGCTCCGCCTGCTGAAGCTGCCCGAGCCGGTGAAGAACTACATCCGCGAAGGCCGGCTCTCAGCCGGCCATGCGCGTTCGCTGGTCGGCGCCGACGATCCCGAGGCCGCGGCCCACCGGATCGTCGAGAGCGGGATGACCGTTCGCGACGCCGAGGCGATGGCGGCGAAGCCCAAGGCCAAGCGGAAAACCAAGGCCTCGCCGGGCAAGGATCCCGACACGGTGGCGCTCGAAAAGGCGCTGTCCGACGCGACCGGGCTTCGCGTGACCGTCGATCATCGCCCCGCCTCGGGGTCCGGTGAAATCAGGATCAAGTATCTCGACCTCGATCAGCTCGACGATATCTGCCGGCGGCTTCAGGCAGGCTGACGGCTTCGTCGCGCCACCGCGCTCGCCAGTGCCAGGAGTGTCCGACCGATAATGGCGTCGGCGATCGCGGGGTGAAGGCGCGATTGAATCATCGTTTCCTCTAGACGGGTGAGGGCCTCGCCCAGTCTCTCCGTGCGCCACAGCGATAACTGTCGCTCAAGCGCTGCGCGGCGCGAGGGAAAAGGCGGCGGCCGCATCCCCTGCAAAGCCGCGGACGGCGAAGCGCCGGCGTCGATCGTCGACCGAAGGCGGTGAAGCTGGAGGAAGTGCCGCTCCACTGCCGCGCCGACTGCGGCGCTGTGGACCCCGGCAAGGAGCAGTTGGCGATAGCTGCGTTCGACCGAAATGACTTCGCCGGCAGCCACGGCGTTGACGAGGTCGTCGATGGCGAACGCGGCGCCGTCGCCGACGAGCTCCGCGACGTCGCGCGCGGTGATGGCACCGGCCTCCTTTGCATAAAGGCAGAGCTTTTCGATCTCGGCACGGCTGGCGGCGCGGTCGGCGCCAAGCTGCGCCACGAGCAATGCTCGCGCGTCCGCCTCGATCACGAGCCCGGCGTCGGCGACCTCTCTGTCGATCAGTCGACCGAGCGCCGCCTCATTGTCGGGGTAGCAGCCGATCGCGACGGCGTTCCGCCCCGCCTCGAAGAGCTTGCGGAGCGGCGAGGATTTGCGAAGGTCACCGGCCTCGACAATCACGAAGACGTCGCTGCCAGACTCCGCCATCAACGACTTCAGTTCGCCGGCTATAGATTTCGGGCCGCCAGCTCGGATGCGGATCACGCGCCGGTCCGAGAACAGCGAGACGCCCCCGACCTCATCGGCGAGGCGACCGGGCGTCGAAGCGAGTTCGGACTCGTCGAACCGCGAAAGCGCCAGCGCGTCGCCGCCGGCGAGGCCCTTCGCCAGCGCATCGGCACGTTCGGCCACCGCCCCCGAATCCGGCCCGTAGAGGAGGACCCAGGGCCGACCCGGGTCGGGGTTCTCAATGAACCGGTCAGCCTCGGCTGAGCGCAGCTGGACCATTAGTGCGCCGCCTAAATAACGACGTTGACGATTCGGCCGGGGACCACGATCACCTTCTTGGGGGTCCGGCCCTCGAGCGCCCGCTGCACCTCATCGAGCGCCAGTGTGGCGGTCTCGACGTCGGGCGGGCTGGCATCGGCGGCAACCGTCAGCTCACTGCGTTTCTTGCCGTTGATCTGCACCGGCAGGAGGATCGTGTCCTCGACCAGCATCTCGGGGTCGGCTTCCGGCCAGGCGCGGGTCGCGACAAGGTCTTCGTGGCCGAGGGCGTCCCAGCACGCCTCGGCGAGGTGGGGCATGATCGGCGCCATCATGTGAACGAGGAACTCGGTGGCCTCGCGCTCTGTGGCGGCAAGCGAGGTATCGCCGGACCGTTCGACCCCTTCGATGGCGGCAATGGCGTTGACCAACTCGTACATCTTGGCAACGGCAACGTTGAACCGCAGCGCGGCGAAGTGGTCATTCACTGCATGAAGCGCCCGATGCGCGGCGCGGCGGAGATCCAGCGCACGGGGCGATGTATCGGCAGCGCCTGCCTCACTCGCGACCGGTGCGGCGGCCACCCTGCCGACCAGCCGCCAGACGCGCTGAACGAAGCGGTGCGCGCCTTCGACGCCGGCCTCGCTCCATTCCATGTCGCGCTCGGGCGGGGTGTCGGAGAGCATGAACCATCGCGCGGTGTCGGCGCCATAGGCGGCGATGATGGTGGCCGGATCGACGACGTTCTTCTTCGACTTCGACATCGATTCGATCGGGCCGACCGTCACCGGTTCGCCGGTCTCGGCGTGAATCGGCGTCCCCCCATCGGTAAGTTTCACTTCCTCGGGGTAGAGCCAGCGGCCGTCGGCGCCCTTGTAGGTCTCGTGCGTGACCATGCCCTGGGTAAAAAGGCCCTTGAACGGCTCGGCCAGGTTGAGGTGCCCAGTCAATTTCATTGCCCGGCTAAAGAAACGGGCATAGAGGAGATGCAAGATCGCGTGCTCGATGCCGCCGATATACTGGTCGACCGGCAGCCACGCATTGACGGTTTCAGGCACGGTCGGCGTCTCGGCGCGCGGCGCCGTGAAGCGCGCGAAATACCACGAGGAATCCACGAAGGTGTCCATCGTGTCGGTCTCACGGCGGGCCGGCCCGTCGCATTTCGGACAGGCGACCTGCGACCAGCTGGCATGACGCGCAAGCGGGTTGCCGGGCGTATCGAAGCTGATGTCGTCAGGAAGCTTAACCGGCAAATCAGTTATCGGAACAGGAACAACACCGCAGTTGTCACAATGGATCATCGGGATCGGGCAGCCCCAATAACGCTGCCGCGAGATGCCCCAGTCGCGCAGGCGATAGTTCACCTGACGCGCGGCCTGCGGCCGATCGCCGAGTGTCTTGCCCGCGAGGCGGCGGGCGACCTCCTCCTTGGCCTCGGGCACAGACATGCCGTCGAGGAACTCCGAATTGATGAGTTCGCCGTCGTCGACATAGGCTTCTTCACCGGAGGCGAACTGCTCGAGCCAACGGACGAGGTCGGACTCGTCGTCGAAGCGATCGACGGGTGCCACGACCGGTTTGATCGCCAGGTCGAATTTCGTCGCGAACTCGAAGTCGCGCTGGTCGTGCGCGGGACAGCCGAAGATGGCGCCGGTGCCGTACTCCATCAGGATGAAGTTGGCGACATAAACGGGCAGCCAGTCGTCTTCGCGAAACGGATGCTTCACACGAAGCCCGGTGTCGTATCCCTCCTTCTCGCCGGTCTCGATCGCCTCGGCGCCGGTGCCGCGATGGCGACAGGCGGCGATGAAGGCCGTCAAATCGGCGTCGTCCGCGGCAAGGGCTGCCGACAGCGGATGATCCGGGGCAAGCGCGATGAAGGATGCGCCGAACAGCGTGTCCGGACGGGTGGTGAAGACCTCGACGTCGCTATGGCCCTCCGGCACCGCCTTCCAGAGATGGCTGTCGATCTCGAAGCGGACTCTCAGCCCCTCGGACCGCCCGATCCAGTTCTTCTGCATGAGGCGGACGCGGTCGGGCCAGCGGTCGAGGTCGCCCAACCCGTCAAGGAGCTCGTCGGAGAAGTCGGTGATCTTCAGGAACCATTGCGTCAGCTCGCGTTGCTCGACCTCGGCACCGGAACGCCAGCCCTTGCCGTCGATCACCTGTTCGTTGGCAAGGACGGTCTGGTCGACGGGATCCCAGTTGACGGTGGCGTTCTTCCGGTAGGCAAGGCCGGCCTCGTAGAAATCGAGGAAGAGCCGCTGCTGCTGGTGATAGTACTCGACGTCGCAGGTCGCGAACTCGCGGTCCCAGTCGAGCGAGAGGCCCATCACCTTCAGCTGCTCGCGCATCGCGGCGATGTTGCCGTAGGTCCACTCCTTGGGGTGGACGTTGTTCTGCATCGCGGCGTTTTCCGCCGGCATCCCGAAGGCGTCCCAACCCATCGGGTGAAGCACGCAGTAGCCCTTCGCACGCATGAAACGGGCGACGACATCGCCCATCGTGTAGTTGCGAACGTGGCCCATATGGATGCGCCCCGAGGGATAGGGGAACATCTCGAGGACGTAGTATTTCGGCCGCGGATCGTCGTTGCTGGTGGCGAAGATGCCCTGGCGCTCCCACTCGGCCTGCCAGCGCTTCTCCGTCACGGTCGCGTCGTATCGGTTGTCCTCGGTCATTCGTCGGCGGTCCGTTGCGCGTTTTGCGTTGTCGAAGAGCAATCAACGGAAAACCGCTTGCCGGTCAACAGAGCCGGCGGTTGACAGGACGTGCCGCAAGCGCGGACACGCTAGAGGATGAAAGGCTCACCGCTCCAGGATGTCCGCAAGCGAATCGCCGAAGCGGCGGCGGAGCATCGCCGCGATCCGGCCTCGATCCGGCTGATCGCCGTTTCCAAGACCTTTGACGCCGAAGCAATCCGGCCGCTGATCGAGGCGGGCCAGATCGACTTCGGCGAGAACCGCGTGCAGGAGGCGGCGGGCAAATGGCCGCCGCTGCTCGAAGCCCGTCGGGAGCTTCGGCTCCACCTCATCGGACCGCTGCAGTCGAACAAGGCGGGCGAAGCGGTCGGCCTTTTCCACGCCATACACTCGATCGACCGCGACAAGATCGCCGGCGCCATCGCGAAGGAGCAGGCCAAGCAGGGGCGGTCGCTGGAGCTCTATGTGCAGGTCAACATCGGCGAGGAGGAACAAAAGGCGGGGATACCGCCGACCGAGGCGGCCGCCTTCGTCGAGCGCTGCCGTTCCGTGCACGGACTTTTGATCACGGGCCTCACCGCCATCCCGCCCGTTGACGAGGCGCCCGGACCGCACTTCGCGCTGCTTGCCAAGGTCGCGAAGGAAGCGAGCATTCCCAAGCTTTCCATGGGCATGAGCAACGACTTCGAGACGGCGATCGCGTTCGGCGCAACCGACGTCCGTATCGGCCGGGCGCTCTTTGGCGAGCGCCCGCTTGTCCACGAAGTAGTCCAAAACCGGGTCTAGCGCCGTATAGGACCTCGCAGCGGCCTTGTCTCGACATTGAGGGAAGGCCAAATGACGAGAAACTGTGGCCGCAAGAAACAATTAGGAAACGCAGATGGATAGCGCCGTCATGGAGAGAACCGTCACCCAACGGAAGATTCTCATTGTCGATGACGACGAGATGCTTCGCGAAAGCCTTTCCGAGCAGATCGTCGCCCATCCCGAGTTTTCGGTGGCAACCGCCGAAACCGCGGGAGCGGGCGTGTCGCAGGCCGGGTCCGGCGACATCGACGTCATCGTCATGGACGTCGGTCTTCCCGACATGGACGGGCGCGATGCGGTGAAGCAACTGCGGAAGGACGGTTTCCGCGCGCCGATCATCATGCTGACCGCCCAGGATTCCGAGGACGACACCGTCGTCGGCCTCGAGGCCGGTGCGAACGACTACGTCACCAAGCCGTTCCGCTTCGCGGTCCTTCTCGCCCGCATCCGCGCACAGCTCCGCCAGTTCGAGCAGAGCGAGGACGCCACCTTCAAGGTCGGCGATTACACGTTCCGGCCTTCAGCCAAGCTGCTCGTCGATGATGGCGGCCAGAAGATCCGCCTCACCGAGAAGGAGACGGCGATCCTCAAATACCTCTACCGCGCTGGGGAAAAGGCCGTGACGCGGGATGTGTTGCTGCACGAGGTATGGGGCTACAATAGCGGCGTCACCACGCATACGCTCGAGACCCATATCTATCGCCTCCGCCAGAAGATTGAGCGCCGCCCCGCCCAGGCCGAACTCCTCCTCACCGAAGCGGGCGGATACCGCCTCGCACCCTAGCGCGCGCCTGCCGGCGCGTCGGCGCCGGTGAGCCTCGAAAACGATATCGGACTGATCCGGCAGGCCCCATTCTTCAGGGACCTGCCCAACGATCAGTTGCGGCTCATCGCATTCAGCGCCGTCCGCCGCGACGTCGCCGCCGGCGGTCGCCTGTTTCGCGCGGGCGACCGCGGGGCGTCCGGCTTCGTGGTCGCTTCGGGCGCGATCGAACTGACGACGGGCACCGGCCGCGACCGCCGGGTGCTCGAGGTTTGCGAGGCGGGCTGCCTGATCGGTACGACCGCGCTGCTCGTCGAGACCAAGCGTCCGTGCGACGCGACCGCCCGGGATGTCTCGGCAGTGCTGGAAATCAGCCGGCAGCTCATGCAGCGCATGCTGGAGGAGCATCCGGAACTTGCGACGAGACTCGAACGGCGCCTGGCGAAACAGGTCTCGGGCGCGCTGGGCGAATTGGAGCGCGTGCGCCAGAGGCTGCTGCAGATCGGCTCCGACTAGGCGTCGCCGATCTTGGCAATAACGGGAACGTGGTCCGACGGCCGCGTCCAGCCGCGCGCCTCACTGAGCGTTTCGATGCCGGCGAGACGATCGCGGAGCGGCTGCGTCACCCAGATATGGTCGAGCCGCCGGCCGCGATTGGACGCCTTCCAGTCGCGGGCGCGGTAGCTCCACCACGTGTAGAGCTTCTCATCGGCCGGAACGAAATGTCTGGCGACGTCGGTCCAGGCGCCGCCGGTGCTGATCGCGTTCAGCCGCTCGGTTTCCATTGGCGTGTGGCTGACGACGTTGAGCAGCTGCCTGTGCGACCAGACATCCTGCTCGAGCGGGGCGACGTTGAGATCGCCGACAAGAACCATCGGATCGCGCTGCGCGCCCGCGCCCACCCAGGATTTCATCTCGTCGAGAAAGGCGAGCTTGTGCTCGAATTTCGGATTCACCCGCGGGTCGGGCTCGTCGCCACCTGCCGGGACATAGAGATTGTGGATCGCGATCGACCGCTCGCCATCGGCGATCCAGACGGCGAGATGACGGGAGTCGCCCTTGCCGCAGAAGCCTTTCCTCTCCTCCGCCAGAAACGGAAGCCGCGAAACCATCGCCACGCCGTGATAGCCCATCTGGCCATTGACGGCGATGTGGCGATAACCGAGCCGCCGGAACGTCTTGTAGGGGAAGTTGTCGTTGATGCACTTGATCTCCTGTAGGCACAGGACATCGGGTGCGTGGCTTCGCAGGAAGCGCGAGACGATACGCGTGCGAAGGCGCACCGAGTTGATGTTCCAGGTCGCGATGGAAAGGGGCATGGCGGCTCCGGCGAGGTTGCCGGTCTAGCGGGTCGCCATACCCCGACTCAAGCCGCCGCGAAGAGACTTCGGCCGTTACCCTCAGTCATTGTTGTCGAGGCCGAGGGCCTGATTGACGATGCGGAAGTTCGCAGCGTCGACCGGCTGGTTGAGCGCGGTCTCGAACATCATGAAGGTGATCGTGTTGCCGCGTGAATCGGTGGTCACCCACTGCTTCAGCTCGTAAGTCTCGCGGTCGAAATAAAGCGTCAGCCAGCCGCCATCGTCGGCGGTGGACAGCACCACGATGATGAACTCCTCGGAATCGAGGATGATGTCGCGGACGTTCTCCTCGGAGGTGAGGTCGGTGTACTGCGCCAGCAGCGGCGCCAGCGGCGTCCGTTCGAGGCGGTAGAAATTCTGGGTGCCGCGGCCACGATCCTCGACCGACAGCGTCTCGCCATTGGAAATCATCACGAGCTCGGATGGCGGATCGTAGTTGAGGCGGAGGAGCCCCGGTCGCGCGACATAGAACTCGCCCTCGGCAACCTCGTTGGGATCCGGGCCGATCTGCAGGAACTCGCCCTGCAGCGTGCGGATGCCGTTGAAATAGGCGTTCACCGCGCTGAGCGCGTTGACCTGATTGATCGACAGCTGGCCGAGCGAGGGCCGCGGCGTCGGGATCGGGACATCCTGGGCCGTGGCGTGCGCAATCGGACCGAGCAACGCGCCGGCTGCCAGGGTGAAGGCGGCGAGGCGGGTCAGCAGCGTGCGTGGCAGTTTCTTGGCTCCGCGATTCGGGAAGTCGATTGGATCATCGCCTAGAGCGACGATGTGGCATTTCCGAGACAGGCCGGACGGTCAGTACGCCTCTTCGCCGTTGTCGACGAGGATCTCGCGTTTGCCGGCATGGTTCGCCGGCCCGACCACGCCCTCATTCTCCATCCGCTCGATGATCGACGCGGCGCGGTTGTAGCCGATCGAAAGGCGGCGCTGGATGTAGCTGGTCGAAGCCTTGCGGTCGCGGAGGACGACGGCGACGGCGCGGTCGTAGAGATCGTTCGATTCGTCCTCCGGGTCGGCGAAAGCGGCGACCGGGTCGGATTCGTCCTCGGCGGTGATCGCCTCCAGATATTCTGGCATCCCTTGCGCCTTCAGATGCGCGACGACGCCCTCGACCTCCTCATCGGAGACGAACGGGCCATGGACGCGGGTGATGCGGCCGCCGCCCATCATATAGAGCATGTCGCCCTGGCCGAGCAGCTGTTCGGCGCCCTGCTCGCCAAGGATGGTGCGGCTGTCGATCTTCGAGGTGACCTGGAAGGAAATCCGGGTCGGGAAGTTCGCCTTGATGGTGCCGGTGATGACGTCGACCGACGGCCGCTGCGTTGCCATCACGACATGGATGCCGGCGGCGCGGGCCATCTGCGCGAGGCGCTGCACGGCGCCCTCGATCTCCTTGCCGGCGACCATCATCAGGTCGGCCATCTCGTCGATGATGACGACGATATAGGGCATCGGCTCGAGATCGAGTTCCTCGGTCTCCATGATCGGTTCGCCGGTGTCGGGATCGAACCCGGTGTGAACGCTCCGCGTCAGGACCTCGCCGCGCTGCTTCGCCTGGGCGACTCGCGAGTTGAGGCCGTCGATATTGCGGACGCCGAGCTTCGACATCTTGCGATAGCGGTCCTCCATTTCGCGGACCGTCCATTTCAGCGCGACCACCGCCTTCTTCGGATCGGTGACCACCGGCGTCAGCAGGTGCGGAATGCCGTCGTAGACGGAGAGTTCCAGCATCTTCGGATCGATGAGGATCAGCCGGCAGGCTTCCGGCGTCAGCCGGTAGAGCAGCGACAGGATCATCGTGTTGATCGACACCGATTTGCCCGAGCCGGTGGTACCTGCGACCAGCAGATGCGGCATCCGCGAGAGGTCCGCGATCACCGGCTCGCCGCCGATATTCTTGCCCAGGCAGAGCGGCAGGCGGGCCTTGGTGTCGTCGAAATCCTCCGAGGCGAGGAGCTCGCGGAGAAGCACCGTCTCGCGGTTCTCGTTCGGCAGTTCGATGCCGATGGCGTTCTTGCCGGGGATGACGGCGACGCGGCAGGCAATCGCGCTCATCGAGCGGGCGATATCGTCGGCAAGGCTGATGACGCGCGATGATTTGATGCCGGGCGCCGGCTCGAGGTCGTAGAGCGTCACCACAGGACCCGGCCAGATATTCACGATCTCGCCGCGGATGCCGAAATCATCGAGGACGGATTCGAGCAGCTGGGCGCTCTCGTCGAGGGCGTCCTCGCTCAGCCCCTGATTGCGACGGCCGGGCTTCGGCGCGGTCAGGAGTTCGATAGGCGGCATTTCGAACCCCGCGCCGCGTTTCCTCGCCGGCGCCGCCCGCCTGCGTCGCTGGCGCGGCGGCGGCTTCACCTCGGGCTCGACATCCTCCTCGCCGTCTTCGAACTCGTGCTCGAGCGGCATGCCGTCGAAATCGTCCGGCGCGAACGCGGCATCATCGGCCGGAAGCGCGCCCCGCGTCAGATGGCTGGGTGCGCTGGAGCGGTAGGGATGGGCGGGGAACGCCTCGTCGAACGGATCGCGGCGGCGGCGAAGGCGCGCCCACCCGGCCCGCATCCGGTAGCCAAAATGCGCAGCGGCGCCGAACAGCAGCGTACCGATGCCGCTCCGATCGTCATCCACGTCCTCGTCGATTTCCTCGACGCGCTGCTGTCGCGGACGGCGGGGCTGTCGGTGGCGCGGCTCGGGTCGCACGTCTGGGATGGCGTCGCCGTCGACGCTGCGTCCGCGCGGCGTCCACCCGGTGGCATGGGCGGTCAAGGCGGCGGCGAGCAGCGCGAAGATGAGGCCGGCGACAACTGCGCGGAAGCCCTCGATCGCGCCAAATGCCGCTTCCGGAAGGCGGAGGATGAGATCGCCGAGCACACCGCCGAGGCCGGTCGGCAGCGGCCAGGCTTCCGAGATCGGCAGCGTTGCCGCGGCCGCGGTGCCGAGGAGGGCGCCGCCGAGCCAGGTGGCGATCGTCAGCCGCGAGAACCGGGCCGGCACGCCGCGAAGGAGCCGCCAGCCCCAGAACAGAGCAGGCAGGAGAAGCAGAGGAATCGCGATGCCGAAGAACTGCATCGCCAGGTCGGCGACGACGGCGCCGGGATAGCCGAGAAGGTTTTCAGCAGGCCGGTCGACCGCGTTGGAGAAGCTCGGATCGTCGACGCGCCAGGTCGCGAGCGCGACCGTCGTGAGGGCGAGCGTCCCGAGCAGAGCCAGTCCGAGCAGACGCCGGGCATTGGCGCGCAGGAATCGCTGGTACCAGCGCTCCTCGTCCTCCGGCATCAGATCGGAGATATCTGCCTCACGCGCCCGGCTCACGATACGCGCTCCGTTCTGGCGAAGCGGGTGGAACTGACGAACGTTGCGAGGGAGCGAATCATCGAAGGGCGCAGCTGGTTTCTTGCCAATTGGCCCGACGCTAGGGCGGCGATGGTAAAGCCGGCTTTAACCAAGCCGATCGAAACCAAACAAAAAGGGCCCCGGAGTTTTCCTCCGGGGCCCCAGTCTCGCGGTCTTTCGGGAGGGCTAGCTTCGCGCGCCGCCTATTCCGAACTCGGGATAGGCTTCGACGCCGACCTCGCTCTGGTCGAGACCCAGAACCTCCTCTTCCTCTGTCGGACGGAGGCCCATGATGGCCCGAAGGGCGAGCCAGACGATGCCGCTGGCCACGACCACGAAGGCGCCGATGGCAACGATGCCGAGCAGCTGGGTGCCGAAGCTGGCGCCGTCATTGGTGATCGGAACCGCGATCGTGCCCCAGACGCCGGCCACAAGGTGGACCGGAATAGCGCCGACCACGTCGTCGATCTTCAGACGATCAAGCAGCGGGACGAACACCACCACGATGAGACCGCCGACCGCGCCGATGCCGGCCGCGGCCCACAGCGAAGGCGTCAGCGGTTCGGCGGTGATCGACACAAGGCCGGCCAGCGCGCCGTTGAGCACCATCGTGACGTCGACCTTCTTGTAGAGGATCCGGGTCAGGACGATCACCGCGACAACGCCTGCGGCGGCCGCGATGTTGGTGTTGGCGAAGATCACCGACACCGACGCGACATCCTCGATCGTGCCCATGGCGAGCTGGGAGGCGCCGTTGAAGCCGAACCAGCCGAGCCACAGGATGAAGGTGCCGAGGGTCGCCAGCGGGATGTTCGAACCCGGCATGACATGCGGGGTGCCGTCTTTGCCGTAGCGACCGCGACGTGCGCCGAGGATGATGGCGCCGGTCAGAGCAGCCCAGCCACCGACCGAGTGAACCAGCGTCGAACCGGCGAAGTCGGAGAAGCCTTCCTCGGCCAGCCAACCGCCGCCCCACTGCCACATGCCGGTGATCGGGTAGATGATGCCGGTCAGCACGACGGTGAAGATGAGGAAGGGCGAGAGCTTGATGCGCTCTGCGAGCGTGCCGGAGACGATCGAAGCGGTCGTCGCACAGAACACCATCTGGAAGAACCAGTCGGAGCCGGCCGAATAGCCATAGGCGTCCTCGGGAACATCTTCGCCGGGTGTTCCGAACTCGACCGGCGAGAACTCACCGATCCAGCCGCCGGCATCGCCGCCATACATGAGGTTGTAGCCGACGAGCCAGTACATGATGCCCGCGATGGAATAGAGCGAGATGTTCTTCAGGCTCTGCATCGAAACGTTCTTGGAGCGGACCAGCCCCGCCTCGAGCATCGCGAACCCGGCAGCCATCCACATCACGAGGAAGCCGCCGATCAGGAACAGCAGCGTGTTGAAGATGTATGCCGTGTTGTTGAGGGAGGCAGCCGCCTCCCCATCGCCGGCTGGCTGGGCCAAGGCGGGGCCGGCGATCCCCAGTACGACCAGGATCGCCGCGCCCGCGAGGGCCGGCTTAAAGAGTTGTTGCTTCATCGTTTAATCCCCATTCTTGCCGATGCACTCGATTTGGGCAGAAGGATTCGTGCCTAGCCAGAGTGCAAAGCAAGCCGTATGCCACAACGAAAGGCCTGCTGGAGCGGGCCTTTCGCGCCGGCGGGCCGTCGTTTCGGGCGGCGCCGGTGGCCCGGCACCGCGCCGGGTCGCCGGGTCAGGCCTTCAGATCGCTTTCGGGATGGGAACTGATGCGATGGATCGACAGGTCTGCGCCACGGTCCTCGTCCTCCGGCGACAGGCGAATCCCCATCACCGCCTTGAGGACGCCGTAGACCGCGAGGCCGACGGCGAGGGCGAACACCACGCCGCCGAGGGTTCCGATCAACTGTGACATGAATGAAACACCGCCGAGGCCGCCGAGCGAGGTGAGGCCGAAAATGCCGGCGGCAATGCCGCCCCAGGCGCCACAAAGCCCATGAAGCGGCCAAACGCCGAGCACATCGTCGACTTTCAGCCGCTTCTGGCAGAACTCGAAGCCATAGACGAAGACGACGCCGGCGATCGCGCCGACGGCGAAACTGCCGATCGGGTGCATGACATTGGATCCGGCGCAGACGGCCACAAGGCCGGCAAGGGCACCGTTATGGATGAAGCCCGGGTCGCCACGGCCGGCGATCAGGGCTGCGATGATGCCGCCGACCATCGCCATCAGCGAGTTCATCGCGACGAGGCCGGAGACGCCTTCAAGCGACTGGGCGCTCATGACGTTGAAGCCGAACCAGCCAACGCACAGGAGCCATGAGCCGAGGGCGAGCCACGGGATGCTCGACGGCGGAATGCCATTGATGCGGCCGTCGGGTCCGTAGCGGCCGCGCCGCGCGCCGAGCTGCAGCACGGCGCCGAGGGCGATCCAGCCGCCGACCGCATGAACCACGACGGAGCCGGCGAAATCGTTGAACGGATTGTCGAAATTATCGGTCAGCCAGTCCTGGATGCCGTAATTGCCGTTCCACACGATGCCCTCGAAGAACGGATAGGCCAGCGCCACAAGAACGACGACGGCCAGAATCTGCGGCACGAACCGCATCCTTTCGGCGATGCCGCCTGAGATGATCGCGGGAATCGCCGCGGCGAAGGTGGCGAGGAAGAAGAACTTGACCAGACCGAAGCCTTGGCCGCTCTCGTCCTCGTAGGACACCAGATCGTCGGCGGAAGAGAAGAAGTCCGTTCCGTAGGCAATCAGATAACCGATCAAGAAATAGGCAGTGACCGACACGGCGAAGTCGCCGAGGATCTTCACCAGTGCGTTGACCTGGTTCTTCTCGCGAACCGTGCCGACTTCCAGGAACGCAAAGCCTCCGTGCATTGCGAAGACGAGTATCGCGCCCACCAGGACAAAAAAGACGTCCGACCCCATATCTGCCTCCCTCTTCATCACACCCGGGAACCGAGTGCGCAATCATTAGGCGGCAGTCATACAAGGCGCGTGCCACGGAGGCGGTTTGGCGGAAAGACAGGCAAAACCCGGCGGCGCGAGCGCCACCGGGCAAGCATGTGCTGAAAGTTGAGGCAGTAGCGCTAGGCAGTCAGCCTATTGCCTGAGCAATCTCGACTAAAGTGCGTCGCCGTCGGTCTCGCCGGTGCGGATGCGAACGGCATGCTCGAGCTCATAGACGAAGATCTTGCCGTCGCCGATCTGGCCGGTCTTGGCCGCCCCGGCGATCGCCTCGACCACCTTGTCGACATTGTCGGCGCCAACGGCCACCTCGATCTTCAGCTTCGGCAGGAAGCTGACGGAATACTCGGTGCCGCGGTAGATTTCGGTGTGGCCCTTCTGGCGGCCATAGCCCTTGACCTCGGTGACCGTGAGGCCGTGGACGCCGACCGCCGTCAGTGCGTCGCGCACCTCGTCGAGCTTGAATGGCTTGATTACCGCCATGACGATTTTCATTTGTCGTATCCCCTTCGGTCAATCGGATCGCGCGTTGGCCGCGCGACCATGATCCAGTTGTCTAAGGTCGTGCTGCGCCAACACAATCAAACGGCGTGCCAATTTGTGGCCAGGGCATGAGGGACAAGACCCCGCGCGCATGTTTGCGGCACCTGTTGTGTTACGGTGCCGGTCGCTGGAAGGATGCGCGCGATGCCGAGAAACGTTGGACAGACGGTCGCTGCCGGTGCCGCGATGGCGGTGGTTTCGGTCGGCTCGACTTCGGGCCAGGGCGTCGACGAACTGCCACACGGTCTCCTCGATCAGCATGCGGCCTACCCGGTCTGTGTGCCACTGGAGGAGTTGCCTCACGCCGACGATATCCGCATCCATGCGCTCGACGAGCGTTACACGCTCTACATGATCCCCTGCCTCGTCCGCGGCGAGAACTACGCGCACGCGATCTATGCCGGCCGCCAGTATGTCGACGTCTATCCGCGGCTGCTCTTTGTCGACTATCCGCCCGGCGCCGGCTGGGTCGGCACCCAGTATCTGTTCGGCGCTGAGTTCGACGAAGAGACGCTGACGCTCACCAGCCTTTATGCCGCCCGGCCGACCGCCGATTGTGGAACGTCCGGTGCCTGGGTCTGGGACCGGGTCGGATTCCGACTCGAGGCATTCTACGTTCAGTACCCGTGCGACTTCTCGATCGAGCCGGGCGACTTCCCGCGGATCTGGCCTTCGGACGACTAGAGGTGGATGTGGGATCGCAGACCAGGTTCTCGCTGGCACTCACGGCAGTGACGATTGCAGCAATGGGCGCAACCACGCCGTCGGGCGCTCAGTCGGAGGAACCCGCGGTTGGTCTGCCCGCAGCGTTGCTCGCGCAGCACGCGGCCGAGGCGTCATGCGAGCCGCTCGCCGAGGTCCGTCATGCCGCGATGTGGGGGGTGCACACGCTTACCGAGGGCTTCGTGCTCTACATGGTGCCCTGCGCGGCCGGCGCCTACAATTTCAGCTACGCCTTCTATGTCGGCCCAGCCGATCGTGACGCCTTCGCACGCCAGCTCTTCGTCGACTTCCACGACCGCTATGGGTGGACAGGAACCGATCAGCTGTTCAACCCGAACTTCGACCCCGAGACGCTGACCCTCACGAGCTTCTACAAGCTTCGCGGGATCGGAGATTGCGGCACTTCGGGCGTTTGGCGCTGGGACCGGTACGCGTTCGCGCTGACGGGGTTCTATGCGCAGAGTGAATGCGACCTGTCGGTCGAGCCGGGCGACTTCCCCCAGGTCTGGCCTCCCATCGACTAGTCTCACCGCCGTCGACTTCACTAAGACATTGATATGGCTTCGTTATCTTCCTGAACGGGAGACAACGGACCCCTCAGGCTCGGTTCAGCGCGGCCCTGCGAAAAGGGCATCACTGAATTCAACCACCCGGTCGCCCCCGACCACCAAGCTCTGAGGAAACGAAGCCATGAACACCGTCGCCAAGACCCTGATCGCCGCAACCGCCGTCGCCGGTACCCTCGGCGCCTCCACCCTCACCGCCTCGGCCCATCATGTGCCGCAGCCGGCCCCGGTCGTCCTGTCGCCGGCTGCCTGCGACCAGTACGCCAAGGACTACGCCAACTGGGCGATCGGCCATCGCGGTGGCCAGACCGTTCTCGGCGGCGCCATCGGCGCGGGCTTCGGTGCCCTGGTCGGCGGCTACTTCTTCGGCGCTCCGGGCCTCGGCGCGGCCTTCGGCGGCCTTGCCGGCGCCGGTGCCGGCGCCATGTGGAACAACCCGCAGTGGCAGGCCGAATACCAGAACGCCTACAACTACTGCATCCACAGCTTCTAAGGAGATCGACCCCCGGCGGCCTCCCGCCGCCGGGACCTCCCGCATTCCTCCCCCTCTTCCCTGTCTCCCTCCACCAACTTCCCGCCGGCCCACAAAGCCGGCGGGTTTTTC
>CAZSXA010000027.1:0-19571 GCA_964611195.1 uncultured Bauldia sp.
GCGCATAGCCCTCGCCGGTCACGTGGTAGGTGCCGGCACGTGTCGCGACCGCGCGTGCAACGAGTTCGTTGCGCGTGAGCGTGCCGGTCTTGTCGGTACAGATGACGGTGACCGAGCCGAGCGTTTCGACCGCCGGCAGTCGCCGGATCAGTGCGCCTTTCGCCGCCATCCGGCGGACGCCGAAGGCAAGGATGATTGTCATGATCGCGGGCAAGGCCTCGGGGATCGCCGACACGGCAAGGGCGACGGCCGCAAGGAAGAGTTCCTCGGTCGGCAGCTCGCCGATGAGAAGACCGATGGCGAAAGTGACGGCCGAGAAGGCGAGAATGACATAGGTGAGATTGCGCGCCGTTCGCGACAGCCGCTCCAGAAGCGGTGTCTCGAGATTCTCGACCGACTCCACCAGGTGGCCGATCTTGCCGAGCTCGGAGTGCTGACCGGTCGCCACCACGACGCCGGTCGCCTGGCCGGTCGACACGGTGGTTCCGGAGAACGCCATCGAGGTCCGGTCGCCTAGGCTGAGGCCGGCCTCGACCGCCTCCACGGACTTCATCACCGGCACCGATTCGCCAGTCAGCAGGGACTCGTCGATCGACAGCGAGGTGGCGCTCAACAGCCGAAGATCGGCCGGAACGCGCGCCCCCGACTCCACGAAGACGACGTCGCCCGGCACCAGCTCGGCGGCCGGGATCTCGCGGCGTTCGCCGCCGCGGACGACGATTGCCGTGGCCGCGAGCAGTTTGCTGACGGCCGCCAGCGCTTGCTCCGCCCGCCCCTCCTGGAACCAGCCCATGATCGCATTGGCGATCACCACCGCCATGATGACGGCGGTGTCGGTCCAGTGGCCGATAACCGCGGTGACAACTGCGGAGGCGACAAGCACATAGATGAGGAGGTTGCGGAACTGATCGAGGAACCGCGCCAGCGACGATCGCCGCGCGGCCGGTGGCAGGACGTTGGCGCCGTACTGTTCGAGCCGTCGCGCCGCCTCCGCCTCGCTCAGCCCGTTACCGTCGGCACCCAGGGCCGCCAGCGCCTCGTCCGCCGGCATCGCCTCGAAGTCGGGACCGTCGACCTCTGATTGCTCCGGGCGCGTCTCGCTCATGGCACTTTGCTAGATCGCGGTGTCGCCGATGACGAGCTCCAGCCCGTAGCCGATCAGATAGGCGATCGCCGCCGCCGCTCCGCCGACCAACAAGGTCGAAAGACCCGACCGATACCAGTTGGCGTCGGTCCAGCGGCTCTTCAGCGAGCCGATGGCAAAGAAGACGAGGCCGGTCATGATGCCCGAAGCCGTGAACCCGAGCCCCACCAGGTAGGGCAGGATCGGAACGATCCCGCAAACGAGAAACGCTGCATAGGTGTTGAGCGCTGCGCGGATCGGGCTCCGCGTTACCGGGGAGAGGCCGAACTGCTCGACCATGATGGTCTGGGCCCAACCGGTTTCGTTGCGGCTTATGGTGTCGACGATGTGGGAGGCTTCGTCCTCGCCGAATCCCTTGCCGCGATAGATGCGAGCGAGGTCCGCGCGCGCCGCCTCGGGTTCATTGCGGGTCAGTTGCCGGACTTGCCCGAGCAGCTTGTCATACTGCTCCAGCTCCGTGCGGCTGGAGGAGTAGTTGCCCGCCGCCATCGAGAACCCGTCCGCGACGAGATTGGCGAAGCCGAGAATGAGGACGACATTGGTCGACAGCGAGGCGCCGGCAACGCCCGCGACAATCGCAAAGGTTGTGACCGCCCCATCGATGCCGCCATACACCCAGTCGCGGAGATAGCTCGCCGGGCCGTCTATTCCATTTGCAGCGGATGCGTTCGGGGTCTCTTCACCAGCCGCCAAGCGCGTGCCTCAGCTTCAAATCATTGACACGTGTTTCGTGTATGGGACCGGCATGATGTGTGCGGGTCTTGCGATGGGCGTTCTGACATTTCGCGCCGGCGCCCTGTCTGATCCAGATCAATCACCAGTTCAAGCGATGGCGGTATGCATCGGGAGTCGATGCAACCGACGGAGGGAGTTTTCATGACTGCGCGTCACGAGTGCCTGACTGTCGCTGGCAGACAGGTGGGCGATCTCATCACCGTGGGCACGAGGGTGCGGCTCTTCACGGTGGACCCGGCCCTGGAGCATCTCGACGGCGAGGTGTTCAGCTCCGCGGACGATGCGCACAGGGCGGTTCGCTCGGCCATTGCAGGCTTTCAGACCGTCGCTTCGCCCGCTTTCGAGACGCCGATGCCGGCGCGTCGGGTTGTGTTCCCCGACAGCCTCGACCGCTCGTCGATGATCTCCGAGCTCGCCGACTAGGCCGGACTCGAGGCGGGAACCGGCGACGAGCACCGGCTCATGGTCCGATCAATCGGTGGCGCCGTCGCCGGGCCCGACGCTGGTGACGAAGAAGCCCATGTCACCGTCCTGCGCCTGGGCGCTTCCGGCGATACCCCTGCCGCTGCCAACACGATGGCCGCCGCGGCCATCGAAGGGGTGGCACGTGACAATCTGTTGACCTAGGTCAGACCGAGCTACCGTCGAACATGCGACGACGGGGCGGGATCACATTGGGACCGGGAGACGGGCATGGCGGTGAGCGGCGTCGAAATTATATGGCTTGAGGAGACCAATCGCGGCGAGGTCGGCAAGGTCGGCGGCAAGAACGCCTCGCTCGGCGAGATGATAGGGGCACTCGCCGCCGAGGGCATCCGCGTGCCGGGCGGGTTCGCGACCACCGCCGACGCCTACTGGCATTTCATCAAGGCCAACGACCTGCCGGGCATCCTTGAGCGCGAACTCGCCGATCTCGAAAGCGGCCATGTCACCCTCGCCGAGGCCGGCGAGGCCATCCGCAAGGCGATCGTCCACGGCCGCTGGCCGGACGACACCCGCGAGGCCATCCTTTCCTACTATCGCGAGCTCGGTGAGCGGCTCGGCGAGAAGGACCCGCCGGTGGCGGTCCGCTCCTCCGCCACGGCCGAGGACCTGCCTGATGCGAGCTTCGCCGGGCAGCAGGAGACGTTCCTCAACGTACATGGCGAGGCCGCCCTCCTCGACGCCTGCCGGCGTTGCTTCGCCTCGCTCTTCACCGACCGCGCGATCTCATATCGCCAGGCCAAGGGCTTCGATCACCTGAAGGTCGCGCTTTCGATCGGCGTCCAGCAGATGGTCAGATCCGACATCGGCGGCTCGGGCGTCATGTTCTCGATCGACACCGAGAGCGGTTTCGAGCGCGTCGTCATCATCGACGCGGCCTGGGGCCTCGGCGAGAACGTCGTCCAGGGCGCCGTCGACCCCGACGCCTATCAGGTGTTCAAACCGCTCCTCGACGAGGACGGCGCCGTCCCGATCATCGAGAAGCGCCGCGGCGCAAAAGAGATCAAGATGATCTACGCCTCGGGCGAGCGCTCGACGCGGAACGTCCCGACCTCGAAGGCCGAACGCGGGGCGTTCGTCCTGGGTGACGACGAGATCGTCACCCTCGCCCGCTGGGCTCGCCGCATCGAACAGCATTACGGCGTGCCGATGGACATGGAGTGGGCCAAGGACGGCGGCACGGGCGACCTCTACATCGTCCAGGCGCGCCCGGAGACGGTGCAGTCGCGCCGCGAGGGCGGCTCGTTCAAGACCTACACCCTCGGTGCACATGGCGAGCCGCTGGTGCGCGGTCTCGCCGTCGGCGACGCTGCGGTCTCGGGGCGCGCGATCCTGATCGACAGCCCCGACGAGATCGACAAATTCGAGGACGGCGCAATCCTCGTTACCGGCAACACCGATCCGGACTGGGTGCCGATCATGAAACGCGCCGCCGCCATCGTCACCGATCATGGCGGCCGCACGTCGCATGCTGCCATCGTATCGCGCGAGATGGGCTTGCCGGCCATCGTCGGCACCGGCGATGCCACCCACATCCTCCACAGTGAACAGGAGATCACTGTCTCCTGCGGCGAGGGCGACGAGGGTTTCGTCTATGGCGGGGCGATCGACATCACCGTCGAGGAACGCGACGTCGGCGACCTCCCGGCGACCGGCACCAAGCTGATGCTGAACCTCGCCAACCCGGCCGCGGCCTATCGCTGGTGGCGGCTGCCGGCCGACGGTGTCGGGCTGGCGCGCATGGAGTTCGTCGTCAACAACGCCATCCGTGCCCATCCGATGGCGCTGATCCATCCGGAGCGCGTCGCCGATCCGGAAGCACTTGAAGCGATCGAGGAGTTGACGCGCGGCTACGCTGACAAGTCGGAGTTCTTCGTCGATACCCTCGCCCGCGGCCTCGGTCGAATCGCCGCCGCCGTGTTCCCCCATCCGGTGATCGTCCGGATGAGCGACTTCAAGACCAACGAGTACGCCAACCTTCTCGGTGGCGCCGCTTTCGAGCCGAACGAGGAGAACCCGATGATCGGCTTCCGCGGCGCCTCGCGCTACTACAACGACCGGTACCGCGAGGGGTTTGCGCTCGAATGCAAGGCGATCGCCAAGCTCCGCCGGGAGATGGGATTCAAGAACGTCGTGGTGATGATCCCGTTCTGCCGCACGCTGGAGGAGGCCGACAAGGTGCTTGGCGTCATGGCCGACAACGGCCTCGAGCGCGGCCAGCACGGGCTGGAGGTCTACGTGATGTGCGAGATCCCCTCGAACGTCATCCTCGCTTCGGAGTTCGCCGAGCGCTTCGACGGCTTCTCGATCGGCTCCAACGACCTCACCCAGCTGACGCTCGGCATCGACCGCGATTCCGAGGCACTCGCCGACCTGTTCGACGAGGAGAACCCTGCGGTGAAATGGATGATCGAGAAGGTGGTCCGCGACGCCCACGAGGCCGGCGCCAAGGTCGGCTTCTGCGGCCAGGCGCCGTCGGACCGGCCGGGCTTCGTCGAGTTTCTCGTCGGCACCGGCATCGACTCGATTTCGGTGACCCCCGACCGCTTCATCGCCGCGCGCGGCGAGATCGCAAGGGCGGAAAAGGAGGCGCACGGCTGACCTAGCCAGTTGATCTGGGACGCTTCAGCGCGCAACGTAGACGTATGGGACAGAGCACAACGACCAAACCGCGCGTCTTCGGAATGAGCTTCGCCAAGGTCTATCCGCTCTACGTTGACAAAGCGGAGAAGAAGGGACGCACCAAGGCGGAAGTCGACGAGATCATCCGTTGGCTGACCGGCTACTCGCAGAGTGAGCTGGACGAACGCGTCGCCAGCGAAACAGATGTCGAGACCTTCATCACCGACGCGCCGATGAACCCGGCGCGAGAACAGATCAAGGGCGTGGTCTGCGGCGTCCGCGTCGAGGAGGTCGCCGACCCGACGATGCGGGACCTTCGCTATCTCGACAAGCTGATCGACGAGCTGGCGCGCGGCAAGGCGATGGACAAGATCCTGCGAGCGTAGCGCGCGCTGTTCCGTCTGAAGGGTCCCGGAGACACTGGCATTGGCTATGAACTCGCCACGCGGCGGATCACGCCGACACGTCGCACCGATCGCCGCTGTCCCGGCAACGACGGTCGCGCTTTGCGTCGCCGCCTTGGCGACCAATGCGTTCGCGACAGCCGAGCCACCGCCGATGGAGCCGCGCATCCTGTCCGCCTACTATGGTCTCGATGAGCTTCCGGCGCCTGCCAACGCGCTCTGCGGGTCCAATGTCGCAGGTCAGGACGGCCTGCCCGTCGCCTTCTCGGTCCAACTCAACGCCGATACAGTCCTGCCCGAGGCATTCGCGGTAGAGACCGCCTCCGGCGACCTCGTGACCCCGGTCTGCGCGACGCTGCGCCCCGCCGTCGAACCACTTGAGCTGCGTACTGTGCTGCTCGTCGGTACGTTCGGGACGCCCGATGCGCAGCCTCGCGCCGTCGTGGTTGTCGGCGGGCTTGAGGATGTCGACGGCCAGTCCTTGTCCGGGCTGCGCCTCGACACCGTTACGCCGCTCGAAGCGGGTCCGCTCATTGTCCTTGCCGAGCGCTTCGATGCCGATGCGGAGGGACTTGCGAGGGAATGCCCGACCGGCACAACCCAGATCGTGCAACTCACCTGGGAAGGTGGGGTCTCGGGCCCCGATGGCGCCGCGCTCGGGGAACCGCAACGCTTGGCAGTTTCGATCCTGCTGGAGAACGGCGAAAACGTGACGCCGATCGCGCTCGGCGACGACGACCCGGACAATTACGTCCTTGCCTGCATCGATGCGGCCAGCCCGGCGCGTTCGGTTACGGTTGAGGCTGGATTCTTCCACGATCCCGGCGACGACCCGAACCCGGTCGCGAGAATCCAGATCGTGCCGGGCGAATTCTAACTCCGCGCTCGGAGTGCGGCGGCCGGAGCCCGCTAGCCCTGCCGCAACAGCCAGGCGATCCGGTC
The DNA here is from genome assembly GCA_964611195.1 of uncultured Bauldia sp. Taxonomy (GTDB): domain Bacteria; phylum Pseudomonadota; class Alphaproteobacteria; order Rhizobiales; family Kaistiaceae; genus JADLGL01. The sequence continues at coordinate 6,331 of CAZSXA010000027.1, forward strand.
GTAGGAAGCGGCGTAGTGCAGCACCACGACACCAGCGAGGACCCAGCCGAGTGTGGACGAGCCGATATCGAACAACGCCCAGACGGCGAACGCGAAGAAGGCGAGTTCGAGGACTAGGCGAAGGACGCCGGGGACAGGCACCGGCGCGCGTCCAGAGCGGCTCGGATCGTCCGGCACCGCGAACACACCCCATAGCGCGGCCGCGACGAGCGGCAGCCCGACGACCGCGAGGTATCGCGGCCACTCATCCGTCAGCGACCAGCCCCACGCGCCGATGGCAATCAGCGCGGCGAGTTCAAGCAGGAAACGGACGGCAAGGTTGACCGGATTGGAGCCCAACTCTCAATCTCCGTTCTGACGACCGGCGGGGCAAGGCTCGTATGCCGATCAACGTCGGCACCAGATCATACTCCTATCCCCGCAACCATCACTCACGGTCAATTGGAGGACTGATCGATCATGGCTGATGAATCAACCAAGCTGCCTGTCGGACGCGGGCGTTCCTCGTCCGGAGAAATGCGCTCCTACGAGACGCTGCAGGATGCGGTGAACCGCATGTTCGACGACTTCGGTCGGGGCTTCTTCCGAACGCCTTTCCGCCCGCCGAGCATCGCTCGCGAGAGCTTCGGCGAGATGACGAGCGTGCCGGCCGCCGACGTCGCCGAGCACGACACCGAGTATGAGATCACATTGGAGCTGCCGGGCATGGAAGCGTCGGAGGTCGACGTCAAATTCGCCAACGGCGCCGTCACGATCACCGGCGAGAAGAAGCAGGGAGAAGGAAGACAGGAAGAAGGACTACTACCTCTCCGAACGTCGGTTTGGCTCGTTCCGCCGCTCCTTTGCCGTGCCCGAAGGTGTCGACACTTCGGCGATCGAGGCCGACTTTTCCAAGGGGCTTCTCACCGTGCGGCTGCCCAAGACCGCCGAGGCCCAGGAGAAGGAGAAGAAGATTTCGGTGAAATCCGGCTGAGGCAGCGATCCGAGCCGGCGCTCCCTCGCCGGCTCTAGCTTCCGGCGAGCCGCTCCACCGACACTTCGTGGAGAACGGCGCCGGTCTTCTCGAACTCGCTGAGATTGCCGATCGTCGTCCGCGCGATCGCTTCCATCGCCTGCCGGGTGAAGAAGCCCTGATGGCCGGTGATGAGGACGTTCGGGAAGGTCAGCAGCCGAGCGAACGTGTCGTCGGTAATCAGCTGATCGGAGAGGTTCTCGAAGAAGAGGTTCACCTCCTCCTCATAGACGTCGAGGCCGAGGCTCCCGACCCTGCCCGATTTCAGGCCGGCGATGATCGCCTTGGTGTCGATGACGGCGCCCCGGCTGGTGTTGATCACCATGGCCCCCGGCTTCAGCGCCGCCACCGCCTTGTCGTCGATAAGGTGGCGCGTTTCCGGCGTCAGCGGGCAGTGGATCGACACGATATCGGACGAGCCAAGCAGGGTATCGAGGTCGACATAGCGCCCGCCAAGGGCATCGATCTGCGGGTTGGGATAGGGGTCCATGGCAAGGATCGGACAGCCGAAGCCGGTCATGATGCGGGCGAAGGCGAGCCCGATGCGACCTGTCCCGATCACGCCGATCGTGCGGCCGTGGACTTCCGACCCAAGCAGTCCGTCGAGCGCGAAATTGCCTTCGCGCACGCGTGCATAGGCCTTGTGGATCTTGCGGCTCAGCGAAAGGATCAGCGCCAGCGCGTGCTCGGCGATTGCGTAGGGTGAATAGTCCGGCACGCGGCCGACGACGATGCCATTGTCCCGCGCGGCGGCAAGGTCGACGCGATTGAAGCCGGCGCAGCGAAGGACGATCGCGTGGACGCCTGACCCGGCCAGCGCGGCGATCGTCGCCGCATCGGCATTGTCGTTGACGAAGAGGCAGACCGCGTTGCAGCCGGCAGCGAGCTGCGCTGTCTCCGGCGCCAAATGCGCCTCCAGGAACACGAACTCGTGGCCTGCATGACGGTTCGCCCGTTCGAGGAAGGTGCGGTCGTAGGGTTTCGTGCTGAACACGGCAACGCGCATGGCGGCGGTCCCGGCGAAGGGTATGAGATGGCGAGGCGGGTAGAGGAAACCCGGTTCACAAACAACTGCAAGCAGCGTGCCCCGCGACGCTAGTCGACGGCGGGCCGCACCACCCAGGCTTCCTCGCACGGGTCGCGATGCGGTTCGTGCAGTTCGACCTCGCAGCGATCGGCATTGAGTTCCCAGCGGGCAAGGCCGCGATCGCCGCAGAAGCGTTCCTGCGCCAAAGCAGCGGCCTGCTCTCCGTCTAATGCATTCACATCGAACGCGGCCTGCGTCGTCAGGATGTCGCGACCATCATCGCTGGTGACTTCCTTGATGAAGGTGACGCGGAAACACGGCATCGATCTCTACTCCACTCCTTCCGGCAGACGCCGACTGCTCGCTCAGGCTCTGACAAGCGGTCGGCCGGCGGCCTCGTGCCACTCCAGGATCAGTCTCCAGATCTCCTCGGCCGTCTCGGCAAATCCGAAGAGCTCGGCGTCCTCCGGATCGATCACGCCCTCATCGACGAGGAACTGGAAGTCGATCACGCGCCGCCAGTAGCCTTCCCCGACAAGCACCACCGGAATCGGCTCGATGGTGCGAGTCTGCACCAGCGTCAGCGTCTCGAACAGCTCGTCGAGCGTGCCATAGCCTCCCGGAAACACGACGAGCGCGCAAGCTCGTTTGACCAGATGGAGCTTGCGGATGGCAAAATAGTGCATCCGGAACGACAGATCGGGCGACACATAGGGGTTCGGGAACTGCTCGTAGGGCAGTTCGATATTGAGGCCGATCGTGTCGGCGCCGGCGTCGTAGGCACCGCGATTGGCCGCCTCCATCATGCCCGGCCCACCGCCGGTCATCAGGGAAACGCGGCGACCGGGCGCCCACTCGGCACTGCCGACGATATGGCCGAAACGCCGCGCGACGTCGTAGAATCGGCTCTTGTCGAGCACGCGTTCGGCAATGGCGACCCGTTTCTCGAGCTCGCCGCTTCCGCCTGACTTCTCCCGTTCTCGCTCCAGCTGAGCCAGTTCCCGGCGCGCCGCGGCGGGCTCCGGAATACGGCTCGATCCGAAAACGACAACCGTGTCGGTGACGCCATGGGCAGCGAGCGCCAGTTCCGGCTTCAGATACTCAATGCCGAGCCGCTGGCCGCGAACCGCATCGCTCTGCAGGAACGCAGCGTCCTCTGTTGCAGGCAGATAGGTCGGGCTGGCGAGGATGCGTTCCAGCCGCGCTGCAGCCTCCGGATCATCCTCAAGCGGCTTCGGCTGCTCGTCCGGCAGCGGCTCGCGGCGCCGCTTGTCCGGCGGCGGTAGCGGCCCCTTGCGATTGCCGCCCGTATCCCCCTCCTCCGCGCTCAACGCCTCAGTCCGCCGTCAGCGAGCGCTCGATGCGGTCGAGCGGCTGATGGACGAGGTCCTTGTCGATCTCGGCGATGATCGCGCTTGCGACCTGCGGCGCGAGCTTCTTGCGAAGGTCGCCCAGCATTTGCGGCGGCGCGGCGATGATGATCGGGTGGCGCTCGCCCTCATGGCGCGAGGCGAGTAGCTCTGCGACCTGGCCCGCGAACGCCGTCTCGGCGCGGGCATGCCAGTCGGTCGGCTCCATTGCGCTACGGTGGCCCGCAGCACCGTCGGATCGTCGACCGGGCTTGTCTGTCCCCTGCTCCGATGTCGGCGGATTCTCCTCCGCCTCGAAGGTCTCGACGATGCGGATGTCGGTGAGATCCTCATCGCCATGATTGGTCAGGAACAACGCCTTCCTGGCATCACAGACGAGGATGGTGGCGTTGCGAGGTATCTTGAGGCCCGGCATCGAAAAATCCGTTTCACGTCAATGGTTCACGCCCGTTCTAACACGCGAGCATGGGGACATGTTCCTTGGCCGAGGTCAAACCGTGGAGGCATAAGAAAAGCGCCGCGCGGAAGCCCGCGCGGCGCCGACAGTCAGGTGAACCGCGGCCGACTAGTCGACGATGACGTCGACCCACACCAGCCGATGGTCTGAGGTCTGCGAATCGTCCGGGCCGATCAGCGCGTAGAGCGGATCGTCCGTCGTCGGCCAGAACACCCCACCGCCGACAACCTCCATGTTTGCCGACGGCAGAGCGTAGTCGGCGCGAAGATTGCCCGGGCCGAACTCACCGTCGCCGAAATCGGCCGTATCGTTGGCCGGGTTGCCGGTGTGGGTCTCGTTGAAACCGGCGTCATTGGCGTTGTCCTCGACCGCACCGTCCGACATCTGGTCCGGATCGGTGAGGAGCGGATTGGCGAGCAGTTCCTGCCCGAGTTCGCGCATGCCGTCGCCGTCATTGGGGTCGAGATGGAGATCGCCGACGATGACGAACTTCTCGCCCTCGCCGAGACCGCCGGTCTCGCCGTCATCGTCATACATGTAGCCGTCGGCGCCCATGGCGATGTAGTCGAGCCAGAACCTGACCTCGTCGTGGTTGCGGGTGCCGTTCCGGTCTTCCGGCCCGTCGAACACCGGCGGGGTCGGGTGGCTGGCGAGAATGTGCACCACCGTGTCGCCGACCATGACCGGCACGTCCCAATGGGACTTCGAGGACAGGCGGAAGATCTCGAGCATCTCTTCGCTGTAATAGTCGGCCGGCGCTTCGGTCTCCGGGTCGTCCGGCAGCAGCGCCCCGGGCATGTCCTTCCACAGGAAGTTCTGGAAGGTACGAATCTCGTCCTCGACGATCGGCAGCTTGGAAAGGATCAGCATGCCGTACTGGCCGGGGAAGAAGCCGAAGCCATAGGCATCGCCCGGACCTTCCGGATTGTCGTCGCGGTCGAGGTCGATCGAGGTCGGAATGCCGGTGTTGGACGGGGCCGAGAACCACGCCACGGGCACCCATGGCTCTGCGCCGTTCTGGCTGACGGAAAGGAAGTTCTCGACGAACAGCTCGGCAGCGACGCCGTTCTGGTCGAAGTCGAACTCGTTGATCAGAATGACGTCGGGGTTGGTGCGCTGAATGATCTCGGCGACGGCCCGCGGCTGCGCCGAATCAGGGTTCTGCAGGTCGGTGATGAGATCGCCCTGATTGAATCGGTTGAGCGAAGCGTTGAACGTGGCGACCCGAACCGATTCATCGGTCCGGTCGAGGTCGAGCTGAGCGGAAACGGGAACGAGAGCCGCAAGCGTAACGGCGGCCGCGAGGCCGAGCACGAAGCTCCTCTTGCGCATGAGCGTCTTCTCCGGTTGGGAAAGTGGTCCGCCCGATACCGGGCGGACGCCCATGTCGCTCGCGATCCTTGTCGCCGCGATGAACGAAGAGTGACGCTTCGGTGATGATTCCCGCGCTAGCGAAGACCCGCGACGAACGCGGCGTCGACATCGGCCGGGTAGTCGTTGAAGTCGCTGCGCAGGAAGTTGACGACCGCCGCGATCTCCTCGTCGGAAAGCGTCGAGGCGAAGGTCGGCATCAACTCTCGCGGCATCAGCATCTGGCCGACGACCGCCGCCGCGTCCTCCATGAAGGGATTGGAGGCAAGCGGCGGACCATACCCGCCTTCGCCTCCGGCGCTGTGACATCCGGCGCAAGAATTCGCGTAGAGCGCCGCTCCGTCAGGCTCGTCCTGCGCCATGGCAAGACCAGAAAAGGCTGCGGCCCCGACCGCAACCGCTGCCAAGATCACTCGCCTCACCGTTTCCTCCCCGGCTGGTTGGCTGATTGCCGATCATACCACGACAAGGCGCGGATGGAGATCACAGTGATGTGGCGCGTGGGCAGGGCGTTGCCGATCGCTCACAGGTCACAGTGAACCGACACGGCCGCGATCCTCCGCCACATTTCGGCCCCATGCTTCGGGTCAAGGAAAACAACGGTCTAGGTATTGAGTCCGATGCGTCGGATGATCCGGTAGGTCATCCAGGTGTCATCACGAATCAGCATGGTCGGACGAATATGCTTACCTGGCTAGCCATTACTGCGATCGGAATAACGAGCCTTGCCCATTTCGGCTCGATCGGGATCCTCGCGGGCCGGATTCGCGGCAAGCGGGCGCCGGTCGCCTTCGACGGTACGCCGCCCTCGGTCTCGATCGTCCGCCCCATCTGCGGGCTGGAGAACTACCTCGAGGAGTGCATCGCTTCGAGTTTCCAGCTGACCTACGCGAACTACGAGGTGCTGTTCTGCGCCGACGATGAGAACGACAGCGCGATCCCGCTCGTCCGGCGCTTCATGGAACAGTATCCCGAAGTCGACGCGAGACTGGTCACGGGGCGCGACCGCATCGGGCTCAACCCGAAGCTCAACAACGTCGTGAAAGGCTTCCGCGAGGCGCGCTCCGACTGGATCATCATGAACGACTCCAACGCCGTGTTGGAGCCCGATTATGTCGAGCAGTTGCTCGCCTGCTGGGGCGCCAATACCGGCGTCGTTTCGACCGCGACGATCGTCGACCACGCCGAGAACTTCGCCGCCGACCTCGAATGCGCGTTCATGAACGCGCTACAGGCGCGCTGGGTTCTGGCCGCGGATTCGATCGGCGTCAGCTTCGCGCTCGGCAAATCGCTGATGTATCACCGCGCCACATTCGAGGGCCTCGGCGGCCTGCCGCGACTGGCGGAATACTCGGCCGAGGACATTGCCACGACGCATCTGATGCGCGGCGCCGGTCTCGGCATCAAGCTCGCCCAGGACCCGGTTCGCCAGCCGATCGGTCGCAGGCCTTTCAAGGAGGTCGTCGCCCGGCAGGTCCGTTGGGCGCGGTTCCGGCGGACCGGCTTCCGCGGTCTCTATGCGGTCGAGCCGCTCAATGGCGGCTTCGTGCCGATGCTTAGCGTCGTCGGCCTCGCTGCCGGTGGCACGATTGCGTGGTGGATGGCGGCGGCATTCGCGGCTCTCTGGTACGGCGCGGAGGCACTGCTGCCGCGCGCCATCGGTTGGCCGAGCTCGCACCGCACGCTCGGCGCCATCCTGCTGCGCGACCTGCTCCTGCCCGCGATCTGGCTGACCGGCCTCTTCGGCAACAAGTTCGAATGGCGCGGCAACACGATGACGGTGGCCCGGCCGCGTCGCGGCGAGGCCCCGGCGGTTATGGAAGCCGAACAGGGCTAAAGCAACGCGGCGCCGGCGGAAACGCTAGGCCGCGTCGGCGCGGCGGATCGTCGGCAGCGAGATGATCTTTCGCCGCGATATCCGTGTCGGCAGCGGCGCCGTCCAGCGGATCACTTCCATCTTGCCGTCGTGATGCTCCGCAACCGCGGTGCAGCTTTCCATCCAGTCGCCGGTGTTGACGTAGCGAATGCCGAAATCGTCGTGGATCGCGGCGTGATGGATGTGGCCGCAGATGACGCCCTTGGCGCCGACCCGCTTGGCTTCCTTCACCAGCGCATTCTCGTAGTCGCCAATGATGGAGACGGCATTCTTGACCTTCTGCTTCGACCAGTCTGCGAGCGACCAGAAGCCGACACCGAAGACGCGGCGAATACGGTTTACCCAACCGTTCAGTGCGAGCGTGAAGTTGTAGATCGAGGCACCCAGCATCGACAGCCACGGCGCCCACCGCACCACGACGTCGAACTGGTCGCCGTGGATGACAAGATAGCGCATGCCATCCGGCGCCTCGTGGATGGCGGTGTCGGCCACCTCGATCTCGCCGAAGGTGTGGCCGGTGAATTGACGCATGAACTCGTCGTGATTGCCAGGCACATAGACGATCCGTGTGCCTTTCCGCGCCCGCTTGATGAGGGCCTGGACGACGTCGCTGTGAGCCTGCGGCCAATACCAGGATCGGCGCAGCTTCCAGCCGTCGATGATGTCGCCGATCAGGTAGATCGTTTCGGCGTCGTAGTGCTCGAGGAAGTCGAGGAACCGCTCGGCCTGACAGCCCTTGGTCCCGAGATGGATATCGGAGATGAAGAGGGTTCTGAGGCGAACCGGAACCGGACGATGGTGCATGCAAGAATAGCCGCGTTACCGATCGACGCTGATCCGGCTACCTGATTCGTTTCACAGCACCATGACAGTGCGGGGCGTTCCTGAAGCACCGGCGCAACGAGGCATCCGAAGCCTCTGATTGGTGCGGAGTCTTCGACCGCGCACTCGGGTCGAAACCATCCGCAATCGACGACGGAATCAGGAAACGACGAGCGGCGCGAGGGCCAGGATCGCAGCGATGGCGAAGAAGGCTAAGCCGGTGCCGATGAAGCGCGTGTACATTGCGCGAGGCCGGTGTCGGAGGATGCGTCCGACCTACTGCCTACGCTCGAATTGTCTCAAAATGATTAAGATTTCGCGGCGCTCCCGAGCGCGGTGACCGCAACTGCCGGGAGCGCCTTGCGTGGTGGGCCGGTCAGGAACCGCCGGCGCTAGCCGGCCGGTTCGTTGGCCGGGGTCTCGCCCTCGGGGGCGATGGCCGGTGCGTCGAGGTCAGGGTCGACCACTTCGCCGCCCTCGACTTCGGCGGCCGGTTCGGTGTCTTCCGACTGGCTCCAAATCTGCGTCCCCGCGAAATAGAGCGCGGCAAGCAGAAGTCCACCGATCAGGACGTAGAGGATCGTGCGCCCGGTCTCGCCCTGGCGCGCCTCTGTCGTCGTTTCGGTATGGGTTCTCTCGGAGCGATCCGTCATGACTGGCTCCTTTCCTGTTCAGCTGGGTTCCGAAATGTCGGGAAGCGCTGCTCACCCGTTATTGCGGGCCGCCCACTCGTCGACCTGCTTTTCGGCCTCGTCCTTCGCGATGCCGTAGCGTTCCTGGACGATACCGACGAGCTTCTCGCGTTCGCCGGCAACCTGATCGACTTCGTCGTCGGTGAGCTTGCCCCACTGCGAACGCGCGGCGCCGGTGAACTGCTTCCAGTTTCCTGCGATTCGATCCCAATTCATTGTCATTCTCCTTACGTTTCTGCCGCTCACCCGAACTGCCCGCCCGGTGAGCCTTGTTCATCAAACGCAGATCCCCGCCGACCGGTTCCGATCGGGTTTGAAACCCGGCATGGCTTGTGTTCGTCTGTGCTAGGCAGCATGTGCATGGGTCGAAGGCGGCGCGCCTGGAAGGCCGTTGAGGCCGGCGGGGCGGTTGCCCGGCGGAATCGGCTATGTTCGGGATCGGCCACCCGCCGACCCGACACGAACGCGAACGATCGGACAAGGAATGGGCTCGAGCACCCCGGAACGGGGCTTCGATGAGGAACTCGTTGCCGCGCTGCCTCGCCTGCGTGCGTTTGCCAGATCGCTCGCCGGTGATGCCGCGCGGGCTGACGACCTCGTCCAGGAAACTGCGACCAAGGCGCTCGCGAACCGCGACAAATACACCCCGGGCACGCGGCTCGAGGCCTGGCTGGTCACGATCCTTCGCAACACCTACTACTCTCACAAGCGCAAGAGTTGGCGTGAGATCGAGGATGGCGATGGCACGATCGCCTCGGCCGTTCCCGAACCCTCGAACCAGGAAGCGCGCACCGAGGTCGGCGACCTGATGCGGGCCCTGGCGGGGCTCGCCGACGAGCAGCGCGAAGCTCTCATCCTGACGGCAGCGGCGGGCTTTTCCTACGAGGAAGCTGCCGAGATCTGCGGCACGATGGTTGGAACGATCAAGAGCCGCGTCGCCCGCGGCAGGCAGCAGCTGGAGGCGATTCTCGACGGCGAGGCAGACCTCCCGCCACGTTCGGCCGCCATCGAGCCGGCCGAACTCTTCAACAGATTCTGAAGCCGGCCTACGTGCCGGCGCGCTAGGCGAGCGCGGCGATCAGGATGATCGCCAACACGAACAGCACCGGAAGTCCGAAGAACAGGAACAGGCGCGTTCTGCTGTTGAGGATGATCTGGCCTTGGCGGGCCTGCTCGCCCGGATAGCCCTCGGGTCTGTTGTCGCTTCGTTGATTGCTCATCAGAAGCCTCCGCGATGACGGACGCCGCGTTTGCCATCGCAAACGCAACGTCGTGTGAATCGGACCCCTCGCCCCGCTTATCGAACGCACGAGACGGGTTGCGGTTCCGACCGCAGCGATGGGTGTTGCTCGTCGGCTACGGACAGCCTTCGTCGTTGACCTCGCCGTCCGGCATCACGGTGTCGCAGAAGATCGCGCCGGCAAGATCGGCATCCGTCAGGTCCGCGCCTTCCAGATCCGCCGCCGTCAGATCGGCCTCGGCCAGCGAGGCTCCGACGAGCGTTGCATCGCTCAGATTGGCGTGATCGAGCACGGCGCCGGTGAGGTCGGCACCGGTGAGGTCCGCCTCGACCAGCGTCGCACCGGTGAGGTCGGCGCCGGCCATTGTCGCGCCGCTGGCGGCCGCGAAACGAAGATTGGCGTTGGTGAAGAAAGCACCGGTGAAATCGCCATTGGTGAGGTCGGCGTCGCGCATCGTCGCACCGCGAAACGCCGCCTCGCGGGCGGTGACATCGACGAGAACGATACCGGTGAGATTGGAGTCCCAGAACGCTGCGCCATTGAGATTGGCGCCGGTGAAGTTCGTCTCCACCGTCGTGGAGAACCGGATATAGGCCATCTCGAGATTGACGCCTGAAAGATCGGACCGGCTGAGATCGACATAGGTCATGTAGGCGTCGAACATATCCGCGCCGGCGAAAGTCGCATCTGTCGCCCGCGCCGCGGGAAGTTGCGCCTCGATCATCGTCGCCCCGGAGAAGTCGGCGCCCACCAGGTTGGCGCCGCGAAGGTCGATACCGTCCGGCAGCGTTTCGCCGGAGAGGTCAACTTCGCCGAGGTCGCATCCCTCGCAAAGGCCCGTCGACAGAAGTTGCTCAAGGTCCGCTGCGTCGAAGGCGGTGGCCGGTGCGGCCGCCACCAGCGCCACCAGCGCCACCGAAAGAGTCCGTTTCGTCATCGTCTCAATCCTTGGATCTCGGTTTCAAAGGGCGTTCGTGAGGCGTTAGCAGCCATCGTCATTGACGGTTCCGTCCGGCATCGTCGTTCCGCAGAACACGGCGTCCACGAGCACGGCGCCGTCGAGGTCCGCGCTTTCCAGATTGGCGCCGCTCAGATTGGCGTCGGTCAGGTCGGCATCGCCCAGCCCGGCATTGACCAGCGTTGCGCCTTCGAGATTGGCCTCGCCGAGTGCGGCACCGGAAAGCAGCGCCGAGGTGAGGTCGGCACCCGATAGATCGACCCCGGTCATGGATGCCGCGCGAAGATTGGCGCTGCGAAGGTTTGCCCCGGCGAGCGTGCCTCCGGAGAAGTCCGCGTTGCTCGCCGATACGTCTGACAGCGTCGCCTCGGTCAGGTCGGCCTGCTGAAATACTGCGCCCCTCAGATCCGCACCGCCGAGATTGGCGCGCTGGAGGTTGGCGGCCGTGAAGTCCGCATCGGTCATGATCGTCAGGCCCATGAAGCCGTCCGAGAGATCGGCGCCCGTGAGGTCGGCGCCGGTGAAGTTCGTGTAGACGAGGTAATTGTCGGCGAGCTGCGCGCCGGCGAGATCGGCGCCGGTGAGATCGCAGCCGAAGCACTCATTGGTCTCGAGCAGCCCATCAAGTTCGTCCTGGTTGAAGGCCAGCGCGGAGGACGCCGTGACAAGGGCGGCGAGCGCAGTGATGGCGGGGATCGGTTTCATGGTGGGCTCCTGTGGGGAAAGCGTGGTCGTCCGGGCGGCGACAGACCGCCGCCCGGCTTGGATTGGCGACCTCAGTTATTCGACGATCACGCGACCGAAGGCCTCCTGCGGCGGATCGGAGTGATCGCGGACGTAGAGGTCGTAGACGCCGCGCCGCATCGGATGGAACGAGAAGCGGGCCGAGCCGGCTTCGTCGCATTCGATCGCACGAAAGGTCTGGCCCTGGATATAGAGCTCGATATCGCCGACCGAGTAGACGCGAAGATGCGAGTTGGCGACGAGGTCAGGTGCCTCGAAATGGAAACCGCTCTGATCTTCCTCGGCGTCCGGGCAGACGAAGTTGAAGCGGTAGTAGCCGCCAAGCGCGAGCGTGAACTCGCTCTCGCCCTCGATCACCGGCTCGCCATTCTCGCCGGTCACGACCGTGAGCGAGAAATCCTGCGGCGGCGGCGAACCGACGACGCCCGGCTCCTGCATCCGGTCCTGCGCCTGGGTGGCGGCGACCGTCATGGCAAGAATACCTGCCGCGGCAGCGGCTGGAACAAGCATGTTTTTCATGGGGTTAGTCCCTCCAGTTGGTTGGTTCAGTCGAACGTCCCGGAGGCGCGGGCAGCGCGGCGCCATGCCGGGCACTGCCCGACATCGCCAATCGTCCCGCCGATCGTTGGATTCCATGCAGCACGGCGCGCGGCATGCCTTCCCTCCGAAGACGCCTGCGCTCCATGTGCTGGCGTGTTCCCTATCATATCGGGCGGGGGAAGCCAGCCCCTTGCTTGCCTGCCGATCGGTGTGTGCCGGGCGACTCGGATACGGAAGAGCTCGTGAGGATCGAGTGCCATTCGCTCGAGGGGAACAGCTGTTGCGTCACCACAGTCTGCGAGCGACATTGCTGGCCCAGATGCCCCACATGCAGCCGCTAGGCGCTCCATGAGATTGTCCGAACCGACGCTGAAGACCGTCCTTGTCGCGCTGGCGTTGACGCTCGCCGGCCCTGCCCTCGCCGACACCGCCTGCCGGACTTCGGACTATGTCCAACCGATCCGCGGCGCTTTGCCGGTCTCGGCAAGCGACACCGACCGCGAGTTGGCGCGCTTCGCTTATCCGTATGCGTTGATGATCTCGGATGCCGAACGGCGTTTTCGGGACACGCTGGCCCCCTACGGCTTTGAGCGCGGCCCGGACTCGAACGCGCTCTTCCTTCGTCAGGGCGAAGGCAATCGCATCAAGACGGCGCTGACCGGCTTCTACGGCACGACCTGGCTCCACTGCAGCGGCGATGCCGTGGTGGTCGTGTTTCGCTCAGTCACCTTCTACGACCTTCGCGACTGGCTCGCGGCGATCGACCGGCAGACCGGCGACGGCTACTCCTCATCCGCCCTCGCCTTCTTCGATGCCGTGCGCGCACGCTATCCCGACCGCCACATCGCGGTTGCCGGCCACTCCGCGGCCGGCGGCCTCGCCTCCTTTGTCGGCGCGGCCAGGGACGTGCCGTCAGTCGTGTTCGACGCGACCCGCAATGATGGCGCCCTCACCAATGACGGCGGCGAGCAGCTCGTCGTCTATGTCGCCGGCGACGCGCTGTCGGACCCCGACGCCACGGCCCCTCCCGGCCTCGTCGCGCTGGTCGAGCCGCTGACCGACCGCAGCGAAGCGCTGCGCGGCATCACGCTGCGGATCGAGCCGGTCAACGAGCCGTTCATTCCGCTGCAA
>CAZSXA010000028.1:0-15359 GCA_964611195.1 uncultured Bauldia sp.
CGAGGACATCCAGGGATTGCCCTTCGTCGGCCGCTCCGGCCAGCTCCTCGACCGCATGCTCGCCGCCATCGGGCTCGACCGCACCAGCGTCTACATCGCCAATGTCGTGCCGTGGCGGCCACCGGGAAACCGGACCCCGACCCCGCAAGAGACGGCGTCGTGCCGGCCATTCATCCACCGCCAGATCGAACTATGCGACCCGGACTTCCTGCTTTGCCTGGGAAATGCCGCCAGCCGCGAGCTTCTCGGCACGCATGAAGGCATCCTCCGCTCACGCGGCCGCTGGCGGGAATATGCCACCAGGGAGCGCTCGATCCGCGCCATGGCGACGCTGCACCCCGCCTATCTCCTCCGCCAGCCGCTTCACAAGCGCCTCGCCTGGCGCGACCTCCTTATGCTGAAGCAAGCGCTTGACGAGGCGCCCCCGGAGACGACGCAATGAAGCGCGTGGGCACCCTGCTCACGGCCGGCGCCATGCTGGCAGCGGCGGCGGCCCCCGCCGCGGCGGAAATCCGCATTGCCGTTGCCGGACCGATGAGCGGCTCGCTCGCCCTCCTTGGCGTTCAGATCCGCAGCGGCGCCGAGGCCGCTGTCGCCGCGATCAATGAGAGCGGCGGACTGCTGGGCGAAGAAGTCGTGCTCGAAGTCGCCGACGACGCCTGCAACGCCGACCGCGCCGAGGCGTTGGCCAACCAGCTGGCAGGCGCCGATATCGTCTTCGTCGTTGGCCATCTCTGCTCCGCCCCGGCGATCGCGGCGTCGCAGGTCTATGCCGCCGAGGAGATCATCCAGATCGCACCCGGCGCACCCGACCCGCGCTTCACCGAGGAGCGGCCGGGACCGGGCGTCTTCCGCCTGTTCGGTCGGGAGGACGATCAGGGCCGGGTGATCGCCGAGATGCTTGCCGAACAGCCAGCCGACGATTTCATCGCCGTGATCGACGACCGCTCGCCCTATGGCAGCCGCCTCGCCGATTGGGTGCTGGACGCGCTCGACGACATCGGGCGCGGGCCCGATCTCGTCGATTCATACTCCGTCGCCGATCCGGATATCCCAGGTCTTGTGAACCGGCTGCGCGCCGCTGGCATCAACGCCGTCTTCGTCGGCGGGACGGCCGAGGACGTCGCAGCAATCCGACGGGCAATGGTGGAGGCGGACTACGAACCGCTGCTGATCGGCGGCGACGTCCTGGCCGACACCGCGTTTCCCGAACTGGCCGGCGATGCGGCGACCGGAATCCTCTTCCCCTATCAGCCCGACTTCACCGGCGAGCCCGAAGCCGCGGACGCCGTCGCTGCAATCGCGGCCGGCAACGGCTCGCCCGGCGGTTTCGCCCTCTACGCCTATGCCGCGGTGGAGGTTTGGGCCGAGGCGGTGCGACAGATCGGCGCGCTCGATTATGGCGATCTCGTCGCAACGATATCCGAGGGAACGTTCGACACGGTGGTCGGTACCATTGGATTCAACGACATCGGCGGGTTCTCCGATATCGGATGGGTATGGTACAGATGGGGCGCTTCGACTTTCGAACGCGTGGCACCCTGACGCAGTGGGGCTTGCCACTGCCTTGACCCGGATCAAATGACCGTCATGGCGAAGCTACCGAAGAGCGCCCTTTGCGAGGACTGCCAGGCCCGTCACCAGGGCGTGTGCGGTGCGCTGACCGCGGAGCAATTGGAGCAGCTTGCCCAACACGCACAGCGGCGCACGGTTCACGCCGGCGAGACGCTGATGGACCCGACGCGGAAGATGGCCCGGTTCTCCGTTATCCTGAAGGGCGCGGTGAAGCTCACCAAGCTGATGCCCGACGGCCGCCAGCAGATCGTCGGCCTTCAGTATGCGCCGGATTTTCTCGGCCGCCCATACTCGAAGGAGGTCGATCTCTCAGTCGAGTCCGTGACCGAATCCACGCTCTGCACGTTCCCGCGTCACTTGGTCGAGCGGATGATCGAGGAGAACGCCGAGCTTGAGCATCGGCTCTATCTTCAGGCCCTCTCGGAACTCGACGAGGCACGCGACCTCCTCCTCACGCTCGGGCAGAAAACCGCCCGCGAGCGGGTCTCGACATTCCTCGTCCTCATCGCCCGCCAGGCGCACCACCAGCGCGGCGACGGCGAGGTCCAGTCGATCAATCTTCTCCTGACCCGCGCCGAGATCGCCGACTTCCTCGGCCTCACCATCGAGACGGTTAGCCGCCAGCTGCACAAGCTGCAGGACGCCGGCCTCGTCGAACTGGCCCCGCGCAAGGGCATCCGCATCGTCGATTGCGACCGGCTCAAGACCGAAGCCGGCCTGGAGGACAATCCCCTCGCCGACTTCGCACCGCTGCCGGTCAAATCGGCGGACAGAACCTCGCAGAACACCTGACGCTGCGGCGTCGGGCGCCATTTGCGAACCGTCGGAACGCGTGCTAACCGCCGCACATCGCAAACGCCCACGAGGTAGCCATGCCCGGTCCTATCCTGATCGCGCCGTCGATCCTGTCTGCTGATTTCGCCAATCTCGGCGAAGACGTGCGTTCGGTGGTCCGCGCCGGCGCCGACTGGATCCACGTCGACGTGATGGACGGGCATTATGTGCCGAACATCACGATCGGCCCTGCGGTCGTGAAGGCGCTTCGTCCGCACACCGACAAGGTAATGGACGTCCATCTGATGATCGCCCCGGCCGATCCGTTCCTCAAGGATTTCGCGGACGCGGGCTCCGACATCATCACCATTCACGTCGAGGCCGGGCCGCACCTGCACCGCTCGCTCCAGGCGATCAAGCAGCTTGGCGTGAAGGCCGGAGTCTCGCTTAATCCCTCCACGCCTGAGGATACAGTCGCCTACGTCAAGGACATGGTCGATCTCGTGCTGGTCATGAGCGTCAATCCCGGCTTCGGAGGCCAGGCCTTCATCCCCTCGGCGGTCGAGAAGGTGGCGCGGCTTCGCGAGATGTTCGCCGGCACTGACGTCCATATCGAGGTCGATGGCGGCGTCTCGCCCGAAACGGCCCCTGCCCTCGCTCGTGCCGGGGCCGACGTTCTCGTCGCCGGCTCGGCCGTCTTCAAGGGCGGCAACGAGGACGCCTATCGGGAGAACATTTCCGCGATCAGAACGGCGGCGACATCGATCACCGTCTGAGGTAGCATCGGCGCATCACCTGCCGGTGGAGGCATTCCGATGCGCCGTTTCCTTGCCACACTCGCCGCGCTCGCCCTAAGCACCGGGGCCGCGCTCGCCGGTGACTTCGCCGAACGTGCCATCATCGGTTTTTCGCCGGACGGCGGCTATTTCGCCTTCGAGGAATACGGCGTCCAGGACGGCTCGGGCTTTCCGTACTCCAACATCTACATCGTCGAAACCGCGACCGATTCCTGGGTGGAGGGCACCCCGATCCGGGTCCGCGTCGACGATGAGAGCGCCGAACTTCAGACGGTTCGCGCCAACGCCTACTCCGAGGCCGTGACGCTGGTGACAGACCTCTCCATTGGCGTCGCGGGTCGGCATCTGGTCCACAACCCTGTGACGGAACTCGGCGATTCCAAGAACGTCGACTTTCTACTCCGTGCCTTCAGTCTTCTCCCGGACGACGGCTGGAACCTCCGCGTTGAAGACATCCCCTTCGAGACCGATTGCCCGGACGGCTTCGGCTACGACGCGTATGTCGGCTTCGATCTCTGGCTCACCTCGCCCGAAGGCGAGACGCAGCGGATCAACCACGACACCGCCATCCCGGACAGCAGGGGCTGCCCTGTCGAGTATTCGGTCTCCGATGTCATCGCCTTCGACGGCGCCGACGGGACGGTGCTCATCACGCTGATCAACATGTTCCAGCTCGGCTTCGAGGGGCCGGATCGCCGCTACCTTGCCGTCGCGACAATCCTCCACGCCGAGTAGCAGGCCAGTCCGGCGTTCACGCCTTCGAGAGCGTGCCTCCCGCCCCGTAACCTCTCCTTTGAACCGTTCGAAATCGAAAGCGTAGTCGGGCGTTCCCCGCGCTCGTCTCGGCGCGCCTTAATTCGAATTGGAGGGATTTGATGAAACTTCGTGCACGATATCTGGCGGCAACCGCCGCCACGGCCATGGTGGCGGGAGCCATTGCCGTGAACTCCGCCTATGGCCAGGAGGACGATGCGTCCTACGCGGCCATGCTCTGGGACGAGATGAGCCATCTCAGCCTCGTCGGCCCGCATTCCTTCGGTGCCGTCCCCTACGCCCGCGAGGGCGAGGCTCATCCGGCGACGCTGGTGACGCTGCAGGGCGTCGTCACCGTCGGCGATCACACCGGCGTCGTGATCGTCAAGCGCGGCTACACCGACGATGCGACCCGTGGCGAAATCATCGCCAACCCGACCGCCAACCTCGCCGCCATCACGGTGATGTACCAGCGCGAGGAAGGCTACGACCCGGAGAACGACGACTGGTTCTGGGCGATGTACACGCCCGAGGGCGAGGTCGCGATGATGGGCGAGGCGATGGCGGCCGGCATGGTGCAGGGCTGCATCGGCTGCCACGCCAACGCACCGGGCGATGACTACGTCTTCCTGCATGACGGCCTCTCGATGATGCAGATGTTCATCGAGGACGGCGGCATGATGATGGAGGGCGACGGCATGATGGAGGGTGACGGCGGCATGTAGCCCCGCCCCGACCTCCCTCACGACATTGACGGAGGGCGCGTCCGGTTGTCGGGCGCGCCCTTCGCTGTTACGACCAAGCCCACTCTCAGGAAGGTCGGACAGCGCCCATGATTCCTCGTTACAGCCGCCCTGAAATGGCGGCGATCTGGTCCCCTGCGACCAAATATCGGATCTGGTTCGAGGTCGAGGCCGCGGCGCTCGACGCCATGGCCGAGCTCGGTCAGGCGCCTGCCGAAGCGGCAGCGACGGTGCGCGCCAAGGGCGAGGCGGCGACCTTTGACGAGGCGCGGATCGACGCCATCGAGGCCGAGGTCAAACACGACGTCATCGCCTTCCTCACCCACCTGTCGGAAATCGTCGGCGCCGAGGCGCGCTTCGTCCATATGGGCCTGACCTCGTCCGACGTGCTCGACACTTGCTTCAGCATTCAGCTCGTCCGCGCGGCCGACCTTCTGCTTGCCGATATCGACGGCCTGCTGGAGGCGCTTCGCCGGCGCGCCTATGAGCACAAGGACACGATCTGCGTCGGCCGCAGCCACGGCATCCACGCCGAGCCGACGACATTCGGGCTGAAGCTTGCTCAAGCGTTCGCCGAGTTCGCCCGAGCGCGTCGCCGCATCCACGACGCCCGTGAGGAGGTGGCGACGTGCGCGCTGTCGGGGTCGGTCGGGACGTTCGCCAACGTCGATCCGCGGGTCGAGGAGAAGGTTGCACACGCCCTCGGTCTCCGACCGGAGCCGATCTCGACTCAGGTCATCCCGCGTGATCGTCACGCCGCCTACTTCGCCGCCCTCGGCGTCACGGCGTCTTCGGTCGAGCGCCTCGCCACCGAGATCCGCCACCTCCAGCGCACCGAGGTCCTGGAAGCCGAGGAGTACTTCTCGCCCGGCCAGAAGGGCTCATCGTCGATGCCGCACAAGCGGAACCCGGTGCTGTCGGAGAACCTCACCGGCCTCGCCCGGCTGGTCCGCGGCATGGCGCTGCCGGCGATGGAGAACGTCGCACTTTGGCACGAGCGCGACATCTCTCATTCCTCGGTCGAACGGATGATCGGCCCGGACGCGACGGTGACGCTCGATTTCGCCCTGGCGCGGCTCACCGGAGTGGTCGATGGGCTGGTGGTCTATCCGGAGCGTATGCGCCAAAACCTCGACCGGCTCGGCGGCCTCATACACTCGCAACGCGTTCTCCTGGCACTGGCGCAGAGCGGCGCCAGTCGGGAGGAAGCCTACGCCCTGGTGCAGCGCAACGCGATGCGGACATGGAACGGCGAGGGCCCGTTCATCGAGTTTCTCCAGAACGACCCGGAAGTAACTGCGATCCTGTCAGAATCTGAGATGGCCGAGCTGTTCGATCTCGGCTATCACGTCAAGCATGTCGACACGATCTTCCGCCGCGTCTTCGGCATCGACGCCGAAGACCACATCTAGCAGGGCCTAGCCTTCGTTCTCGATCTGCTCGGCGGCCTTGATCAGCAACTCTTCCATCTGCCGGCGGATCTGGTGGTCGGATTTGTCGATCCCGGCCTCGTCGAAATCGGCCCTGATCTTGCGGAAAACGTCGTCGTCCCCGGCTTCCTCGAGGTCGGCCTGAACGACCGCCAGCGCATAGGCGTCGGCCTCGGCGCCGGACTTGCCCATCTCGGCAGCTGCCCACTGCCCCAGCAGCCGATTTCGGCGCGCCTCGGAGCGGAAGCGCAACTCGGCGTCGCGGGCGAACTTGTTCTCGTAGGCGTCCTTGCGCTCGTCGAATGTGCTCATGGCTGTTCGGCATCCCCTGCTGGCCCTCAAGGCCTTTGAGATATCGGCTGCCCTCGTCCAAATCAACAATGCCCGAAGGCATGGAACCAAGCGGAAAGCCGCGCTGATTGTGCTGGTTTGCCCGATGAAGTAGGTTCCGCACGCGCGCCGAGTCACCGGGGGGCCCGGCCGCGCGACCACCGCGATCCGGCTTCCGGGCCGGCATGAAGCGGATCAGGATCACCGGCAACACGATGGTAGTGCGAATGAATCGCCGCAGGCGAATCTATGAGGGCAAGGCCAAGATTCTCTACGAAGGCCCTGAGCCCGGAACCCTCGTCCAGTTCTTCAAGGACGACGCCACCGCCTTCAACAAGAAGAAGCAGGACGTCGTCGAGGGCAAGGGTGTGCTCAACAACCGCATCTCCGAGCACATCTTCAACCACCTCAACCGGATCGGCGTGCCGACGCATTTCATCCGCCGGCTCAATATGCGCGAGCAGCTGATCCGGGAAGTCGAGATCATTCCGCTCGAGCTGGTGGTCCGGAACATCGCCGCGGGCTCGCTTTCGAAGCGCCTCGGTATCGAGGAAGGAACGGTGCTGCCGCGCTCGATCATCGAGTTCTATTACAAGAACGACGAGCTCGAGGATCCGATGGTCTCCGAGGAGCACGTCACCGCCTTCGGCTGGGCGACGCCGCCCGAGATCGACGACATGATGGCGCTCGCTATCCGTGTGAACGATTTCCTCTCCGGCCTCTTCGCCGGAGTCGGTATCCAGCTGGTCGACTTCAAGATCGAATGCGGCCGACTGTGGGAGAGCGAGGCGATGCGGATCGTCGTTGCCGACGAGATCTCGCCCGATTCCTGCCGCCTGTGGGACGCAAGGACCAACGAGAAACTCGACAAGGACCGCTTCCGCCGCGACATGGGCGGGCTGGTGGAGGCCTATCAGGAGGTGGCGCGCCGCCTCGGCATCCTCAACGAGCAGGAGCGTCCGCAGGGGTCGGGACCGACGCTGGTTACGCCGACCTCGGCGAATGACGGCAAGCCTCAGTCGATCGCGTGAAGGCCCGCGTCACCGTCACTTTGAAGCCCGGGGTTCTCGACCCGCAGGGCAAGGCGATCGAAGGCGCCCTCGCCTCGCTCGGCTTTGACGGCGTTGACGGGGTCCGGCAGGGCAAGATCTTCGAGATCGAACTCGCCGGCACCGACCGCGAAGCCGCCCGCACCAGCGTTGAACGCATGTGCGAGCGGCTCCTCGCCAATACCGTCATCGAGACCTATGCGGTCGAGATCGACGACTAGCCCGCGCTAGGGCAGCGGCACCGCGATGGCGTTGAACTCGCCCGGATCGCCAAGATCGGGGTTGAAGAGATAGTCGAGCTTGGCTTCCGTGACATAGGCGGTGTCGCCCACCTGGGTGACGGCCGTGGCGCCCTCGAAGCCTTCCTCGATCACCTCGATATCCGCCGTGCCATCGCTGAAGCCGACACTGACGCGAACGAGCCGGTTACCCTCGACGAGCAGCAGCCCGTCATCGGTGTCGAGCGTCCGCATGCCGTCCGGCCCTTCGACAGGCTGCGACAGGGCAAGCTCGGTGATGCCGCGGAAGTTGTAGCTATCGTCGATCTCGATGAAGAACAGCCGGTTCGTGGTGACCGAATTGGCGATGAGCTCGCCATCGAGAATACCAAGACCATCGACGCCGGCGAGGACATCGGCATCTTCATGGAAGACCTCGAGTTCCGAAGCGCCGGGCCTTAGCACCAGGATCCGCGCCCCGGTGGTGTCGGACACATAGACCGAGCCGTCCCGGCCGACCGCGAAATCGTTGCAGAAGCCGCCGCCGGGGAACTCGTAGCTGCCGGTGAGGTCGCCGGTCTCAATGTCGTAGGAATTGGCGAATGTCGGTCCCTCCTCGCCGAAGCCGGATGAGGAGCACACCCACAGCGTGCCGCCATGGGCGAAGACGCCGACAACGGTCTGCAGGCCGTCGGTGATGAACGGCTCGGCCGTGTCCGCGCCTGGCGCCGCGCGGTAGACCGCGGATTGGCCCATAAGGCCGATGAAGAGCGTGCCGTCCCGAGCCGAAGTGATGCTCTCGGGATGCTCGCCCTCATTGCCGACGAAGACGTTGGCCGGCTGCGCGATGGCGCCGGTCCCCACCGTCATCGCTCCGGCCGCCGCCGCGACGGCCAGTCCCTTCACGAGGGTCGTTGTCATGATGTCAGTCCCTTCTGCTGTTTGGCGATGTTGTCTGCCTCCCACCCGCCAAGCCGACGAATAGGGCATGGCTTTGACGGCCTCGCAACAGCCGGCGGGCTTCAGCCAAGAAAAAGGGCCGGCCAGGCGCTACGCCCGACCGGCCCCATTCGTGTCTCGGCGGCCAAACGCCGCCGAATGATGCTGCTACATGCCGCCTTCGACGCGGTGCGCGTAGAAGGTCGGGACCTCGTCACCGCCCATCATGCCAAACATGGTGTCGATGACATAGATGCCGTCGTTGAATTCGGCGACCGACGTGGCCGACATCCAGTCACCTTCACCGACTGTCTCCACCGTGGCGCTATCGCCGTCGATCGTGATGAACGAAACGCGGCCAGCCGCATTCTCGGCGACATAGATGCCGCTCCCATCGACGGCCGTGCGCATGCCGTCCGGACCCTCGAGCGCCCGCGAGACGTCGAGGAACTCGAAGTCGGTCATGGTCGCACCGTCAAGATCGATGGCGAACAGCGCACCGGTCATGACGTCATTGACTATGAGACGGTCGCCAAGGAAAGCGAGGCCGTCAGCGCCGCCGATCGCCGAGGACGCGACGACGGTCTGGAGACCGAGATTGCCTTCCTCGTCCACCGGGACGAGCGCGAAGACGGCGCCCGGCATGCCGGCGAAGCCGCCGGTGTCGGTGACGAAGGCGGTGCCGTCGGGGCTAACCGCGATATCGTTGCACAGACCGGCCGAAGGCAGCGGGTAGACGCCCGACTGCTCGGCGCTGGCGAGGTCGAAGGTCACCAGCCGGCCATTGCCGGAGAAGCCCGGATCGCCGACACAAGCGTAGACGGTGTCTTCGGTCGCGAACACGCCAAGGGTCACGCCGTCGGTGGTGGCCCAGACCGAAGCAGACTCGTCGCCCGGCGCCCATGCGTAGAGGTTCGGGCTGACAACGCTGCCGGTGATGAAGCCGCCATTGGGGAGCGCTGCGATGCTCTCCGGGAAGGCGCCCTCGCCGATGAGGATGTCCCCGTCCTGGGCGTTGGCGGCCGTCGCCATGCCGAGAACCGAGGCAGCGGCGACGCCGCTGATCGCCAAAGTTTTCACTTTCGCTGTGAATCTCACGTTTGATCCCTCCTGGCAGTTTGAATTGGACTCGCCCTCGCCTGGGCGAAGGCGAGCGGAAGCGGCGCCGCTGCCATGGGTCGGACGCCGCTTATCAGGCACCCTATCGAAACGGTCTGGCCACTCCAATCCCCGCAGGCCGGGTTGGCTATTTGACCTTGAACTCGGTCTTGAGCTTTTTCGGGACCGCCACGCCTTTCGGCCGGACATATTGCGGCAGGCCGTTCTTGTAGGGCGGGTAGTCCTCGCCCTTGATCAGCGGCTCCAGATAAGCACGGCCCTTCGGCGTGATCCCGAAGCCGTCGCGCGAGATGAAGTTCTTCGGCATCATCCGCTCCACATTGGCGACTTTCGACAGCGGCGCCATGCCGATCTTCCAGCGATAGGGCTTGTCGGAGGTCCGCTCGATCGCCGGCATCACCGCATTGTGACCCTTGACCGCGAATTCGACGGCCGCCTTGCCGACGGCATAGGCCTGCTCGACGTCGGTCTTCGATGCGATGTGGCGGGCGGCGCGCTGGAGGTAGTCGGCGACCGCCCAGTGGTATTTGAGGCCGATGCCGTCCTTGATAATCGATGCGATTACCGGCGCGACGCCGCCGAGCTGGGCGTGGCCGAAAGCGTCCGTGAGCCCCTGGTCGGAGAGGAACTTGCCGTCCGGGCCTTTGACGCCCTCCGAGACGACCACCGAGCAGTAGCCATACTGCTTGTACTTCTCTTCGACCTTGGCGAGGAACTTCTCGCGGTCGAACTCGACTTCCGGGAAGAGGATGACGATCGGCAGGTCGATCTCGTCGTCCGAGGCGAGCCCGCCGGCAGCGGCGATCCAGCCGGCGTGACGACCCATGACCTCCATCACGAAGACCTTCGTCGAGGTCTTCGCCATCGAAGCGACATCGAACGAAGCCTCGCGCGTCGATACGGCGATGTATTTCGCCACCGATCCGAAGCCCGGGCAGGTGTCGGTCAGCGGCAGATCGTTGTCGACGGTCTTGGGAACGTGGATCGCCTGGATCGGGTAGCCCATCTTCTCGGAGAGCTGGGAAACCTTCAGGCAAGTGTCGGCGGAGTCGCCACCGCCATTGTAGAAGAAGTAGCCGATATTGTGCGCCTCGAAGACCTCGATGAGGCGCTCATACTCCGCCTTGTTCTCCTCCAGCCCCTTCAGCTTGTAGCGGGCCGATCCGAACGCGCCCGACGGCGTGTAGCGCAGTCCTTCTACGGTCTTCTTCGACTCCTTCGAGGTGTCGATCAGATCCTCGGTGAGCGCGCCGAGGATACCGTTGCGACCGGCGTAGAGCTTGCCGATCGTGTCCTTGTTGGCGCGCGCCGCCTCGATCACCCCACAAGCACTTGCATTGATCACCGCCGTCACACCGCCCGACTGGGCGTAGAACGCGTTCTTCTTGGCCATGGAGCCTCCCCCTGCGCATCACCATGCCGAACTGCAGACAACGCGCAGTCGACTTCGCGCACGGCTGTACCGACGGGCTTCCGGCCACGCAAGACCAAGGCACGAAATCGGGCCGATTGCGCTTGCGTAGTGTTGTCGCTGTCGCCGCTGCTCTTTCGATGCGTCGGGTCTCGCTCGCGCTTGCTGCGGCGCTCGCGCTGCCGTTCGCGCCCGCCAGCGCCGCCGATGCAACGGCCCATTTCGGCGCCCTTGACCTCGCCTATTCCGACGACGGGTGGACCGTCGAGGACAACACCATCCATTGCATCGCCGAGAACTGCTTCGGCGCAATCATCGACGTTACGGTCACCCGGGCGTCGGAGTTCTGTACGCGGGACTATGGCTATGCAGTACTGCTGGAGGCCTTCCCCGACGCCGAGACCGTGGCCGTCAACGTCCACGCGCTCGGCAATTTGTCGCTCGTCTTCGCACAGAGCGGTCCGCCCTTGCGCGACGATATCGGACGCGCCGCCTTTGCCTGCGTCTCTCGCGACGGCCTCCGGCATGAGTTTCGGAGCGTTGTCGGCGATGCGCCGATCCCTCCGTTCCAGGATTCCGCTATCTTCGAACTGCTGCGTGACGGCTTGTCCGCCGAGCCCCGCGGCGAACGCATTCTGAGCTTCAAGAGCGCCACCATTCTCTATGACGGCGATGTCTTCGAGGTGGCATCGCAGACGGATGCGCCGCACGGCGCCACGGCGCTCGTCACTTGCCTTCCGCCTTTCTGCCAAGAACCGGCCGTCCTCATCGCCAGCGTTCGGCCGGTCGAAGACGGTGAGTGCTTCAACGATCCGAACGAGGTCGGGTTCGGCTACGGCGATCGCTATCTCTCCGAAGTCGAGGGCCGAGACGGCGCCACCATCCTGATCGAGGACATCCCGTCCATGTGTCGCGCGATGTCGCCATCGATGCTCACGGCCTGCGTCGAGCATGACGGGATGCGCTACGTCGTCGGAACAGCGGTCGACCTTGGTTGCTACCACGGCCCCTATGTACCGGAGGAGCTGTTCGTCCAGTTCGTTCGAGGCATCGGATTCGAGGAGTGATCTCGGCTGCGCGGCGCTGCAATTCGCCGCCTGTACCGCGCGTGCGGCCATCACCTATATGCTGTTCACAGCACCCGCCGATTGCTGTCGAATCGGCCGGGACGTGTCAGAACGGCCTTGTCGCCGAACTCCAACGATCGATCACGGT
The DNA here is from genome assembly GCA_964611195.1 of uncultured Bauldia sp. GTDB lineage: Bacteria > Pseudomonadota > Alphaproteobacteria > Rhizobiales > Kaistiaceae > JADLGL01. The sequence continues at coordinate 12,354 of CAZSXA010000028.1, forward strand.
GCCGCCCCCGCAATGAAATCGGCCGTCATCATCTTTCCGGGCTCCAATCGCGACCGCGACATGATCACCGCGCTCGAGACGGTGAGCGGCCGTGCGCCCGCGACCGTCTGGCATGCCGACACCGAGCTCCCGGACGTCGACCTGATCGCCCTCCCCGGCGGCTTTTCCTATGGCGACTATCTCCGCAGCGGCGCCATCGCCGCGCGCTCGCAGATCATGCGGGCCGTCGCCGCGGCGGCCGGACGCGGCGTGCCGGTGCTCGGCGTTTGCAACGGCTTCCAGATTCTCTGCGAGGTCGGGCTTCTGCCGGGCGTGCTGATGCGGAATGCCGGCCTCAACTTCATCTGCCGCGACGTCCACCTCCGCACCGAGACCGCGGACAGCGCCTTCACCCGCGGCTATGCCAAGGGTGAGATCTTCGCCTGCCCGGTCGCTCATGGTGACGGCAACTATCGCGCCGACGAGAATACGGTGGCCCGGCTCGAAGCCGACGACCGCATCGCCTTCCGTTATGTCGATGAAGCCGGCAAAGCGACGCCCGAAGCAAACCGCAACGGCTCGGTCGCCAACATCGCCGGCATCCTCAACGAACACCGCAACGTCCTCGGCATGATGCCGCACCCGGAGAACGCCATCGACGAGGCGCAGGGCGGCACTGGCGGCCGCAAGCTGTTCGAGGGCATCGTCGCGGCGCTGGAGCCGGCATGAACGCACCGTTCAACATCTCACCGGAACTCGTCGCCGAACACGGCCTCAAGCCGGACGAGTATCAACGGATCCTCGAACTCATCGGCCGCGAGCCGACGCTCACCGAGCTCGGCATCTTCTCGGCGATGTGGAACGAGCACTGCTCGTACAAATCGTCGAAGATCTGGCTGAAGACGCTGCCGACCACCGGCCCGCGCGTCATTTACGGGCCGGGCGAGAATGCCGGCGCTGTCGATATCGGCGACGGCGAGGCGATCGTCTTCAAGATGGAGAGCCACAACCACCCCTCCTACATCGAGCCCTATCAGGGCGCGGCGACGGGCGTCGGCGGTATCTTGCGCGACGTCTTCACCATGGGCGCGCGGCCGATCGCGGCGCTGAATGCGCTGTTCTTCGGCGAGCCGGACCATCCAAGGACGCGGCATCTGGTGTCCGGCGTCGTCGGCGGCATCGGCGGCTACGGCAATTCCTTCGGCGTCCCGACCGTCGGCGGCATGACCGTCTTCGACCGGCGCTACAACGGCAACATCCTCGTCAACGCGTTCGCGGCTGGATTGGCGAAGGCAGACGAGATCTTCACCTCCGCGGCCGAGGGCGTCGGCCGCCCCGTCGTCTATCTCGGCTCGAAGACCGGCCGCGACGGCATCCACGGCGCGACAATGGCATCGGCCGAGTTCGGTGGAACCGACTCGGACGCCAAGCGTCCGACCGTCCAGGTCGGCGACCCGTTCTCCGAAAAGCTGCTACTTGAGGCCTGCCTCGAGCTGATGAAGACCGGTGCGGTCGTGGCGATCCAGGATATGGGCGCGGCTGGCCTCACCTCCTCGGCCGTCGAGATGGGCGCAAAGGGCGATCTCGGCATCCGTCTCGACCTCGATAAGGTGCCGGTCCGCGAAGAGGCGATGACCGCCTACGAGATGATGCTGTCGGAGAGCCAGGAGCGCATGCTGATGGTCCTCGACCCAGCGAAGGAAGCCGAGGCCGAGGCGATCTTCCGCAAATGGGGCCTCGACTTCGCCATCGTCGGGGAGACCACCGACGACCTTCGTTTCCGCGTCATCCATCGCGGCGAGGAGGTCGCGAACCTGCCGATCAAGGAGCTCGGCGACGAGGCGCCCGAATACGACCGGCCGCATGTCGATAAACCGGCTGCGGCATCCGCCAATCCCCCTGGCATCGCGCCACCGGCAGACTACGGCGAGGCGCTCGCCCGCATTTTGGCCGCCCCCGACATGGCCTCGCGCCGCTGGATCTGGGAGCAGTACGACCACCTCGTTCAGGGCAACACGATCCAGCGCCCGGGCGGCGACGCCGGCGTCGTCCGCCTGCCGGATAGCGGCAAGGCGCTCGCCTTCTCGGTCGACGTAACGCCACGCTACTGCGCCGCTGATCCTTACGAAGGCGGCAAACAGGCCGTCGCCGAATGCTGGCGGAACCTCACCGCCGTCGGCGCCGAGCCGCTGGCCATCACCGACAATCTCAACTTCGGCAATCCGGAGCGGCCTGAGATCATGGGCGAGTTCGTCGCCGCCATCCGCGGCATCGGCGAGGCCTGCGAAGCGCTCGCCTTCCCCGTCGTCTCCGGCAATGTCTCGCTCTACAACGAGACCGACGGCGCCGCGATCCCGCCGACGCCTGCGATCGCCGGTGTTGGCCTGCTCCGCGACGCGCGCCACATGGCGACCGCGGCATTCGAGAACGATGGCGACCAGGTCGTTCTGGTCGGTGCGCCAGGATCGCATCTCGGCCGCTCGATCTATCTCCGCGAAATCGATGGCCGCGATGAAGGCGCGCCCCCGCCGGTCGATCTCGGGCAGGAGCGCTCCGCCGGCCTCCTCGTCCGACGCCTGATCGAGGGCGGTCAGCTGACCGCTTGCCACGACATCTCGGATGGCGGACTGGCGGTAGCTGTGGCGGAGATGGCGATGGCCGGCAGGGTCGGCGCGGCGATCGCTCCGCCTGATCCCGCCGATCCACTTGGCTGGCTCTTCGGCGAGGATCAGGGACGCTACGTCGTCGCCTGTCCCGCCGACGCCTTGTCCGCCGTGCGCGAGGCGGCCGCTGCCGCAAGCGTCCCGGCGTCCGTCATCGGCTCAGTCGGTGGCGGAAGCCTCGTTTGCGACGGGGTATTCACCATCCCTCTTGCAAAGCTCCGCGCCGGCTATGACAATTGGCTCGGTGAGTTCATGGCCCACCCGAGTTGACACTGGGGTGGCGCGCACCGGAGAAGCATCCGATGCCGATGAATGCCGCCGAGATCGAGGCTCTCATCAAGGAAGCCCTGCCCGACGCGACGGT
>CAZSXA010000028.1:15369-19311 GCA_964611195.1 uncultured Bauldia sp.
CGCATCGTGCCGCAGAGCCGACTCGTCGACTTCGACGGCGATCACTTCGCGGCCGAAGTCGTGTCCGAGGCGTTCCGCGGCAAGAACCGCGTCCAGCAGCATCAGATGGTCTACGACGCGCTGCGGGGCCGGATGGGAGGAGTCCTTCACGCGCTCGCCCTGCAGACCAGCGTTCCAGAGTGAGCGAGCAACACGACGGAAACGAGGGCCACTCCGGAATCCGGGTGATCCCGCCTTTCATTCTCGTGCCGGCTCTTCTGATTGCGTTGGTACTCGATTGGATCTGGCCGTCGCGAGTCGGTCTGCCGGACGCCCTCCGCTGGCTGATCGGGTTCTGTTTGCTTGTCTCGCCCTTCCTGTTCCTCCCCTCGATCGTCGCCGCATTCCGCCGCGCGCAGACCGGGTTCGACGTCAGGCAGGTCCCGCAATCCCTGGTCACCGAGGGGTTATACCGGTACTCGCGAAACCCGATCTATGTGCTCCTCATCGCGTTCACAGCGGGCGTTGGCCTCATCATCAACAACCCGTGGATCTTCCTGACGCTGGTTCCGGCGATCGCCTTTCTTCATGTTGCGGTGGTGCTGCCGGAGGAAGCGGTGCTGGAAAACCGGTTCGGTCAGGATTACCTTGACTACAAACGGCGGGTCCGTCGCTGGATCTGACCCCGAGGAAACCTCAAAGTGTTCGGATGGAAAGGGCGCAAGATGGCCGATGTGCAGGCGTTTATCGACAACGAGGTGAAGTCGAACGACATGGTGCTGTTTATGAAGGGCACGCCGGCCATGCCGATGTGCGGCTTCTCCGGCCAGGTCGTGCAGATTCTCGACCATCTCGGTGTGCCCTATAAGGGCGTGAATGTCCTTGAGAGCGACGACATCCGTCAGGGCATCAAGGACTACTCCAACTGGCCGACCATCCCGCAGCTCTACGTGAAGGGTGAGTTCGTCGGCGGCTGCGACATCGTCCGTGAGATGTTCCAGGCCGGCGAGTTGCAGGACCTGCTGGCCGAAAAAGGTCTCTCGACGACCGGCCAGCCCGCGGCCTGACCAAGCGCACCGCACAACGCCCTAAGTGTTCTGGCCGTCCTTCCTGTCGCTTGCCGGAGTCGGCCTGTTCGGCGTGGTCGCCTTTGCGCTGACCGCGCCGAAATCGCTACTTGATCAGCTGCCCATCGAGGGCAGCCGGCGAAAGCGTCTGATTCTCGGACTGCAACCTGCGATCCTGACCATCCTGCTGGCCGCCGCCGGAGCTGGCGTGGCAGACCGGGCAGCCTCCACGTCGCTGATCGCAGGCGCCGCAGCCGGCAACGATCTTCCCGAGGACTGGCTGACGCCGCTCGCCGTGTTCCTCCTCGTCGGCATCGTGCTCGGCGCCGTCCTCTATCTCACCGACCGCTGGTGGAAGCCGTGGTGGAGCACGCCGGAGGACGATGATCTGATCGAGGCCTGGCGCCCGCCCAACGTTATTGCCGGCGTCACATATGGCGGACTGACCGAGGAAGTGCTGATGCGCTGGGGCATCATGGCCGTCATCCTCTGGGCTGCCGTCTCAATAGCGGGAAGCGGCGGCGACCCGGATCTTGGCTCGGTGTGGCTCGCGATCGTGTTGTCGTCGCTGATCTTCGCTGCAGGTCACCTTCCTGCGGCAATGCTCGGGAGGAAGCGCTCGGCCCGCTTCGTTGTGCGCATTCTGGCGCTCAACACGCTCGCCGGGCTGCTGTTTGGCTGGCTGTTCTGGGAATGGAATCTTGAGACCGCCATGGCCGCCCATATCGGCTTCCATGTCGGCGCCGCGATTCTCGTGCTGGCCATCCGGGCCGGGCGCGAGAGCCCGGCCGCACGGAGTTAACGCGAGTAGAACTCGACGACGAGATTCGGCTCCATCATCACCGGATACGGCACTTCGCCGGCGGCGGGAACACGGGTGTAGGTCGCCGTCATTTTGGAGTGGTCGGCGTCGATATATTCCGGCACGTCGCGCTCCGGCAGGTCGACCGCCTCCAGCACCAGCGCCATCTGCTTCGACTTCTCGCGCACTTCAACAACGTCGCCCGGCTGACAGCGATAGGAGCCGACATTGACGCGCCGGCCGTTCACCCGGACATGGCCGTGATTGATGAACTGGCGCGAGGCGAAGACGGTCGGCACGAACTTGGCGCGGTAGACGATCGCGTCAAGCCGGCTCTCCAGCAGCCCGATCAGGTGCTCGGAGGTGTCGCCCTTCCGGCGCGAGGCCTCCTCGTAGATCTTGCGGAACTGCTTCTCCGGAATCTCGCCGTAATAGTTCTTCAGCTTCTGCTTGGCGCGCAGCTGCACGCCGAAGTCGGAAAGCTTCGACTTGCGGCGCTGACCGTGCTGGCCCGGACCATATTCACGCTTGTTGACCGGGCTCTTGGGGCGACCCCAGATGTTCTCGCCAAGCCGCCGGTCGATCTTGTGCTTGGCACTGATGCGTCTGCTCATTCTCGCATATCCCTTTGCGATACGGTGTAAGGGCTGCGCCCTCCTCTGCCCTTTCGGGCCGACAGGGTTCGACGGTGCGACCGCCGCTCCCGCGGGTGCGCCGGAACTGCCAATAGCGGTACCGGAAGCGGAGGCTCTTAGCGGTGCGACGGGGCCAAGTCAAACCGAGCCGGAATCGGGCTCCTCGCCGCGCCGGGTGACGAATGTGCCGTCCGGCATGCGCCGCGGCCGGGTCGGCCGATCCTCCAGCGCGGCGATGACCCCACGAAAGGTCCGCACCTCCTGCTCGGAGAGCTGTGCCCGCTGCAGCATCGACCGAAGCGCCAGCACCATGTGCGGCCGTCGCTCGGGCGGCCGGAAGAAGCCTGCCCCGTCCAGCGCCGACTCCAGATGCTCGAACAGGCGGACAAGGTCCGCCTTGTCGGCCGGAGGCTCCGCTTCGCTGCCCGCGAACGGCAATGCCTCGCCGATCGCCGCCATGCGCCATTCATAGGACACCAGCAGCACCGCCTGCGCGAGGTTGAGCGAGTAGTGCGCCGGATCGACGGGAAGCGTCAGAATCTCATCGGCGAGCGCCACCTCCTCGTTGGAAAGGCCCCACTTCTCGCGCCCGAACAGGATTCCGGTGGCGACGCCGGAAGCCGTCCGCGCCGTCAGGGCCGACGCCGCCTCCTTCGGACCGCGGACGGGCTTAGCGACCTCGCGCGAGCGCGCAGTGCTGGCAAGGACGAACCCAAGGTCGGCCACCGCTTCGGCGGTGGTCTCGTGAAGCTGTGCCGCCTCGATCAGGTCCTCCGCGCCGCTGGCAGAGACCTGTGCATTCGGGTTCGGCCAGCCGTCGCGCGGATTGACGATACGCAGCTCCGACAACCCGAAATTCGCCATCGCCCGCGCTGCGGCGCCGATATTCTCGCCGAGCTGCGGTTCGACGAGGATGATCGCCGGCGTCGGGCCAGCGGCGCTCATTGCCGCGTCCCGGCAGGCTTTGCCGCGGCCCACCCCGATGCTAAGGGGACGCGCCGCCCGGCGCTCCCTTCTTGTAACGCTTCATCCGAGGTCCTGATGGCGAAGATCAAAGTCGACAATCCCGTCGTCGAGATGGACGGCGACGAGATGACCCGCATCATCTGGGCGATGATCAAGGAGAAGCTGATCCTTCCGTTTCTCGACATCAATCTTCGCTATTTCGACCTAGGCATGGAGCAGCGTGACGCCACCGACGACCAGATCACGGTCGACGCGGCCAATGCCATCAAGGAGATCGGCGTCGGCGTCAAATGCGCGACCATCACGCCCGACGAGGCGCGTGTCGAGGAATTCGGGCTGAAGCGCATGTACCGCTCTCCGAACGGCACGATCCGCAACATCCTTGGCGGCGTCATCTTCCGCGAGCCGATCATCTGCGAGAACGTGCCGCGCCTCGTGCCGGGCTGGACCGACCCGATCATCGTCGGCCGCCACGCATACGGCGACCAGTACC
>CAZSXA010000029.1:0-19028 GCA_964611195.1 uncultured Bauldia sp.
AGCCGCGACCTGCTGGATCGAATCGCCGAGGACTACGGGGTGCGGCTCAATGCCCTCCAACTCGAACCGGAAGCCTGGCGCGAGCAGTCCCCGTTCACGAGCCGGCTCATCCGCGAGTTCGCGCCGGAAGCAGGCGACGAACGTCCCGGCGACGCCATGGCCGCCTGGTACCGGGAGGACCAGGCCGAGACCTCGGTTGCCGAAGAGGTGCCCGACGTGATCGAGCTGGCCGAAGCCGTCGAGCTGCGCAGCGCCGTACTGGCGCTCGCCCAGGACGACGCGCCACCACCGATGCCCCGCCCTCACCCGGAGCGCGTACCGGATGCGCCGGCGATCGGCGGCCCCGGCCCCGGCGCGGCCTTTGCTCCGGAACTGCCGGCCGCGAACGACGACGCGTTCGATCTCGTGCTTCTTGGGGAGGACGGCGAGCCTCTGCCTCCTGTCGACGTCTCGCTTGTGGCTGTGCTCAGCGAAGGCGGCCAACCGCTCCGTGGCGGCGTTTCGTGGAAGATTTTCGAGGGCGCTGCCGGCGATGACGGGACGTACGGACTGGTCGCCGATCTCGACGGCAATGCGCCCTCGGTTTCTCTCGTGCCCGGCCGCTATCTCCTCCATGCGATGTATGGCTGGGCGGGCGCCACGACCCAGATCCTGGTGACGCCCGACACGGACACGCAGAGGGTGATCCTCAATGCCGGCGGCCTTCGGCTGCGGGCACTGGTCGGCGACGACGATCCAATCCATCCGTCGAACGCGCGCTTCGAGGTGTGGGGCTTTGACGAGGAATTCGGCGATCGGGTCCTGATCGCTGACGACATCCGCCCGGAGGAAATCCTGGCGCTCTCGGCGGGGCGATACGACGTCGTCAGCTATTACGGCGAGACCAACGCCATCGTCCGGGCCGACATCGATGTCGAGGCCGGCCAATTGACCGACCTCGCGCTCTACCATGAGGCGGCCCAGGTCACGCTCAAGCTCGTCACCACGCGGGGTGGCGAGGCGCTCGCCAATACCGCGTGGTCGGTTGTCTCGCAGGGCGGCGAAATCCTGTTCGACTCGCTTGGCGCGTTCCCGACACTCGTCCTCGCCGCCGGCGAGTATGTCGCCATCGCTCGCCACGACGACGACATCTTCGAAGACACCTTCACGGTCTCGGCCGGGCTCAATCGTGACGTCGAGGTGTTGGCGGTCAACCCTGTGGAACCACTGCCCGATCCCGCCGTCGAGGCCGGCCTCTAGGCAGCGCTCGCCGCCTTTGCCGTGCGTGCGAGGTCCGGCGGTGTCGCTTCGCCTGTCAGCGCGGCCACCGCGTCATCGAGCTTCAGCGATTGCTGCTCCTTCGAGCCGAGGCGGCGGACATTCACGGTGCCCTCCTCCGCCTCGCGTTTTCCGCAGACGAGAATCACCGGAACCTTGGCGAGCGAGTGCTCGCGGACCTTGTAGTTGATCTTTTCGTTGCGGAGGTCGAGTTCGCTTCTCAGGCCAGCCGCCCAGAGCTTGCGGTTCACCTCCTCCGCATAGCCGTCGGCATCCGAGGTGATGGTGGTGACCACCACCTGGATCGGCGCCAGCCAGAGCGGAAAATGGCCGGCATAGTTCTCGATGAGAATGCCGAGGAAGCGCTCCATGGAGCCGCAGATGGCACGGTGGATCATTACCGGCACCTTCTTCTCGCCGTCGGCGTCGATGAAGAACGCGCCGAAGCGCTCCGGCAGATTGAAGTCGACCTGCGTAGTGCCGCACTGCCAGTCGCGGCCGATGGCATCGCGGAGCACGTATTCGAACTTCGGCCCGTAGAACGCGCCTTCACCCGGATTGATGCCGGTTGAGATGCGGCCGCCGGAGCGTTCCTCGATCTGCTTCAGGACGCGCTCCATGATCGCCTCGGCGCGATCCCATGCCTCGTCCGAGCCGACGCGGTGCTCCGGCCGGGTCGAGAGCTTGACGGTGATGTGGTCGAAATCGAAATCGGCGTAGGTCGACAGGATCAGATCGTTGATCTTCAGGCACTCCTCGGCCATCTGCTCCTCCGTGCAGAAGATGTGCGCGTCGTCCTGTGTGAAGGCACGCACGCGCATCAGACCGTGGAGCGCACCGGACGGCTCGAAGCGATGCACCGTTCCAAATTCCGCCATTCGTAGAGGAAGATCGCGGTAGCTCTTCAGGCCGTGCTTGAAGATGAGCAGGTGGCCCGGGCAGTTCATCGGCTTGATCGCGTAGGTGCGCTCATCCTCGCTCTCGGCCTCTTCGCCCGCGGGCCGCGCCATGAACATGTTCTCGCGGAACCACTGCCAGTGGCCGGAGGTCTCCCACAGGCTCTTGTCGATGACCTGCGGCGCGTTGACCTCGTCATAGTCGCCGCGGAGACGGCGCCGCATATAGGCGGTCAGCTCCTGGAAGAGGGTCCAGCCCTTGGGGTGCCAGAAGACGGTGCCGGGTCCTTCCTCCTGGAAATGGAAAAGATCCATTTCGCGACCGAGACGGCGATGATCGCGCTTCTCGGCTTCCTCGAGCTGGTGAAGGTAGGCGTCGAGCTCGGCCTTGTTGTGCCAAGCGGTGCCGTAGATGCGCGTCAGCATCGGATTGCGGGCGTCGCCGCGCCAGTAGGCGCCCGCCACGCGCATCAGCTTGAAGGCGTCGCCGATCTGTCCGGTCGAGGCCATATGCGGCCCGCGGCAGAGGTCGAACCAGTCGCCCTGGTGGTAGAGCTTGATCTGCTGGTCTTCGGGAATCGCATCGACCAGCTCGACCTTGAAGGCCTCGCCCATCTTCTCAAAGATCGAGCGTACCTCGTTGCGATCCTTGACTTCGCAGGTGAACGGCGCATCCCGATTGATGATCTCGCGCATCTTCTCCTCGATGCGTGGCAGATCGTCGGTGGTGAAGGGCTCGTTGCGGAAGAAGTCGTAGTAGAAGCCGTTCTCGATGACCGGGCCGATGGTCACCTGCGTCCCGGGCCAAAGCTCCTGAACGGCTTCGGCCATGACGTGCGCGGCATCGTGGCGGATGAGTTCGAGCGAGCGCGGATCGTCGCGTGTGACAATCTCGATCGCTGCATCGTCCTCGATCGCCTGGGAAAGGTCGGCGAGCTTGCCGTCGAGGGTTACGGCGACCGCCTTCTTCGACAGCGATTTCGAGATGCCTTCCGCAATCTCGCGGCCAGTGACGCCGGCATCGAAACTGCGCTTGGCGCCGTCCGGGAAGGTCAGCTTGACCTCGCCGTCGGCGAGGCGGGCGGAATCGTCGCGTGCTTGGGGATCGGTCATCGTCGCTCCTTTGGCTCAATCCTGCACACGAGCGCAGGTAAGCGTGGGCATCAGGTCGCTGGCAGCGACCGCGTCAGGCGCGGAATAAGCGGTTCACTCCGGCAAGTCCAGCCGGGTCGCCGGATCGATATGGGCACCGGTCCAGTAGCCGTAGCGCCACGGCAGATACCAGCGGCCCCCTTCCCGCTTCTCGTCCGGCACGGGATCGAAGCCCGAGGCGCCGTTGGGACCGCAGCGCTGAAACCGCGCGAGGCCCATCCAGAAGCCGGCCCAAAGGCCGTGCTTGCGGATCGCCTCCTCGGTGTAGTTGGAGCAGGTCGGCAAGTATCGGCAGCGACTGCCGACGAGCGGAGACAATGTCAGGCGATAGGCCTTGATCAGCCCGATGCCGATCAGCCGCGGGATGCGAAGCACTGTGCCGAACGGCTCCGGCAGGCGCCGGTGGTCGGTCATGTCACCCGGCGGGCTGAACGACGCCCGTCCGAAGGCCGGCTTCCTCAAGGGCCTTCTCGACGGCGTCGAATGTCAGGAGGATCGCAGCGTGGCGGGCGCGATAGTCGCGTGCCGGCTCCAACGCGGCGAGCTTGGCGAAACGGCCGGAGGGCGGCGGACCGCCTTCCTTCAACATGGCGCGGAGCGCCGCTGATGCCTCCTCGATTTCCTCGAACGTCGCGCCGACGATTGCGCCGGCAATGGCGGAGGCCGAAGCCTGGCCAAGGGCGCAGGCCCTTACCTCGTGGGCGTAGTCGGTGACGCGATCGCCGTCGACGGTGAGATCGACGCGAATCGTCGAGCCGCAGAGACGCGAATGCGCCGTGGCGCTGGCATCGGGATCTTCGAGCGTGCCGAGCCGCTGGATGTTGCCGGCCAGATCGAGGACCGTCCTGTCGTAGATAGCGTGCTCGCTCACTTCGCTTCTCTTGCTGTCCCGGTGTCCGACCTACATATAGGGCGGCAATGAACCGATCGCCGCAATGTGACGTAGAGCTTGCATTGGCAATGGCTGGTTCGAGCCGCTAAAGTCACGCAATCGCAGCCTATTCCCCACCTACACCCCGGAGCAACAGCAGTGGATGCACGCGTCAAGCCGCCGGTTGCGGTGATCGCTGAGACCGACGACCGGGTCAGCCGGCCGACGCGAGCCGAGGCCGAGGAGGCCGTTCGGACGCTGATCCGCTGGGCCGGCGACGATCCCGGGCGCGAGGGTCTCCTCGACACGCCCGCCCGGGTCACCCGGGCCTATGGCGAGTTCTATTCCGGCTATGCCGACGAGAGCCCTGCGGCTTTGCTCGAGCGGACCTTCGAGGACGTCGACGGCTATGACGACATCGTCCTCGTCCGGGACATTCCCTTCGCCTCGCATTGCGAGCACCACATGGTGCCGTTCATGGGCAAGGCGCATATCGCCTATTTCCCGACCGATCGCGTCGTCGGCCTCTCCAAGCTCGGGCGCGTCGTCGACATTTTCGCCCGGCGCCTGCAGACGCAAGAGCATCTGACGGCGCAGATACTCAACGCCATCTCCGACCATCTGAAGCCGCGCGGCGCGGCCGTGATGATCGAGGCGGAGCATCTCTGCATGACGATCCGCGGCGCCCACAAGCACGGCTCGTCGACCGTGACGACGCAGTTCACCGGCGTCTTCCGTGACGACCCGGCGGAGCAAACCCGGTTCCTGACGCTCGTCCGCGCGGGCGCCAGTTGAGCCGGGCCGGCCAGGCGTGAGCGACCACGACCTTGAAACAACCACCGAATTCAGGCCGCGATTCGATGCCGACGGGCTGATCCCGGCTATCGTCACGGACGCCGGCAGCGGCGAGGTGGTGATGTTCGCCTGGATGAATGCCGAGGCGCTCGATCTGACGCTTACGACCGGCACCGCGCATTACTGGAGCCGATCGCGGCAGGCGCTTTGGAAGAAGGGCGAAACCAGCGGCAATCTCCAGAGCGTCCGGGAACTTCGAATCGACTGCGATCAGGATGTCGTGTGGCTGAAAGTGGAGACCGCCGGCGACGGGGCGAACTGCCACACTGGGGCTCGGAGCTGCTTCTATCGGACTGTCGAGGTTGACGGCGATGCCGTGCGACTCGTCCTCGATCAGGACCGCAAGACCGGCTAAGTCAGCTGTTCCACGGGCCGGGCCGGCTCGTGTTCCACGGCACCGGATCGAACACGCGGAACATCAGGAGCCCTACCGCAAAGCCTCCGAGATGGGCTTCCCAGGCGATGCGCCCTTCCCCCACCCCTGCGCTGCCGAACACGCCGATTGCTATGTTGATCGCGATCCAGACGCCGAGGAACGTCATCGTCCGCGAGTCCGTGACAACGGCGCGAAGCGTGGCGGCGGGCGCCCAATATGAACCGCGGGCCCGTTCGTTCCCGATGAACAGAAACCGCGCCGCGCCGGCCATGTGGGCGGATACGGCAGCGGAGGCGCCGACCATCGGGATCTCCTCGCCACCGTAGGCGAAAAGGTGAACGAGGGCGCCGGCGATCACCGCTGCGGCCGAGAACAGGAGAAACCGCACCGGGCCGAAGCGCCAGGCAAGCGGGCTTCCGAAGGCCGCCAACCAGAACGCATTGACGAGGAGATGGCCCCAGTCGGCGTGCAGGAGCCCGTAGGTGAGAAACGACCAGGCTCGCGACACAGGGAGAATCTCTCCGAGCGGAAGCTGCCCGTCAGGAAGGGCAGGAAAAAACGCGAAGTTCCCTCTCACCCAATAGTCCTGGACGTCCGACAAAATCGCGACGCGAACGAAATGGATGACCGCCATCACGGCGAGCAGCGCGACGACCACCGGCGGAATGTTGAAGAAGGGTTGGCGCTTTTCGCCGTCAGAGCCGCCGGGCATGGCCATGCCCCGTGAGTTAGGGTGCCGGGCGCGGCCGGGCAATGGCAAAAAAAAATGGCCGGCGAAGGGTCTTCGCCGGCCAGAAAGCCAAACACGTGGACGAAAAGGGCGATGTCCTCGTCGATCCGTATCGTTACCGTCGCATAAACCAGTCCGGCTGGCAAAGCATTGCGCGCGTTAACCTTACCTCGCGAGCGCGATGTGCATTGCGTGGACGGCTCCTCCCTCCCCGATGGCACCGCCTCTGCAATGACCGAGTATCGAGACGCGATGCCGGCGACATTTGTGCCATTCGCAAACGGAGCGCCCTTTGCGCCCGTGCCGAATGGGGACAGCTGACGCAGGCCGGAACGGCAGTTCAGGCAATGAAACACGACAGCAGCCGAGCACTCTTCGACTATTGGAACGAGCTTCGCGGCGCCCGCGTTGCACCGCGCCGTACCGCGGTGGAACCCGCCGCGATCAGCAGCATTCTCCGTGACACATTCATCCTGCAGGCGACCGATCCGGGCTATCCATTCCGCCTTGCCGGAACGCGGCTGTGCGCCATGTTCGGCCGCGAGCTCAAGCGCTCCCGGTTCACGAATCTCTGGCACCCTGATGGCGCTGATCGGCTCGACCTCATTCTTCTCACGGTCGCGGAGGAAGGTCGGCCCTTCCTGATCGGCGCGACCGCCCAAGCCGAGCGCGGTCGGCAGGTGGCCGTCGAGGTACTGCTGCTTCCACTCGTCCAGTCGGGACCGAATTATGACCGCATCATGGGCGTGGCCGCGCCGGTCGAGGTCCCCTACTGGCTCGGGGTCGAACCGGTCACGACGCTGCGGCCGGTGAGCGACAGGCTGCTGGCGACGGAGGACTCCTCATTCTCCGAACGCCAGGCGCCACAACCTTCGTTTGTACAATCGCCGCCGTCGATCGCGGAGGCGGCCGCGCGGCGCGATCGTTTCATCGTGCTCGATGGAGGGAAGAGCGGCTGACATCCGCGCGCAGAGCGTCCTCCGCAAACCGGTTGTTAACTGCAATCACGCATCCTTCTCGGCAACGTAGAGTCGCGCAATGCGCGGCTAAGTCCGGGATCCGGGATGACATCGAGCGAAGCCGCCGTCCGCGAGGGTGCGGTCACCCTGAACGACCGCCGGCGCTTTCAGCGTGTGCGGCTGAGTCTGCTCGGGCGATTCATGCTTGAGAACCGGCGCGAATACCCCTGTCAAACCATCGACATGTCGCCCGGCAGCTGTGCCGTGCTTGCCCCTGTTGTCGGCGCGCTGGGCGAACGGGTGATTGCCTATTTCGATCATGTCGGCCGGATCGAGGGCCGCATCGCAAGGCTTTTCGAGGGCGGATTTGCGATGTCGATCGAAAGCACGCCGCGCAAGAAGGACAAGATGGCGGCGAAGCTCACCTGGCTCGCCAATCGCTACCACCTCAACCTTGCCGAGGACCGCCGGCATGAGCGAGTCACACCCTCGACCTCTACCGCCAAGGTGACGTTGCCGGACGGCCGCGCCTACACGGCGCGGATTGTCGACCTCTCGCTCTCGGGTGCGGCCCTGTCGCTCGAATACAAGCCGCCCGTGGGCTCACCGCTCCGCCTCGGCGCCATCCGCTCCACTGTCGTGCGTCACTCGGAGGAAGGGATCGCGATCGAGTTTGCCGTCCTTCAAACGCCCGATTCGCTGGAAGACGGCCTCGCCGCGAGCCCCGGCAGCTAAGCTCCCCGCCATCACGGTTGATCATCCGTGAACGAGTCTGCGCCAATTCGACTTAAGTCGAAGCGACCGATTTTGCTCGAAATAAAACCGAACGTGTCAGTCTCCACGACAATGAAGTCGGGGGGCTACCGTGCTGAAGAAATCGGTTTCGACCGTCGTTGCGATCAGTGTTGCTATAATGTGTACCGCGATGACTTCGGCAGGCGCACATTCAGCTTCTGTCTTCATGCCGGTAGGCATGCAAACCTCGCAGCCGATCGGACATTACCAGTTCTGTATTGAGCGGCCCGACGAATGTGACGTCCGCAGCGCATCGGTGGAGCCGGTTTCGCTGACCGAGGATCGCTGGGCTCAGCTGGTCTACATAAACAACGTCGTCAATGAGGCGATCACGCCAACGACGGATCAGGAGATGTTCGGCGTCCCCGAACTCTGGGTCTATCCGTCGCTGGCGGGCGATTGTGAGGACTACGTTCTGCTGAAGCGCCGCCTGCTCGCCGAGCAGGGCTGGCCGCTCAGCGCGCTGCTGATCACAGTCGTCATCCGGCCGGACGGCGAGGGACACGCCGTGCTCACCGTCCGCACCGACCGCGGCGACTTCGTCCTCGACAATCTCGACCCTCACGTTCGGCTGTGGAGCGAGGCTCCCTACCAGTTCGTGAAGCGCCAGTCGGAGCGGCACACCGGGCGTTGGGTGGAGATCGCCGGCGGAGCGATCGGTTTCGTCGGGGAATAGCGAACGCGAGACTGGGCCGATCCGTCCCTGCCCCCAAGGATCGCGCCCTCGGGCCGGCCCGCTCCGCCGCGGGTCGGCCCTCCTTTCTCAGCCGATCGCCGAGAACCCGGCCGAGGCGTAGTGCCGCCAGCGCTTCACATAACGCTCGGTGGCCGCGGCATTGCGGGCGATATCCTCATCCGTCATCGGTCGCACGATCTTGCCAGGCACGCCGACGACGAGCGAGCCGTTGGGGATGGTCTTTCCCTCCGGCACGAGAGCATGGGCGCCGATGAGGCAGTTCGCTCCGATCGTCGCCCCGCTCATCACCACCGCCCCCATGCCGATCAACGTGTTGTCGCCGATGGTGCAGCCGTGAAGAAGAGCACGGTGGCCGACGGTACAGTTCTCGCCGATCGTCAGCGGATAGCCCTCGTCGGTGTGAAAGACGCACTGATCCTGGACGTTCGACCGATAGCCGACCGAGATCTGCTCGATGTCACCGCGCAGCACCGCGCCGAACCAGATCGACACTTCCTCGGCCAGCGTCACGCGGCCGATGACGTCGGCGTCTGGAGCGATCCAGAAGGTGCCTGACTCGGGCAGCGTGGGACCGACGTCGTCGAAGCTGTAGATCGGCATGGTGCCCTCGCCGTTTGACCGGGCCGCAGCCTATCCGGCGCGGAGCGACAACACCAAACCGAGAATGGCGATGCCGGAGCACATGCTCCACAACAGCGCGACTGCAAGGCCACCCCCGACGAGGCCGAACGATCTGCCTCGTTCGGCTGCCATGCGGAACGTCGTCCGGGCAACGATATAGGGACCAGTGACCATGAAGCTGAGGGCGGCCAGGAACAGGCGCCAATAACCCCCTTCCGGCGCCGCGAAGGCGACCGGCCGGCCGGTAACGGTTTGAACGAGCGTCGATGTCGCGCCCGATGCTGCAAAGCCTACTGCAGTCGCATAGGCCAGAATGAAGGCTTCACGCATGACGTTCCGATTGCTGGGGGCCAAGGGGGCCAACCCATCACTCAGCAAACGTCATTCCCGCGCGGGCGCCAAACGTCTATTCTCGTAAATTCAATGCCTTACGGCGAATGTCACGTGTCGGACACTATGGTTATCGTTTCGTTAAGCAACGGTCGCCGCCGTCAGCTGTGCCATCGCGGCACGGCGTGTCACTCCAGGTCGATGTCGAGAATCGCCATCGAGAAATTGTATGAGACCTCGCCGTCCTCTTCGTCGCGATAGAGCACGCCGATGAACTCATCGCCGATATAGAGCTCGGCCGAGTCGTCCTTGCGCGGGCGCTGCCGCACTTCGATCGTCGGCAGTTGGAACTTCCGCTGGAAGAACGATTCAAGCTTGCGAATCTCTGTCGCGTTCAAATCCTGCTCCTTGGTCGTTGGCGTGCGTTGGGAATAGAGCGCTTGCCGGCTCAGGCGGAGTCCGTCTCGCCGAGGCGATGTTCCATCGTGTGCGAAGGCGCCTCGGCGCCGGCCTGCCCGATGATCCGCGCGGGCACGCCGGCCGCGGTCGAGTGCGGCGGAACCGGCTTCAGCACGACCGAGCCGGCAGCGATTTTCGACCCCTCACCGACCTCGATATTGCCGAGGATCTTGGCGCCGGCGCCGATCAAAACGCCGCGGCGGATCTTGGGATGACGATCGCCCGATTCCTTGCCGGTGCCGCCAAGCGTCACGTCCTGGAGCATCGAGACATCATCCTCGATGACCGCCGTTCCGCCGACGACAAGGCCGGTGGCGTGGTCGAGGAAGACGCCGCGCCCCATCGGCACGGCCGGGTGGATGTCCGTCTGGAAGACGCTCGAAGCCCGGCTCTGCAGATAGAAGGCAAGGTCCTTGCGGCCCTGGCGGAAGAGCCAATGGGCCAGCCGGTGCGCCTCAATGGCCTGGAAGCCCTTGAGATAAAGCACCGGCTCGACAAGCCGCGTGCAGGCCGGATCACGGTCGACGACCGCCGCAATGTCGATGCGGAAGATCTCGGAGAGTTCGGGCTCGGCCGAAATCACCTCGGCAAAGGCGTGGCGGATGATGTCGGCCGGCACGTCGCTGTGGTCGAGCTGAGTGGCGACGCGGTGGGCAATCGCTTCCTCGAGGCAGTGATGGTTGAGGATGTTGGCGTAGACGAAGCTCGCAAGCTCGGGCTCGGCGGCGATGATCGCCTCCGCTTCCTGACGAATCTGCTGCCAAACCGGCCCGATATCGGACAGGGCTTCGGTGGCCGGTTTCAGTGTGTGAACGCTCATTGTTCGGCCGTTGCTGCTCTTAGCTCGGTCGCCATAACACAGAACCGGTCAACGAAACGAACCGTGCGGCGGTTCCGCACCCGAACCGGCGTTGGCGGCGGTCGGCGGGGAGGCTATGGTTCCGCATATCGAATTCAACCGGCGGAGATCTCAATGGCCGACGCGATGGTGCCCCACTTCCAGAATGACGCCGGCGTCGAAACAATCGAGATTGGCGTGCGCGAATTCAAGTGCATGGGGGCGCTGCCGCCCTTTGACCATCCCCACATCTTCATCGATCTCGGGGATTCCGACGACGCGGTTTGCGAGTACTGCTCGACGCGGTACCGCTTCAATCCCGACCTGAAGCCGAGCGAGACAATTCCGCCCGGCCACCGCGTTACCGGGCAGTTGGTCGGATAGACGGCCCGGCCATCGCCTCCGATCGCCCCCTATCGATCCTGATCGCCGGCGGCGGCATCGGCGGGCTAACCTGCGCCCTCGCCTGCGCCGCCCAGGGCCTGAACGTCCGTGTTGCCGAGCGCGCCGAGACGTTCCGGGAGATCGGGGCCGGCATCCAGATCACGCCGAATGCGCTTCGCGTGCTGTGTGATCTCGGCCTTCAGGCGGAGGTCGAGGCGCTGGCATCCAAGCCGAAAGCGCTTGAAGTGCGGACACGCCGCGGCCGCCGCATCGTCACGATGCCCCTCGGGCGGCGCTTCGAGAAGCGGCACGCCCTCCCCTATCTGACCATCCATCGGGCAGACCTTCAGGCGGTGCTCGCCCGTGCGGCCGAACGGGACAAACGCATAGCTCTCGAAACGGGCCAGGAGGTCGTCGAGTTCGCGCTTCACCGGAGGGGGCTGACGGTGATGGCCGATCAGGCGTCTGGGCAGATCGAACACGCTGCGGACGTCCTCGTCGGTGCCGACGGTATCCGTTCCCACATACGCCCGCTGATGCCCGGCGCCAGGGAGGAGAAGGCGACCGGCTGGACCGCTTGGCGCGCTCTCATTCCCAAGGACGCATTCCCGGAGACGGTAGCGCCGGATCGCGTCGGGCTGTGGCTCGGCCGCGACGGGCACATCGTCCACTATCCGGTCCGCGGCGGCGCCGAATTCAACGTCGTGATCGTCACTCGGGACATGTCGGGCGATCAAGAAGCATCACACAGCCCAAAGACTGGCGGACGTTTTGAGGCCTGGGGCCGCCCGATCCGTGATCTCATCTCGGCGGCGGGCGACGGCTGGCGAGCCTGGGCGATCGCCACGGTTCGGCCGAACGGGATCTGGGCGGCCGGTCCCGTGGCGCTCCTCGGCGACGCTGCCCACGCGATGACACCCTATCTGGCGCAAGGAGGGGCCATGGCAATCGAAGACGCCGCGGTGCTGGCGGCGATGCTCGCCGCCGATCCGGAAGACCCACCGCAGGCGCTGCAGCGCTATCAGGCGGCCAGGCAACGACGCGTGAAGCGCGTCTGGCGCTCGGCCAATGCCACGGCGGACCTCTATCACATGGGTGCCTTCACCGCGCCGATGCGCAATCTCATAATGCGGGCTATCGGCGGGCGCGGCCTGATCGGCCGCTATGACTGGATCTATCGCTGGCAACCGCCAAAACAGGCGCGCCGCCCGAAGGCGGCGCGCCATGGTGGCCCAGGGGAGGAAACACGGGTTCCGGGCTAGGGAGCGAGCTCCGGCCGGGTCTCGGCCACCGTCAACGGATCGGAGCGATAGTGCTCGGGGAAGACGTTCTGGAGGTTTACGATCTTCGGCAGATCCCAGTATTCGAGGTAGCGAATGTTCGGTCCGTTCGGATCGTAGCGGCCCCGATCCACCAGGTAGTCCTGATGATAGGCCTCGGCCGGGAAGAACTCCGGAAGGCTGTCGACGCGCGTGACGATCGGATCGCCGTAGATCGCGGCAGCGTCGAGCTGCGCGATATAGGCGTTGACCACCTCCTGCTGCGCGGCACTCGTGGTGTAGATGTGAGAGCGGTAATGCGGTCCGACATCCGAACCCTGGCGGTTCAGCGTCGTCGGGTCGTGCGCGACGGAGAAGAAGATCCGCAAAATCTCACCGAGCGAAATGACGTTCGGGTTGAAGACGACCTCTACCGACTCGGCGTGGCCGGTGCCGCCGCGAAGAACCGTGCTGTAACTGGCGTCGGCTTCGCTGCCGCCGGCGTAGCCGGACAGCGCGCTCGAGACGCCGTTGACGTGCTGATAGACGCCCTGGATGCCCCAGAAGCAGCCGCCGGCCAGAACGATGCGCTGCTGGCCGCTCATGGCGGGATCGAGCTCGGCGGCGGGCAGAATCCAGTGCTCGTCGGGCGATTGCGCCGTCGCCAGCGTGCCGAAGCTCGCCACGGCCGCCAGCAGCAAGGCGCCGATCGCTGCGAAGCCGACGGCGCGGCGCGAAAGCCAGCTGCCCATTGTGCCTGCGTAGGTCATATCTGTCCCTCTCTTTGACGTGTCGGGACCAGTGACCGCTGGCCACGCCCCGCTGCCACCTACCTATTGACGGTAGCATCGGATTTGGAATCACAAGCCCGCGAAGCGCGCTCGTCGCCAGACACTTGGTCGTGATTGGCCTGTTCGGCTCAACTCGTGAGGAGCTTGTCGTCGTCGAGGGACTGACCGCGCATCTGCCGAAACTTGGCGACAAGATCCTCGACGGTGAGGGAGTCCCGTTCCTCGCCACTGACGTCGAGCATGATCTTGCCCTCATGCAGCATGATCGTCCGGGTTCCGACGGAGAGCGCCTGCGACATCGAATGCGTGACCATGAGGGCGGTGTGCCCCTCGTCGGCGACGATGCGGCGCGTGAGCTCGATCACGAACTCGGCCATGCCGGGATCGAGGGCGGCGGTGTGTTCGTCGAGAAGAAGCGCCTGCGACGGCGACAGCGTCGCCATCAGCAGGGCGGTCGCCTGACGCTGACCGCCCGAAAGGAGCGCCATGCGGTCCTTCAGGCGGGACTCGAGGCCAAGTCCCAGTTCGGCGACGCGTTGGATGAACGTGCTGCGCCGCCGCGGCGTCAGCGCCCGCTTGAGGCCGCGCCGCGTGCCGCGGGCGGCTGCCAGCGCGAGGTTCTCCTCGATTGTGAGGTCGGCGCAACTGCCGGCCAGCGGGTCCTGAAAGACACGCGACACCCAGGCCGCGCGACGCGCTGTGGACCAGCCCGAAACGTCGCGACCGCCAATCTCGATCGTGCCCCGGCTCGGCGGAAAGTCGCCAGCGATCGCGTTGAGAAGTGTCGACTTGCCGGCGCCGTTTGAGCCGATAATCGAGACGAATTCGCCGTCCTTCACTTTGAGATCGACGCCGTTGAGGGCCCGCTTCTCCAGCGGAGTCCCCTGGCCGAAAACGACCTCGAGCTCGGAGACCGTAATCATCGGCTACGGCTCCACGAGCGGAGTTGCGGCAAGACGAGCGCCAGCACGACGATCGCCGCGGTGATGATGTTGAGGTCGGAGGCAAGTACCTCGAAGCAGGAATTGCCGACGCAGATGCCGTCCCATTCGAGCGCCGACTGGCGTGCAAGGCGGTAGATCACGGATCCGAAAACACAGCCGGCGAGGAGGATCCAAATGCCGCGGAACGGCAGAAGCGTTTCGCCGATGATCACGGCGGCAAGGCCAAAGACGATCGTGCCGGTTCCGGACGTGGCGTCGGCGAACCCCGCGGTTTGCGCGAAGAGACCGCCGCCAACCGCGACGAGGCCGTTCGACAACGCCATGCCGGCGTAGATGTTGCGGCCGGTCGGAATGCCTTGCGCGCGCGCCATCTTCGGATTGATGCCGGTCGCCCGCATGCCGAGCCCGAAATCGGTGGTGAGGAACCAGGTTAGCAACCCGATTGCGATGACCAGGAGAACGAGGAGCAATGTCGGCTCGACATAGTTCGAGGGAAGGCCGACGCCGTCCATGACGTCGACCACGCTGTCGAGGTTGCGGACCGAAAGGTTGGGCCGGCCGTCGCCCACCCGAAGGTTGATCGAATAGAGCGCGTACATCGTCAGGATCGACGCCAGAAGATGGAGGATCTTGAAGACGACGTTGAGCGCCGCGGTGACGAGGCCGGCGAGGCAACCGGCCACGAAGGCGACCAGCGTCGCGATCCACGGATTGCCCCAGAACGGATCGCCGCCGATCAGGAGCGCCGCCACCACCATCGCACCCAGCGGGAACGAGCCGTCGACGGTGAGGTCGGGGAAGTTCAGGACGCGGAACGAGAGGAAGACGCCAAGGCCCACGAAACCGTAGACGAGGCCGATCTCAATGGCGTTCCAGAAGGCAAAGGCGCCGAGCCAGTCGAGCAGCAGCCAGGACAGGCCCCCGGCCGCCAGAACCGCGACAGCGGACCAGATCGCGGTCGTCGGATTACGCACCGGCCCCCCAAAGCGCCATCAGGCGCGCTCGATCAACACACAAGCAGCGCCCCCACGCCCGTGGCAGGGCGGCCCCTCCCCGATGAGGGAGGAGCCGTTTCTTGGAGTCTGCTCGCCGCCTTACTCGACGACGATGTCGGCGCGGTCAATCACCGCCTGCGGAATGGTGATGCCCATTCGCTCGGCAGCCGCCGGATTGACGGCAAGGTCGCCACCCTCGGCGAAGCTGACCGGGATCGTGCCCGGGTCCTCACCATTGAGGACGCGGATCACCAGAGCGCCGGCGTCGCGGCCGTGCTGGTAGTAGTCGAAGCCGATCGTCGCGATCGCGCCATTCTCAACGGTCGCCGTATCGCCCGCGAACACCGGCACGCCGGCGTCCTCTCCAACGCCGATCACGGCGTCGAGTGCGCTGACAATGGTGTTGTCGGTCGGCACGTAGATGGCGTCGACGTCGCCGACGAGCGAGGCCGCGGCCGACTGCACATTGGCGCTGTTGTCGGCGGTCGCCTCGACGATGGTGATGCCGTTGTCGGCCGCCACTTCCTTGAGGATATCGACAAGGAAGGACGAGTTGGCTTCGGCGGCGTTATAGAGAACGCCGATCGTCGAGAGGTCCGGCATGATCTCCATCATGAGCGCGACATGGTCGGCAACCGGAGTGAGATCCGATACGCCGGTGATGTTGTTGCCGTCGCCGTCGAGATCGGTGACGAGATCGGCAGCCGTCGGCGAGGTCACGGCGGCAAACACGATCGGGATCGTGCTGGTCGCGTTCAGGACCGCCTGGGCCGAAGGCGTCGAGATCGGGACGATGACGCTCACCTCGTCGCTGACGAACTGGTTCGCGATCTGGGCGGCGGTGGCAGGATCGCCGCCGGCTGACTCGTAGAGGAACTCGAACTCGATGCCCGCATCGGTAAGGGCGTCGCGAACACCGTCCCGCACGGCATCGAGTGCCGGGTGCTCGACGATGGCCGTGGTCGCCACGGTGACGTCCTGCGCGAAGGCTGGGCTCGCAATGGCGGCCGCGACGAGCGCGTAAGCGAATCTGCGCATGCTTCTCTCCCTGATGGGCCCGCGGTCGGAAGGGCGGGCGATTGCCCGGAGAGCACCGTGTTTTTCTTGAGAAGTCAACAATATTGCGGGTTTGCCGCCATCAGCTGTCGTCGACACGAGGCTTGGATCGCGCGCTCTTGACCTCCGAGCGGCGTGTCTTCGCCTCCAGCCTCTGTTTTCGTGACGATGCCGGTGGCCGTGTTGCCTTTCGCGGCTTAGGGGGCTGAGCGGCACGCCGGACCAAGGCGGCCAGCCGCTGGCGCGCGTCGGCGCGATTGCGTTCGAGCGTACGGAAACGCTCCGCGCGGATCAGCAACGCGCCCTCGCCGGTCATCCGCGAGCCCGCCAGCCGGATCAGCCGGTGTTTGATCTCCTCCGGCAGCGACGAGTTGCGGACGTCGAAACGCAGCTGCACCGCGGATGCCACCTTGTTGACGTTCTGGCCGCCCGGTCCAGAGGCCTTCGTGAAGGTCTCGCTGAACTCGTCCTCGCGGATGGAAACACCCTCCCCGATCTCGATCACGTCGCTGGACATCGCCTCATCCGAAACTCACTGCCGCCCTCTTGCATCTCCGAGGTGGCGACCCACTTAAGATATATCGTAAGACATACAGGACACATCACATGCATTATCGACATCATCACTGCGGACCCGGAGGCTATGCCTTCGGCGGACGCCATCGCCATCGTGGCGGCTTCGGCCCGTTCGGCTGGGGGATGGGCGGTTCGCGCGGCGGCGGCTTTTCCTTCGGCCGCATGTTGAAGGACGGCGACCTTCGCCTCCTCACCCTCGCCCTTATCGAGGAAACTCCTCGCCACGGCTACGACATCATCAAGGCGCTCGAGGAGCGCTCGGCCGGCTTTTACAGCCCCAGCCCCGGCGTGATCTATCCGACCCTCACCTATCTCGAGGAGGCCGGCTACGTCACCTCGGAGGCCGAAGGCAACAAGAAGACCTACGCCATCACCGACGCTGGCAGGGCGCATCTCAACGAGAACCGCGAAGCCGTTGAGGCGATTCTTTCACAGATGGAGGCCTTCGGCCGAAAGATGGGGAAGGCGCGCGAGTGGTTCGAGTGGGCCGAAGGCAGTTGGGGCGAACGGCCGAACGAGCAGCGCTCCGAGGCGTCCGAAGGGCTCGATCAGGCGCGTCGACGTCTGCGGGCGCTTATCGTGGCGGCAACGGAAGGAACAGATTCCGATCAGCAGCGTGTCGCCGACATCCTCAACAAGGCGGCCGACGAAATCCTCGGGAAGACGGGCGAGCACTAGCGCGCGGCGATGCGGAGGCGGCGAAAACCGGCCGCCTCCTCCCGGCTGCCTAGGCGGCCATTTGCTGGTGCATGTCGGCCTGCCAGCCCTCGAACATGTAGCGCGAGAACCAGGAATTACGCTGGCGCAGGCGCCGGTAGCAGTCCTTCAGGTCGAGGAGCAGTGTCAGCCGGCGGCTCTCGGAGAGGAGTTCGCCGGTCTTGTGCGTCGCCACGACCTTGAAGCCGAGGACGCGCGTGTGGAAGCCGTAGGGGCTGTGCGGATCGTCCTCGAGCACGTCTGTGACGAAGTGGGTGTAATTGCGCTTGATGGTGGCGATCGTCGCCCCCTTCATGAGCGCCGCCGGCAGCACGACCTTGTTGCGAAACTCCGGCGTGACGGCAAAGCGGCCGATCTCGGCGACACGGTTCTTCTTCAGGAACTCCTCGACATTGAGGCTGGGGTCGAGGAACTCAAGACCGTATTCGATATAGGTGCCAAGCGGCGGGTCGTAGTGGACGCGCAGCACACCGGCGGCCTCGCCGTCCACGCGTGCAATCAGCCAGTCGATATCCGGATTGTCGCGGTCATCCTCGGAGAAGAACGCATCGACATCGGTCGCCCAGCCCTTCTCGTCGAGATAGGTGGTGCGCAGAACCGAGAGGACCTCCTGGCGCTCCGCCTCGGTGGCGACATGGGCCACGTCGATCTGATCAATTCGCAACATGCTCTGTCGCTCCTTTCTCCGGAGCCCAATCCTTCCCGCAAAGGGCCGCGATCGATTGCATAATGGTGGCGTGCCAGTCCTTTACCCCCGAACGCGTCGCCTTCGGAACGGAATTGGTGGCAGGGAATATGGGCGGTCCGAAGGTCACGTTGATTCCGAGGGCGCGACCGCTCTCAGCGTAGACGTTGACGATGCCCGCCGGAACAACCGGAACGCCGGTTCGCAGGGACAGCCATGCGGCGCCCGAGTGACCATGGAGCAGACGATCCGGATCGGTATTCACTGTTCCCTCCGGGAAGACCCCGACCGATCGTCCCTTCTCGAGAAACATGCGCGTCCTCTGCAGCGCATTGGTCGATTCCTGATAGAGCGGGCGAAGCCGATCCAGCGGCCAGATGGGAATTGGCTTGCGAACCACGGTGATCGTCTCGGAACGACGGTAGAGGAGATTGAGGCCAGGATATAGCCTGAAGTTCCAATCCCCCATAAAATACACAAGCTTGCCGTGCCGTTGGAGGGCGAGCAAAGCCGGCAGATCGAGTGCCTCGCGGTGCGATCCGTGATTGGCCGCGAGGATGAAGGGATCCATCTCCGGCCGGATGTGCTCAAGGCCCGAGGCGGCGAGAATACGCCGTCGCGACAGCAGGCCCATGATCCGCATCAGCGTTCGATCGATGAGGTGCGGCGCGTCCAGGCGCCAACGCAAGACGTCCAAAGCCCGAGGCTGGGCCCAAGGCCTTGCTGTGGCTTCCGGTTCGGGTAGCGGCACGTCGGTCATCTGGGCCCTGAGCATTTCACCGCAG
>CAZSXA010000030.1:0-18916 GCA_964611195.1 uncultured Bauldia sp.
CACCATGTTGGTGACGGCCTCTATTGTCCTTCCTCCAGCTTGCGGACGTCTTTCTCGGCCTTCGCATCGATGCCGGTCAGCGTCGGGCGTTCGCCGGCCTGAAGCGCGGCGCGCGCAATGGCATGCGTCGCAACCGGCCCCATGAACCAGAGGAACAACAGGAGGAGAACGAGCTTGGCGGTGACGAGCGTGAAGCCGGCCATGACGATCATCCCGACCAGCATCAGGCCCGAGCCGAAGGTCTCACCGACGGACGCGGCGTGCAGCCGGGTGAAGACATCGGGCATCCGGTTGATGCCGATCGCCGAGACGATGAAGAAGAAGCCGCCGGCGGAGATCAGAATCCAGGCGATCACTTCTCGGACCACCTCGAGAACCTCGCTCATTGCGGATCGCCCTCTTCTTCACCGGCGTGCCCGAGCGAGCCATAACGCCAGAATTTCAGGACGGCGAACGTGCCGACGGAGTTCAGGAGGGCATAGAGGATTCCGATGTCGAGAAACTCCGGCCGCCCAATGAAGAACCCGTAGAGCGCCACCAGCATGATGGCGGCGACGCCGATGGCGTTGGCGGTGACGAGGCGATCGAAGACCGTCGGGCCGCGCAGCGCCCGCACGACCATCAGCGCTAGCGCCACCAAGATCGCCGCGATGCCAGCGACGAACATCGCCTCACCGCGATCGAGCATCATCGGGACTTCCCCTCGAAACGCTGGACGCGGCGGTTCATCTCACCTTCAAGGAGACTGCGGGCGCCGTCATCGGTCAGGGCATGGACCATCAACTCACCGCGGGCACGGTCGACGTCGACAGTGATCGTTCCGGGGGTGAGGGTGATCGAGTTGGCGTAGGTGGCAATGCCGACCGCCGTGCGCGGACCGCACGGCGTCTTCACCAGAGTCGGCCGGATCGGAAGCTTCGGATTGAGGATGACCCGAGTCACCGCCACCGAGGATTTGGCGATCTCGACGACGAGCCAGGGCCAATACAGAAGCCCGGCAAGCAGTCGGTCGATCGGAAAGCCCTCCTCATCGGCATAACCGAATCGCCAGCCGAGCAAGGCGACGAGGATCGCGGTAACGAGGCCGGAGGCGACGAGCCAAGCCGCGTAGTTGCCGGACAGGAGCAGCCAGAAGGCGAATAGAACAAGGCCTAGCCCGACCACGCGCATCGCCGTCATAAAGGACCTCCTTGCCAAAGCCCGCGACGGGCGGGCTCACGCGGTGTTGTTAGGCTGACCCCGACTTCGTGCCAAGATCAACACTTGTCACATTTGCCGGGCTGAACGATCTTGAGAGCGTTGGCTTTGCGGAGCGCCCGCTCGTAATTGGAGGCAGCCGATGACCACCACTTCCCGTCCCAAGATCGTCAAGTCGGAGGCCGAGTGGCGCGCCGAGCTTACGCCCGAGCAGTACCACGTCGCCCGCGAGCAAGGCACCGAACCGGCCTTCAGCGGACCCTATTGGGACGAGCATCGCGACGGCCTCTATACCTGCGTCTGTTGCGGCGAACCCCTGTTCCGATCTGAAACGAAGTTCGATTCCGGAACGGGCTGGCCCAGCTTCTCGGCACCGCTCGACCCGGACTCGGTGGAGGAAGCCGAAGACCGCTCCCACGGCATGGTCCGGACCGAGGTGCTGTGCACCCGGTGCGACGCGCATCTCGGCCATGTCTTCCCCGACGGGCCGGCGCCGACCGGACTGCGCTACTGCATGAACGGTACGGCGCTCAATTTCGAGCCCGACGACGAAGGTCCGGCGGCGGCCTGAACTCAGGTCGCCGCGCCGTAGAGCTCCTCGACACGCTCCCAGTTGATGAGGTTGTCGACGAACGCCTCGAGATATTTCGGCCGGGCGTTGCGGTAGTCGATGTAGTAGGAATGCTCCCACACATCGCAGCCGAGCAGCGGTGTGGCGCCATGAACCAGCGGGTTCTCGCCGTTCGGCGTCTTCATGATCTCCAGCTTGCCGCCCTTGAGGGCCAGCCAGCACCAGCCGGATCCGAACTGCGTCACGCCGGCCTGGACGAAGTCCTCGCGGAACTTGTCGTAGCCGCCGAGGTCGGTGTCGATCGCAGCCTGGAGATTCGCCGGCAGGTTCTTGCCGCCGCCGCCCGGCTTCATCCACTGCCAGAACTCGATGTGGTTGAAGTGCTGACCTGCGTTGTTGAAGAGGCCGGCGTTCTTGCCGTGGCTCTCCTTGACGATCTCCTCGAGGCTCTTCCCTTCAAGGCCAGACCCTTCAAGCAGCTTGTTGCCGTTGGTGACGTAGGCCTGGTGATGCTTGTCGTGGTGATATTCGAGCGTCTCGGCCGACATATAGGGCTGGAGTGCGTCATAGGCGTAGGGCAGATCGGGAAGCTCGAAAGCCATCGGTAACCTCTCCTTGGTGAAGACGGCGGGCGCCGCGCGTCAGGGATTGCTGCCGACCATATGGCATCGATCGGAGGCTCAGCAAGGCAACCGGAAGGCGGGCGATGCTATTGCCTCAATCGGCGGGCGGAGTGTACAGGTCCTGTCGGCGGGGCTCGGAGCAGGTTGCATGGACGAGTTGATCGAGCGCATCGAGCATAAGGCCGGTATCGGCTCGGATGCGGCTCGGAGTTCAGTGTCCGCCCTTCTGTCGTATCTCGACAAGAACGCCCCGAAGCAGCGCATGGCCGAGATCTATGCGGCCGTTCCGGGCGCCGAGGCGATGGTCGGCAAGCGCCGCGGCGGGCTGTTCAGCGCGTTCTCGGGCGGGCTGATGGGCATCTACACGCAGCTCAGTTCCGCCGGCCTTTCCAACGAGCAGATGCAAGTGGCCGGCGAAGAGATCCTTGCTTTCGCGCGCGAAAAGGTCGGCGACGAGGCGATCGACGACGTCATCGGCTCGGTACCGGCGCTGCGCCAGCTTCTCTAATCGTTTCACAACGGAACAGTCGCGGTCGGCACAGGGCTTGATGCCGGTTGGGTAAACCAACCGGACCGGCCCAGAATGGATCGCCGAGGATTTCTCGCATTGATGACGGCAGCGGCGGCGACCCCCATCGTCGACCGATCCGCGCGCGCTCAGCTCATCAACGCCGAGCTTCGCGGCTCGCTGAACGCGATCGACCTCGGTCTGCGACCGAGCGCGATCGACGATCAAAGCCGGGCGCTACAGGCTGCTCTCGATCAGGTGTCGGCCGAGGACCGCACCCTGTTCTTGCCGGCCGGCACCTATCAGGTCTCAAACATCACCCTGCCGCCGCGGGCACGGATTACCGGCATCGCGGGCGCGACGCGGCTGGTCTACACTGGCGCTGGGCACCTCCTTTCGGCCGAAGGCGGCGACCTGGTCCACCTCACCGACATCGTTCTCGACGGCGCCAACCGTCCGCTCGGCGAATATGTGCCGGGCATTGTGCATCTGTCGGAGGTCGACGAGGTCAGAATCGCCGGATGCACGATCCTCGGCAGCGGCGGCTCGGGCATTGCCGTCGATCGCTGCGGCGGTCGCCTTGCCGGCAATGACATCTCGGGCGCGGCCGAGGCCGGCATCCGCGCCTACGAATCGACGGGCCTTTCGGTCACGGACAACATCGTCCGCGCTTGCGGCAATAACGGCATCCTCATCCATCGCTGGACGTCCGGCGAAGACGGCTCGGTGGTGACGGGCAACCGGGTCGAACAGATCCGCGCGGACCGCGGTGGGACGGGACCCTACGGCAACGGAATCAACGTCTTTCAGGCGCATGGCGTCACGGTGGCCGACAACAGGATCGCCGACTGCGCCTTCACCGCAATCCGCGCCAACTCATCCGACAACGTCGCAATCGTCGGCAACAATTGCGCACGGCTCGGCGAGATCGCGATCTTCTGCGAGTTCTCCTTCGAGGGTGCGGTGATCGCCGACAACATCATCGACGGAGCGGCGAGCGGTATTTCGATCGCCAATTTCAACGAGGGCGGACGTATCGCGTCCGTAACCGGCAACGTCATCCGCAACCTCACCGGCGAGGGCCCCTACCCGCCCGACGTCGATGCCGGGTTCGGAATCGGGCTGTGGATCGAGGCTGATGCCGCCGTGACGGGCAATGTTATCGAAGGGGCGCCGCGAGCCGGAATCTGGGCTGGTTGGGGTCCGTTCCTGCGCGATGTCGTCATCACCGGGAACGTGATCCGCGAGTCGCCGAACGGGATCACGGTTTCCGTCGTCGAGGGATCCGGCCACGCACTCCTTGCCGACAACCTGATCTCGGGCGCGGTAAACGGTGCAATAACCGGGTGGCAGTGGGCCGAGCAAGTGACTGACGAGCTTGTGCTTTCCGGGTCGGACCGGTTCCCCAATCTCGCCGTTCACGATAACACGAAGGTTCCGTGACACTTTGCGAATCCGCTTGAAGACTCCCCTTCCCTCAAATAGGCTCATCGATGTCTTTAGGCGCGGCTCACGCCTGCGCGGCTCCGCAAAGAGCGGGGCAAACGCCGCGGTCGGGCAACATAATTGTTGGCTGCCTGACCGCACCGGGGAAGGTCGGAAACGCTTCAGGTTGGCTACGGTAGCGAGCTCATTGGCCTAATTAACCCCCGCGATTTTTGACGGGCGCTCGCGATCCCAGGTGACTTTTCAGCCAATCAAGCCGATTCGGCCTTCCCCTTTTTCTTCAGCGGCCGCCGCGCCCGGTAACCCGGAGCCAAGCTCCTGACGATCCGGCGTCTCAGCGAAGAGATGGTCAACCGCATCGCCGCCGGCGAGGTGGTCGAACGACCGGCAAGCGTCGTCAAGGAACTCATCGAAAACGCAATCGACGCCGGCGCCGGCCGGATCGAGATCGTCACAGCTGCCGGCGGGCTATCGCTGATCCGCGTCACCGACGACGGCGCCGGCATTCCCGCCGACGAGCTGCCCCTCGCCGTCGAACGCCACTGCACCTCGAAACTCGATGGCGGCCTGGAAGCGATTTCCTCGCTCGGGTTTCGCGGCGAGGCGCTGGCTTCGATCGGCTCGGTGGCCCGGCTTTCGGTCCGTACCCGGCACGAGGGCGAAGCGCATGGCTGGGAGATCGCCGTCGATCATGGCAGGACCTCGCCGGCGCGGCCGGCGGCGATTGCCCGCGGCACTCAGATCGAGGTCGCCGAGCTCTTCTTCAACACGCCCGCGCGCCTCAAATTCATGAAGACCGAACGCGCCGAATCGACGGCGGTCGGCGACATGGTCCGCCAGATCGCGATGGCGCATCCGGATATCGGCTTCGAGCTTGCGAATGACGAGCGGCCGGCAGCGTTGTTCTCCGCTACGGGGAATCAGCTGGAGCGGATCGGCCAGATCATCGGCGCCGATTTCACGGAGAACGCGATCGCTATCGCGGCCGAGCGGGACGGCCATCTGCTCGAAGGCTTCGCGGGGCTGCCGACCTTCACGCGTGGGAACGCTGCCCGGCAGTATTTCTTCGTCAACGGCCGCGCGGTTCGCGACCGCCAGCTTCTGGGCGCGCTCCGCGCCGCCTATGCCGACGTGATCGCCCGCGACCGCCACGCAATCGCGGCGCTGTTCCTGACGGTTCCAGCCGGCTCTGTCGACGTCAACGTCCACCCCGCCAAGGCCGAGGTCCGGTTCCGCGACCCGGGCCTGGTGCGCGGATTGATCGTCGGCGCGGTAAGGGAAGCGCTGGCGACGACCGGTCTCAGATCGGCGTCGACCGGCACGGCGCAGCTGCGTTCGCTGTTGTCGGCGGGAACTGCGGCGCCGGCCCATCGGCCAACAGAGCGGATGGACAGCTGGGCCGGGCCGTCATTCGCGGGCGGATTCGCCGAGGAGGGTCAGCAGGAGATCGAGACCGTCGGTGTCAGCGCGGACATCCGGCAGGAAGCGGATCGCGGTCCGGAGGTCGCGTCGGCGCACCCGCTCGGGGCAGCGCGGGCGCAGCTCCACGAGAACTACATCATCGCGCAGACGGCCGACGGCGTCGTGCTTGTCGACCAGCATGCTGCGCATGAGCGGCTGGTCTATGAGCGGCTCAAGGCGGCAATCCGCGCCGGCAACGTGCCGACGCAAATGCTGCTGGTGCCGGAAATCGTCGAGCTCAGCGAAGGCGAAGCGACCGCAATTCTCGGGCACGCCGAGGCCCTTTCCCGTTTCGGCCTCGACATCGATGCCTTCGGCCCCGCGGCCGTCGCGGTGAGCGCCGTTCCGGCCATGCTCGACGGCGTCGACGTCAGGGGGCTCGTCCGCGACCTTGTCGACGAGATCGCCGATCTTGGCGCTTCGACCCTCCTCGGCGAACGCATCGACGCGGTCGCCGGCACCATTGCGTGCCACGGCTCGGTGCGGTCGGGACGGCGGCTCCGGCCCGAGGAGATGGACGCCCTCCTACGCCAAATGGAGGCCGAGCCGGCGGCAGCCCAGTGCATTCATGGGCGGCCGACCTATATCGAGCTGAAGCTCGCCGACATCGAGAGGCTGTTCAAACGGCGTTGACAGGATCGCCGTCGGACCGGCTATCCTGAGGACAGAGGAATGACGTTGTGAATCGGATCGATCTTTCCGGACCCGGCGGCGAAGCCTGGGTCCGCTATCTCGACGGCGACTACCAGATCGTCTCGCCCGGTACGTTCGTGCGCTGCGCGGTTACGGGCGCCGCCATTGCGCTCGACGATCTCAAGTATTGGAGCGTTTCGCGGCAGGAGGCCTATGCCGATGCGGCCGCCTCCCTGACCGCCCACAAGCGCCTTCGCGATCCGTCAGCGTCCGACGGCTGAGCGCTTCCGGCTGCGGCCGTCGCGCACCTCCTCGGCCGTCCTCCTGATCATCGCCGCGACTTCGGACGGCGCCTCGAATTCCATCCGAACCGAAAAGACTTCGGTCCGATCGCGAAGGTTGGCCAGCGCCCCCGTCGCGTTCTGGAGGCGGACGTGATCCTTCTCGGTCGTCACCAGCCGAATCGGCCCGGCATCGGCATGGCCGAGCAACACCCGCGCTTCGGCCTCGGTGAATTGGTGATGGTCGGGGAAGGCATTTCGACCGGCGAAGCGCCCGCCGGCGCGTTCGAGCGCCGCAAAGAACTTGTCCGGCCGCCCGATGCCGGCGAAGGCGAACAGCTTGCCCTGCTTCCAGCGATCGGAATCGATCGGGACAAGGTGGGCGCGAAGCACCCGCTTTCCGGCGCGCGCGGCGAGGCGCAGCAGGCCGGCCTGGGCCGGCCCCTCCCCGACCAGCACCAGCGCGTCGGCAAAGCGCAGCTGGACCTTGAGCGGCGCCCGCAGGGGGCCGGCCGGCAGGACAAGCCGATTGCGGAGCCCGACCTCGGCGTCGGTGACGGCGAGCGACAGGTCCTTGCCGAGATGCGGGTTCTGGAAGCCGTCATCCATGATGATGAGATCGACATCGTTCTCGGCGAGCATGCGGGCGCCATTCGGGCGGTTTGCCGAAACCACCGTCGGTGCGACCCGGGCAAGAAGGCATGGTTCGTCGCCAACACGGGCAGGATCGGCCAGGCGACCGGCGACGAGGACGGGGCCGGCTTCCGTGCCGCCATAGCCTCTGGTCAGGAAGCCCGGCCGGCGGCCGAGACCCCGCGCTATCTCGGCCAGCGCGATCGCCGTCGGCGTCTTGCCCTCGCCGCCGCTGGTGAAGTTGCCGACGCAAATCACCGGAATCGGCGGCCAGTAGTCCGGCGCCTGTCGCATGCGTCTTGCCGCAACCGTTCCATAGATCGCGGCCGCCGGCCTCAGCGCCGTCGCCGTCAGACCACGCCGGCTCCAGAAGGCGGGCTCGCTCATGCCGGCACGGTCGGATCGCGCGCCAGCAGCGGCCAGATCTCGTTGAGCGTCCGGTCGAGGGCGCCGCGGAACGGGCGGAGCGCGCGAACCGCGGCGTCGATATGGCGGCGCCGGTTTTCGGCGCTTTCCAGCGTTTCAGCGACTGCCGTCGCGAGCTCGTCCGGATTGGCCACCGGCACCGCGCCTCCATCCGCGTCGAGTGCGGCGAAGATCGGCTTGAAGTTGGCGATGTGCGGCCCGTGGACGACGACGCAGTCGAGTTCGACCGCCTCGATCGGATTGTGGCCGCCATGGGGAACGAGCGAACCGCCGAGCAGCGCGACATCCGCCAGCCGGTAGAACAGGCCGAGTTCGCCGAGCGTATCGGCGATCAGTATTCCGGAGCCGCTGAAAAGCCGCTTGTCGCGGCTTCGCAGGCGGATCGGCGATGCACCGGGCTCGATCACCGACGCGATCTCCGGCCCGCGATCCGGGTGCCGCGGCACGATCGCGGTGACGAGCCCGGGAAACCGCTCGGCCAGGATGCGGTGCGCGGCGGCCACCTGTTCCTCTTCGCCAGGATGGGTGCTGGCCGCGAGCCAGAACGGCCGATTGCCGAGTTCACGGCGGAGGTCGGCAAGCGCGGTCTCGTCGACGCCGAGCGGCGGCACGTCGAATTTCAGATTGCCGACGGCAAGCGCGCGCCTTGCGCCGAGGGCCGCCCAGCGTTCGGCGTCGCTGTCGGATTGCGCCAGCGCCAGCGCAACGCGCCCGAACAGGCGCTTCGGCGCTCCGCCAAGCAGCCGCCAGCGGCCGAACGAGCGCTCCGACATGCGGGCATTGACGACGATATGCGGAATCCCTCGCCGCCAAAGCAGATCCGTGGTGACCGGCCAGACCTCGGATTCAACGAAGAGGGCTGCGCGTGGTCGCCAATGATCGAGAAACCGGCTCACGATCGGCTCGATGTCGAGCGGTGCGAATTGGTGCCGGACACCTTCGGAAGGCCGTCGCGCTGCCGTCGCCGCGCCGGTGACGGTGACCGTCGTCAGCACGACGAACCAGCCCTCGTCGGTGAGCCGTTCGACAAGCGGCATGATTGAAATGGTCTCGCCGACCGAGGCGGCGTGGACCCAGACGACCTTGTCGCCGGGGCGCGCCTCGCTGGCTATGCCGAAGCGCTCGCTGCGTCGCGCGCGCTCTTCAAGGCCGCGGCGTGCCCGACGTTCGAGGAGCATCGGCAGCAGGGGCCGCATGGCCTTGCCGGCGAGTCGATAGGCGCCGAGCAGCGCGCTCCCGACGGGCTCAGCCACCAGTCCGGTCCGCTATCGCGAGGGCGCGCTCGCTGATCCGGTCGAGCTCTTCATCGAGCGCGGACCGGTATTGCTCGAGGTCGTCGTCGGTGGCGTCGGCCGGCACGGCAATGGACGTGCCCGTCACCAAAGCCACTCGCCCGAAAGGCAGGTTGATCGTGGTGCGGTCCCATGAGGAGCCGATCGCGATCCGGCGGCTGCTTGCCAGCGCAACCGGCTGGATCGGCACGCCCGAGGCCCGGGCCAATTTGATAATGCCGAGCCCGGCCCGACGCGCGACGGTGTTGGAGAGATCAGCAATCAGGACCGCCGTCTTGCCGGCAGCGAGCGCCGAGCGGAGCTTGAAGAAGCCGCTGATCCCGCCGCGTTCGATGGTCTTGGAGCGATCTCTGGCCGCCGAGCCGCGAACGGTCTCGACACCCAGCTTCTCGGCAATGGTCGCGTTGAAGTCGCCGTCGCGATGGCGGGAGAACAGCGCGACCATCCTGTGATCCCGGCGCCGAACCGCCGGCAGGAGCAGATGCTGCCCATGCCAGGTCGTAACGATCAGCGGCTTGGAGACGTTGTAATTGTCGTAGTCGAGCGCGCCTTCGATGATGACGCGATTGGTGCGGCCGACGAGGCGGATATAGCCGGCCGCAAGGCTCGCCAGCGCGCGCCGGACCGCGCGGGATCGGCCGAAGCGCCGCCAGGCTCTGCCGATGCGGGAGTGTCGGCGCACGGTCGCGGGCCGGGCTGTGTCGCCATCGCCGATCGCCAATGCTGATTCCCTCGCTGGTTCGGGGGGCGGCCGCCTAGCCCGCCGGAAGGTCCGGCTCGAGAAGCCTGTGCAGATGCACGATGTAGTATCGCATCATTGCATCGTCGACCGTGCGTTGCGCCCGGCTCTTCCACGCATCATAGGCGAGGCGGTAATTGGGATAGATTCCGACGATGTCGAGATCCTCGAGATCCTGAAACTGATCGGATTCAAGGGACTTCAGCCTTCCTCCGAACACGAGATGAAGGAGCTGGCGCGGTTCGTCCGATGCGTTTTCGTGTTCTGCCATTCAACGCCCCAAAGAGGTGGAGATCAGATGCCGTGGCGCATGACCTGCGTGACGATGTCCGCGAGCGCTTCGCTGAGCGCCGGCCCCCCCGCGATCATCGCGCCATGTGCGGTGGTATCGCGGTCATAGCGCGGCGGATCGCCATCGACCGTCCGCAGGCGACCGCCTGCTTCGTGCACGAGAAGGTCTGCTGCCGCAAGGTCCCAGTCCTGCGCGTTCGGCTTGACCGCGGCGCCGTCGAGGCGGCCATCGGCCACGCGCGCCAGGCGATAGGCGAGAGAGGCATGAAACACCGACTTGGCGCGGATCGGCCGAGGAAGCGCCTCCGATTTCAAGAGCCGCTGGGACACCGCCAGCCGCGCGTCCTCGATCGTCGTCCGATCGGAGATATGGATCGGCTGGCCGTCCCGTGTCGCGCCGCCACCCGCGATTGCGCGGTAGTCCTCGCCGCGCGCTGGTGCCAGCAGGACCGCGACGACGGGCCTGCCGGCCTCGACGATCGCCACCGGGATTGTCCAGTCGGTCGTGCCGGCCATGAAGGACCGCGTGCCGTCGATCGGATCGACGATGAACGTGCGCGGCGCGGTCAGCCGCGAGCCGTCGTCGACCGATTCCTCGGAGAGGTAGCCGTAGCCCGGCCGCGCCGCCGTCAGGCGTTCGCGCAGCAAGGCGTCGACCGCCATATCGGCCTCGGTGACGGGCGAGCCGCCGGCCTTGGTCCATACCTTCGCGCCGTTCCGAAAGAGCGCCAGCGCGGCCTCCGCCGCCTCGGCCGTGGCGCCGACAAGCAGGTCCAATTCCTCGGCAAGTGGCGGGAGCGTCGTCACCGACCGGCGACCGTCACGCCTTCGACGGCGATGGTCGGTGCGTTGGTCACGTAGCGATAGGTGAGATCGTCAGCCGGGCGCATGCGGCGGAACATCTCCTTGAGGTTGCCGGCGATGGTGATCTCGGTGAGCGGCTCGGCGATTTCGCCGTTGCGGATTCGAAAGCCGGCCGCTCCGCGGCTGTAGTCGCCGGTGACGATCGACACCCCCGCACCGATCAGGTCGGTGATCAGCACGCCGTCGCCGACTTCGCGGATCAGATCGTCCCGCGAGATGTCGCCCGGCAGGACCGTCAGGTTGGTCGAACCCGGCGAGGTGCCGCCGCCGGCGCGAGAGGCGCGGCCGGTGGTGGCGAGCCCGAGTTCCCGCGCGGTAGCGCTGTCGAGGAACCAGCTCTTCAGCACGCCGTCGCGGATGAGATCGAGGGGCGCCTGCTCGACCCCGTCGCCGTCGAACGGCCGCGATGCCAGGCCGCGTTTCCGTAGCGGATCGTCGGTGATCGTAACGGCGGGGCTGAGGACGGCTTCCCCCATCGCATCGACCAGGAACGTCGTCCGCTTGGCGACGGCGGAGCCGTTGGCGGCGGCGGCAACGTGGCCGGCAAGGCTCGACGCAACGCGCTCGTCAAAGACGACCGTCGCCGGCCCCGTGCCGATCGAGCCGGGATTGAGCCGGCGAACGGTACGCTCGCCGGCTCGGGTGCCGAGTTCGGCAGCGCCGGGAAGATCTGCGAGGTGGTTGGCGATCGCGTAGTCGTAGTCGCGCTCCATCGCCGTTCCTTCGCCAGCGATGGCAATCGCCGTCAGCGAGTGGCGCGAGCGAAGGTAAGACCCGGTGAAGCCGCTGCTCGTCGCCAGCACCAGTCCCTCGACCGACCAGCCGGCATTGCATCCACCCGAGTTCGAGATGCCGGCCACGGCGCGGGCAGCGTCCTCTGCCGCGGCCGCGCGCTCTGTGAGGTCATCGACGCTTGGGATCGTCTCGTCGAGGAGGTCGAGATCGGGCAGGTCGCGCGCCAGCCGATCGCTATCGGCGAGGCCGGCGAAGCGATCCTCCGGGGCAGCCTTCGCCATCGCCACGGCACGCTCGACGAGATCGGCGGACGACATCATCGAGTTGGCCGAAACGCTGGCATTCCGACCACCGACGAAGACGCGGAGGGTGAAGTCGTCGCGCTCGGACCGCGTTGTTTCCTCCACTTCGCCGAGACGCATCTCGACGCCGAGCGAGACGCGGCGATGGGAAACGGCATCGGCGGCATCGGCACCGGCGCGCAGTGCGGATTCAACGAGCGCCGCGGCGCGGTCGAGAAGGTCGGTCTGATCCATGAGGGCTGACATGTTCGGAGTGATAGGGATGGCGGCCAGCCGCGACAAGGTCCCTATTGCGGCGCGAGGAGGCGCGGCAGCTCGCGCCTGACCCGCTCGACCGCCTGGCCGGCGGCCGCGAAGATCTCCTCGGCGCGGCCGAATTCGAGCGGCTCGAACTCGGCGAGAGCCGGCTCGACCAGAAGTTCGGGCTCGCCGATGCGGCGGAGCTTCTCGCGCGTCATCGCGTTCATCTGGATCTGGGCCGAGCCGATTGCCGTCTCGATGCGACGCGGGATGCGCGGCGGCTCGCCGCGCGGGCCCGGCAGAACATCGACAGCAAGGACGACGCCGCCCGGCAGCCTTGCATGCTCGAAGGGCAGCGGATCGACCAGGCCGCCATCGACCATCGGCCGATCGCCGATCACCACCGGGCGAAACAGGAACGGCAATGCCATCGAAGCGGCGACGGCCGGCAGCAGCGGCCCCTCGGTGAAGACCACTTCCCGCGCCGCGTAGTAGTCGGTGGCGATCACTTTCAACGGCACCTTCAAATCCTCGAAGTATTCCGGCAGGAGGTCGCCGAAAGCCTTGAGCACATCCTGCGCGGCGAGTTGCGCAGCTGTCGCACGCCGCGGGCCGAACAGGTTCTGGAAGGCGCGTGGGCGGCTCAGCCACAAACGCCGCATGAGATCGCCCTTGCTATGCTTGATCTTCAGCACGAACTCGGCGATCTCGCGGCCGCTGTGGCCGGCGGCGTAGAACGCGCCGACGATCGCGCCCATCGAGGTGCCGGCGATCAGCGCCGGGCGAACGCCGAGATCGTCGAGCGCCTCGAGGATCGGGATGTGGGCGAGGCCGAGGGCGGCGCCACCGCCGAGTGCGACGCCGAGCGGGCGCTCCGTTTGGCTCATGCGGCGGCTCCTGCTCTGCAGATGACCAGCTTGGTGTCCCCGACCGTTCGTTCATCGAGCGACTCCACTCCGGGCGGCAGGTCGACGTTGGCCGACGCCGCCTCCTCCAGGACGCAAACGGCACCCGGCTCCAGCCAACCACCCGCCAACGCCGAGGCGAGCGCCGCCTCACCGAGGCCGCGACCATAAGGCGGATCTGCAAAGGCGAGGCCAAAGGACTTCATGTTGCCGACGTCGCCGAGCCGCGTTGCGTCGCGGCGAAAGATGCGGGTGCGGCCGGTGAGGCCGAGCGCCTCGACATTGGCGCGGATAGTACCGCGCGCGGCAGATGCGTCCTCGACGAACAGGCAATAGCTCGCGCCGCGCGAAAGCGCCTCCAGGCCAAGAGCGCCGGTCCCGGCGAAGAGATCGAGGACACGAGCATCCCGCACCGGGTCGCCGTAGCGATGCGCAAGGATGTCGAAAAGGGTCTCGCGGACGCGGTCCGAAGTCGGCCGCGTGGCTGCGGAGGACGGTGCGACGAGGCGCCGCCCGCGATGCTCACCGCCGACGATGCGCACGGGATTGTCCTCGCCGCGGCGGCGGCTTGTTCGCCGAGGGGCCAGGCTTCGCCGCCGGCGGCCTCGCAGACGCCACAACGATTCCCGCCTCGTCGGCGAGGCGGCGACCGAGCTGGTCGCGGAGCACTCTTCCCCTCACCTCTTTGACCCCGCCATCGGGCAGGTCGCCGAGCTGGAAGGGCCCAAAGGAAACGCGGATCAGCCGCGTCACGGCCAGGCCGAGATGCTCCATCACGCGCTTGATCTCGCGGCTCTTGCCTTCGCGAAGGCCGATGATCAGCCAGGCATTGGACCCCTGCCGCCGTTCGAGCTCCGCCTCGATCGGGCCGTAGAGCACGCCGTCGATCGCGGCGCCCTCGGCAAGTCCGGCGAGGCGTTTCTCGTCGACCGAACCGTGAACCCGAACCCGATAGCGCCGGAGCCAACCGGTCGAGGGTAGCTCCAGAACACGGGCAAGCCCGCCGTCATTGGTGAGCAGCAGGAGGCCCTCGGTGTTGATGTCGAGGCGCCCGACGGTCACCACACGCGGCAACTCTGCCGGCAGCGCGTCGAAGACGGTCGGTCTTCCTTCGGGATCGCGGGCGGTCGTCACCAGCCCTTTCGGTTTGTTGTAGAGCCAGAGCCGGGTCGCCTCGGCCGTCGGCAGCGGCTCGCCGTCAACGAGTACCTCGTCGCTCGGGCCGACATTGAGGGCCGGCGATTCGAGAAGCTTGCCGTTGACACTTACGCGACCGGCGGCGATCCACGCCTCCGCCTCGCGGCGCGAGCAGAGGCCGGCGCGCGCCATCACCTTGGCGATGCGCTCGCCGCCATTCGCTCCCTCGGTGGGGTTCCTGCTATCCATCGCGGGCACTCATATCACCGCTATATGGGACCGGAAGGACGCGAATGCGCGACCAAACGCCGATGGAGATCGCCCTCGTCGAGGCACGGCAGGCCGCGAAGCGCGGCGAGGTGCCGGTCGGCGCCGTCATCGTCCGCGACGGCGCGGTGGTCGCCCAGGCAGGAAACCGCACCCTCGAACTTCGCGACCCGACCGCCCACGCCGAGCTTATCGCCATTCGCGAGGCAGCGGCGGCACTCGGCTCCGAGCGCCTCGGCGACTGCGATCTCTACGTGACGCTGGAGCCGTGCACGATGTGCGCGGCGGCCATCTCCTTCGCTCGCATCCGGCGCCTCTATTTCGGTGCAAGCGACCCGAAAGGCGGCGCGGTCGAGAGCGGGGTCCGGTTCTTCGACGCGCCGACCTGCCACCACCGGCCGGAGGTCTATGGCGGCATTGGCGAACGCGAAGCCTCTGAAATGCTGAAGGCGTTTTTCGCCGAGCGGCGAATCCCTTAGCCGCGCAACCGAACCTTCTGAATCAACCGATCGACGGCCGCTTCAACGGCCTCGTCCGCGTCGAGGGCATTCCGCAACGCGGCAAGGCCATCCTTGGCCTCCGTTGTCCACGACGCCGTCATCGCCGCAACCAGATAGGCTTCGGAGACAAGGATCGTCCCATCGCCGATGCGCTTCAGTGCATTGGCGACGAGCGTCGATCCGGTCGTCGTGATGTCGACGATAAGATCGGCGGCGCCCGAAGCCGGTGTCCCCTCGGTGGCGCCGAGGCTCTCGACAATGCGGTAGTCAGCGATGCCGTGGCCGGAGAAGAAGCGGCGGGTCAGGTTGAAGTACTTCGTCGCGACCTTGAGCTTGCGGCCATGGCGCCGACGGAAATCATGCGCGACGTCATCGAGGTCGGCCATCGTCTCGACGTCGATCCAGGCGTCGGGGATGGCGACGACGACGTCGGCGTGGCCGAAGCCGAGGGGCAGGACGAGCTCGACACGCTGCTCCCAGTCCTCGATCGTCTCCTCGACGAGGTCGCGCCCGGTGACGCCGAGATGGACGTTGCCGGCGGCGAGCTCGCGGACGATCTCGCCGGCTGACAGAAACGCCACCTCAACATTCGCGACCCCTTCGATGCCGCCGCGATAGCTGCGGGCGCTGCCATGCTGAACGAGCGTGAGGCCGATCCCGGCAAGGAAGTCTGCAGCGTTCTCCTGAAGGCGGCCCTTGGAGGGCACGGCGATGACGAGAGGGACGGACATCAGCGCGTTCCCTCGAGCCGGTCGAGCCAGAGCGAGAATCCGACGGCCGGGATGTCGGGTCCGGAGCCGTCGCGGGTACGGATCAAAGAAAGAAGCCGGTCGTATCGGCCGCCGCCGGCCACCGGCTTGCCGTCGCACCGTGACGGGTCGCCGAGCTCGAAGACGAAGCCGGTATAGTAGTCGAGGCGTCGGCCGAACCCTGCCCGGAAGGCAAGCGCGTCGGTGTCGATGCCGTGACCGACCAGCCCTTGCGTGCGCTGAGCGAAACGCTCGACGGCGATCGCAAGCGCAGGAGCCTCCTCAGCGGCCAGTTCGCCCATCGCGAAAGCGGCCTCGTCCGGCGTCCCGGCGATCGCCAGGTATCGCTCGATGATCCGCACCGCATCGAGATCGCCTTTGGCATGGGCGGCGAGTTCCGCCTGCTCGACGTAGCGGTCGGCGATTTCGGCGGCCGTGCGTCCCGAAACCGGCGACAGCCCGCCGGCGGCCATCAGCTCCTCGACGGCGGCGACGACGCTCGCCTTGTCGCCGTTGCCGATGCCCGACGCCTCGCGGCGGGGCCGCGACGTGCGGCCGGCGAGTTCGTCGAGCTGGGCGCGCAGCAGGCCGTCATCGCCGAAGGAACGACTAAGCCTTCGCCGCCAAACGCCCGGCAGCGGCAGAGCATCGAGCAGCGCGCGAAACACCTCCGAATCGCCAATACGGATGGTCGGCTCGAGGTCGAAGAGCGCCACGGCTTTCATTGCCAGGGCGAGGATATCGGCATCGGCATCGACGGTGTCGCCGCGGCCGATCGATTCGACGCCGGCCTGGTCGAACTCGCCGGTCTCACCTGGACGTTGGCGGAACACGGGGCCGGCATAGGCATAGTCGCCGCGCCGCGCCGGATCGCCGCCAGTGATGTGATGAAGGGCGACCGGGATGGTGTAGTCAGGACGAAGGCAGAGTTCGATGCCCTCGGCGCTCGCCGTCAGATACATCCGGCGGCGAAGCTCCTCGCCGGCGAGATCGAGGAAGAGATCGGCGTCGTGGAGGATCGGCGGATCGACGAAGGCGAACCCGGCCTCCTCCAGGAGATCGCGAAGCCGGTCGGTCGGTGCGACAGTCATCGGGCGTTCGAGGCGGCCGAAATGCGAACCGCCAGAGCTATCGTCGTTCCGGGGCCGCGAAACGGAACCCGGAACCTCGGGGCGCCAACAGACGCGGAGGTTCCGGCTCGGCCTTCGGCCGTCCGGAACGACGGAGTGACCGAGGCAGCAGCGAAACCCGTTTTCACGACTG
Source organism: uncultured Bauldia sp. (assembly GCA_964611195.1). Classification (GTDB taxonomy): domain Bacteria; phylum Pseudomonadota; class Alphaproteobacteria; order Rhizobiales; family Kaistiaceae; genus JADLGL01. The sequence goes on from CAZSXA010000030.1 coordinate 17,064, forward strand.
TTCCCTTTGCCGTTCCAGCAGCTTGGCGATTTCCGCGACCAGCTCCGACACCGGCACTTCGAACTGACCCGGCCGCTCCTCGCGCCAGGCTGCATTGTCGGCAACCTGCTCGGATAGCTGCTTGCCGAGCGCCAGGTCCTTGACCTGGACGACGCCGCGCGCCCGCTCGTCCTCGCCCTGGATGACGACGCATGGCGCGTTGCGGCGGTCGGCATATTTCATCTGCGCCTTCATGCCGGCCGATCCGAGATAAAGTTCGGCGGCGATGTCGGCACGGCGAAGATCGGTCACCATCGCCTGCATGTCGGCGATGCGCTCGCGGTCCATGACCAGCACCACGACGGGCCCGGCGCTGTCGCCGGCCTCGACCTTGCCGAGTGCCTTCAAGGCAGCGAGGAGGCGCGAAACGCCGATCGAGAAGCCGGTTGCCGGGACGTCGCTATCCCCGCCGCCGGGGATCTTGAAGCGGCCGACGAGGCCGTCATAGCGCCCGCCGCCGCCGACTGAGCCGAACACCACGGGCTCGCCCTTCTCGTTGGGCACGTCGAAGAGGAGCTCCGCCTCGAAAACGGCACCGGTATAGTATTCGAGGCCGCGCACCACCGAGGGCTCGATCCGCACCCGGTCGTCGTAGCCGGCGGCACCGATCATCGTCGAAATGGCGCTGAGCTCGGCGATGCCGGCGGCCGCCGTTTCGTTCTCGCCGAAGAGCTTGTCGAGGAAGGCGACGACATCGAAGCGGCCGTCCGCGGGCTGCGCGATGCCGAGGCCGGTCGGGTCGTTGCCCTCGATCAGCGCGCCGACGAAGGTCCTGGCGTTCACGAAACGGAAGATCGGCGCGATCTGATCGCCAGTGAGGCCGGCCCCCTTGGTGAAATCGCCCGACTCGTCGGTCCGGCCTTCGCCGAGGAGATCGCGGACGCCGTCCATGCCGAGCCGGTCTAGCTTGTCGATGGCGCGCAGCACCGTCAGGCGACGGCCGGCATTCTCCTCGCCGGAGAGGCCCGCGACCTCCATGACGCCGTCGAGCACCTTCCGCGAGTTGACCTTGATGACGTATTGGCCGCGGCCGATGCCGAGCGCTTCCATCGTGTCGGCCGCCATCATGCACATCTCGGCGTCCGCGGCAGGCGATGCCGCACCGACCGTGTCGGCGTCGAACTGCATGAACTGGCGGAAGCGCCCCGGCCCCGGCTTCTCGTTGCGGAACACCCAGCCGGCGCGGTAGCTGCGATGGGGCTTGGCGAGCCGCTCGTAGTTCTCGGCGAAGTAGCGGGCGAGCGGCGCGGTCAGATCATAGCGCAGCGACAGCCAGCGCTCATCCTCGTCCTGGAAAGAGAAGACACCCTCATTCGGCCGGTCCTGATCGGGCAGGAACTTGCCGAGCGCCCCGGTGAACTCGATCGACGGCGTCTCCACCGGCTCGAAGCCGTAGCGTTCATAGACGCGCTTGATCGCCTCCAGCATCCGATCCATGGCGCGGATGTCGGCGGCCGTGCGGTCGGCAAATCCGCGCGGCAATTCCGCTTTCACTCGGTCGGGACGGTCGGACATGGCGCGCGCCGCGCAGGGCGGCATCCAGTTTGGTACAGGGCGAAAGCCGCCCGGAAGCGGCGCCGCCCAAGTAGCGGATCGCCCGAAGAGCGGCAAGGCGGCGATGGCGCCTGAAACAGGAAAGGCCGCCCTGAGGCGGCCTTTCGCAGATGTTCGATCGGGAGCGCCGGCCTAGAAGCCCATGTCGCCCATGCCGCCGCCACCGCCGGCCGGCATCGGAGCTTCCTTCTTCGGAATCTCGGCGACCATCGCCTCGGTGGTGACAAGCAGGCCGGAAACCGAAGCGGCATCCTGCAGAG
>CAZSXA010000031.1:0-18529 GCA_964611195.1 uncultured Bauldia sp.
GGCACCGCGTTCGCGCGCGCTGGAACCGGCACCGCCAATCCCGGCAGCCTCGTCGCCGCGCTGAAGCTCGCGGCGGAGATGGCGACCGTCGAGGCGTCACGTCGATGACGGACGGCCTCCCGCCACTTCGGGAGGTAATCGCCAAGCACGAGATCGCGCCGCGGCGCTCGCTTGGCCAGAACTTCCTGCTCGACCTCAACCTGACGGGCCGGATCGCCCGTGCAGCGGGCGATCTTGCCGACGTCACGGTCGTCGAGATCGGACCGGGCCCCGGCGGCCTCACCCGTGCCCTCCTTTCCGAGGGGGCGGGGAAAGTCATCGCGGTCGAGCGAGACCGGCGTTGCATCGCCGCGCTCGAGGAGATCGCCGCGCATTGGCACGATCGGCTGACCATCGTTCACGATGATGCGCTCGGCGTCGACCTCGCGACGCTCGCCGACGGGCCGCTGAAGGTGGTCGCGAACCTCCCTTACAACATCGCGACGGCGCTGCTGGTGCGCTGGTTGGCGCCGGAGCGATGGCCGCCGACATGGCTGTCGCTGACCCTCATGTTCCAGCGCGAGGTGGCGGAGCGGATCGTCGCCGCGCCGGGCTCGGGAAGCTACGGCCGGCTCGGCGTGCTCGCAGGCTGGCGGAGCGAGGCCCGAATCCTCTTCGATGTCGATCCGCGCGCCTTCGTGCCGCCTCCGAAGATCACATCGTCGATCGTCCAGCTGACGCCGCGAACCGACGCGGCCAAGGCCTCGCCGCGGATGCTGGAGCGGGTCACGGCGGCCGCGTTCGGCCAGCGTCGCAAGATGTTGCGCCAGAGCCTTCGCTCGCTCGGCGTCGACACCGCCGTCCTGCTCGACGCGGCCGGCCTCGAAGGCACGCGCCGGGCCGAGGAGATCGACGTGACCGGGTTCATCGCGCTGGCGGGCGCGTTCTCGGAACTCACCAATCAGCCGGCAACGCTGCTCGGCGAGGATGCGCCGGGAGCCGTCTAGACCGCCAGTAGCTGCTTGACCAGTTCGTCGGCGTCGGGGCGGTGCCCGCGTTTCAGCTGCCTGGCGAGGTCGATCTGTGCCTGCTCCTCTGGCCGGCGCGAGGCGGCATCGTTGCGGCTGAGGCGCTCGGCCAGCAGCACAGCGTGGACCTCGCGATAGGCGCGCTCGAGGTCGTCGTTGATGATGACATAGTCGTACTCGGTCCAGTGGCCGATCTCGTCGCGTGCCTTGGCCAGACGGCGGGCTATGGTTGCGTCGTCGTCTTCGGCGCGTCGCTCCAGCCGCGCCCGCAATTCGTCGATCGAGGGCGGCAGGATGAAGACGCTGACGAGGTCGGGGCGCATCTTCGTTGCGATCTGTTGGGTTCCCTGCCAGTCGATATCGAAGATGACATCGCGACCGGCGCGGAGTGCGTCCTCGACCGGGGCGAGCGGCGTGCCGTAGCGGTTGCCGTGCACCTCGGCGCTCTCGAGGAACTCACCCGCCGCTTGCCGTTGTGCGAACTCCTCGGGTCTTAGGAATTCGTAGTCCTGGAGATCGACTTCGCTGCGGCGCCGCGGTCGCGTGGTGCAGGAGATCGACAGATGGAGATTGCCGTCCTCGACGCGGAGCCGCCGCGTCAAAGTGGATTTGCCGGCGCCCGAGGGCGACGACAGGACCAGAAGCAGGCCGCGGCGGGTCGGCCTTGTGGCGTCCGGATCAGCCGTCATTCGAGGTTCTGCACCTGCTCGCGAAACTGATCGACGACCGCCTTGAGGTCGAGCCCGATGGCGGTGAGGCTTTGATGATTGGCCTTGGAGCAGAGCGTATTCGTCTCGCGATTGAACTCTTGCGCCAGGAAATCGAGCCGGCGCCCGATGGCGCCGCCGCCGGCAAGCAGCGCCCGCGCGGCGTCGACATGAGCATTCAGGCGATCGAGCTCCTCGCCGATATCGGCGCGTGTGGCGAGAAGGGCCGCTTCCTGATGCAGCCGCTGCGGGTCGAGCGCGGGAGCGGCTTCGGTCAGTTCCGCAAGCTGCTCGACCAAACGAACACGGATCGCCTCGGGGCGTCGCGCCTCGTTGGCGTCGGCCTTCTCGACAAGCGCGAGAATCTCGTCGAGACGGCCGCGGAGAATGTCGGCGATCGCCGCGCCCTCGGAGGCGCGCATCTCGAGCAGCGCATCGAGCGCTGTCTCAAGACTGGCGATGATTCCCTGTTCGGCCTCACTGTCCACTCCGGGCGCTTCGTCGACGAAGTCGACGATGCCGCGCACGGTCATCAACGGCTCGACGGCAACGGGGGCGCTGTCGCTGCCGCCGCGCATCTCGCGGACAGCGTCGACAAGTTCGGCCAGCGCCTCGCGGTTGATCTTCACCTTCGAGGAGGACGATCCGCTCTCGATGCTGAGCGTCAGTTGAAAGGACCCGCGCGTGAACCGCGACGAAACCCGCTCGCGAACGATCGGCTCCAGACGCTCCATGCCGGCAGGCCCGCGATGGCGGATATCGAGGCCCTTGCCGTTGACGCTCCGCGCCTCCCACGACCAGCGGCCCGAACCCGGTTCGGACGCCGACGCGAAGCCGGTCATGCTCTGGACAACGCCGTTCGCCTGGCCGCTCAACCCCGCCCCGCTCGGTCAGAAATGATTCGATCGCCCGCGCAGTCTAGCCGCCAGCGGCTCCTGGACCACCCTACTCGCCGTCGCCCGGCGAAGCGTTCTCGGCCTCCTCGGCCGCCGCTTGATTCTGAGCCTCGATCTGCCGCCAGCGGGCGACGTTGCGATTGTGCTCCTCGAGCGTCTCGGCAAAGACGTGACCGCCTGTTCCATCGGCAACGAAATAAAGGTCCGCCGTCTGCGACGGGTTGGCGACCGCCTCGAGGGCGGCAATGCCGGGATTGGCTATCGGCCCAGGTGGCAGGCCGTTGATCTGGTAGGTGTTGTAGGCGGTCTCGCGATTGAGTTCGCTCTGCAGGATGATGTGCCCCGGCGGGGCGCCGGCGCCGCCATAGATTCCGTAGATGATCGTCGGGTCCGACTGCAGGCGCATGCCGAGATTGAGGCGGTTGACGAAGACGGCGGCGACCCGGCTGCGCTCGTCGGCGATCGCCGTTTCCTTCTCCACGATGGATGCGAGGATGACGAGTTCTTCGCGCGTCGTGATCGGCAGACCCTCGACGCGGCGATTCCAGATCTCGTCGACTGCGCGATCGTGATCGCGACGCATCCGGTCGATGATGCTCTGGCGGGTGTCGCCGCGGCTGAACTGATAGGTCTCGGGAAGAAGTGTGCCCTCAGCCGGGACTTCGGCGATCTCGCCGACAAGCTCCTCATTGGCCATCAGGCGATTGACGATCTGCTGCGAGGTCAGACCCTCGGGGATGGTCACCGCGTAGACGGTCGTCCGGCCTTCGACCATGAGGTCCATGATCTCATGCATCGAAGCCTGCGCCGGCACGAGATACTCGCCCGCCTGCAGTTGTCCCTGATTGCCGGACAAGGCGACGCCGAGTCGGAAGATCCATTCGTTGGATATGGCTCCCGCCTCCTCGAGACGGGCGGCGATCTGCGTCAGACCGGTGCCTTGGTCGACAGTGATGCGGCGCTCCGAATCGAGCGGTCCGGACTGATCGAACTGGACCTTGGTGTAAAGCCAGCCTGCGCCGACGAGAACGGCAGCAAGCACGGCGATCGTGATGATGAAATTGAGCGAGACGACAATGGGATGGCGTGCCGCGCGCGAGCGCGCCGGCGGCGGCGGCACTTCGTCGGGTTGAAGGACTTCGCGGGCGCTCTTCGGGGAGGTCCCGCGCGGGTCACGGCGCTGCGGATAGCCGGTGTCGTCGATTTCGCTCATTCAGCAGCCGGTTCCCTCACGTGCTGGTGTGGGTTGCACCAGCAATCAGGCAGCATGACGGCGGAAGACGAGCGATGCGTTGGTGCCACCGAATCCGAAGGAATTGGAGAGCGCGATCTCGATCGGCATCGACTTCGCCTCGTGCGGGACGAGGTCGATGTTGGTGGTCACCGACGGATTGTCGAGATTGAGCGTCGGCGGCACTACCGAATCGCGCATCGCCAGCAGCGTGAAGATCGCCTCGACTGCGCCTGCAGCACCGAGAAGGTGGCCAACCGCAGACTTGGTGGACGACATCGTCAGACCGGCGGCCGAATTCCCAACGAGACGCTCGACGGCGCCCAATTCGATCTCGTCGCCCAGCGGCGTCGATGTTCCGTGGGCGTTGACGTAGTCGACATCGGCGGGCTCGACGCCGGCGCGCTTCAACGCTGCCTTCATGCAGCGATAGGCGCCGTCGCCGTCCGAGGACGGCGCTGTGATGTGATGGGCGTCGCCGGAAAGGCCGTAGCCCGCGATCTCGCCGTAGATGGTCGCGCCGCGAGCGATTGCGTGCTCGCGCTCCTCCAGCACGACAACACCGGCGCCCTCTCCCATCACGAAGCCGTCGCGGTCGCGGTCATAGGGGCGCGAAGCGCGCGTCGGCTCGTCGTTGAAATGGGTCGAGAGAGCTCGTGAGGCAGCGAAACCGGCCATCGCAAGCCGCGACAGCGGTGATTCGGTGCCGCCGGCGACCATCACATCGGCATCGCCGAGCGCGATCAGCCGCGAGGCGTCGCCGATCGCATGCGCGCCGGTGGAGCAAGCCGTCACTACCGCGTGGTTCGGGCCCTTCAGGCCATAACGAATCGAGACGTAGCCGGAGGCAAGGTTGATCAGCCGCCCGGGAATGAAGAACGGGCTGAGCCGCCGCGGGCCCCGTTCGTGCAGAACGATCGAGGCTTCCTCGATGCCGGGAAGGCCACCGATGCCCGAACCGATCAGGACGCCGGTGGTGGTCTGATCCTCGTAGCTGGTCGGATGCCAATCGGCATCGTCGAGGGCCTGGGTCGCGGCCGCCATCGCGTAGACGATGAACTCGTCGACCTTGCGCCGTTCGCGCTGATCCATCCAGTCGTCGGGATTGTAGAGACCGTCGGCGGTATCGCCCCGCGGGATCTGGCACGCGACCTGACAGGCGATGTCGCTGACCTCGAAGTCAGTGACACGCGCCGCGCCGGAGTCACCGGCGACGAGCCGTTTCCACGTGGCGTCGACACCGCAGCCAAGCGGCGTCACCAACCCCATTCCGGTTACGACTACTCGCCTCAATCTCTCGTCCCTGGGGCGACGACATCCATGATCCGTCCGCGCAACGGACGAGGGAGAACCCTAGGCGTTACTGCTGTTCTTCTTCAAGAACTCGACAGCGTCACCGACCGTCAGGATCGTTTCGGCAGCATCGTCCGGAATCTCGACACCGAACTCTTCCTCGAACGCCATCACCAGCTCAACAGTGTCGAGGCTGTCAGCGCCGAGATCGTCGATGAAGCTCGCATTGTCGGTGACCTTCTCGGCATCCACGCCGAGATGCTCGACAACGATCTTCTTCACTCGCTCAGCGATATCGCTCATGTTCGCTCAACCTCGATCTATTTCATCCAATTGAACCAGCCCGGCACGCCACCGTCCAGAGGTCGCGGCATTGCTAGCGAAAGACCCGCTGGGAAAAAACCAAAAAGGCGCCGATGCAAGCGTTTTTTCTTTCGCCGCGCGGCCCCGACATCGGATAGAGGCGCGGCGGGCACCGCGTCAATCTCCCTAAGCGGCTCCGCTATCACGTTGTTTCGAAACGATCCACCCACTTCCGCAAGCTGGCGCCCGTCGAGAATCCACAGGCAGCGATCGCTCACGCGCTCATCGTCAGGCCGCCATTCACCTGAATCGTCTCGCCGGTGATGTAGGCTGCTTCGTCGCTGGCGAGGAAAACGACGGCCCCGGCGACTTCGCGCGGCGTGCCGAATCGGCCGATCTGGGTGTCGGCGATCGCCGCCTCGCGCCGCTCGCCCTCGAGCGCTGCAGTCATCGGCGTTTCGATATAGCCGGGCGCGACGCAGTTGGCTGTGATGTTTCGAGTCGCCACCTCCTGCGCGATCGACATCGTCATGCCGATCAGCCCGGCTTTGGCGGCTGCATAGTTCGCCTGGCCGGGATTGCCCGACGTCCCGACGACGGAACTGACGGTGACGATCCGCCCGGCCCGGCGCCTGATCATGCCACGCAGCACCGTGCGGGTCAGACGGAATGCGGCCGTCAAATTGACCTCGATGACCTTGTCCCAGTCCTCGTCGGAGAGCCTGATCGCCAGATTGTCGCGGTTGATCCCGGCATTGTTGACGAGGATATCGATGCGACCGAACTCGGCCTCGACATCGCGGACGAGATCGTCGATTTCGGCCCGCTCGGAGAGATTGCACGGAAACCCCTTCGTCCCGCCGCCGAGCGTGCCGGCAAGTTCCTCAAGAGCGGCGGCCCGGGTGCCCGTAAGTGCAACACGGCCTCCCTGCTCGGTGATGGCGGCCGCAATGTCGGAGCCGATGCCGCCGGTGGCGCCGGTAACGAGTGCGACCTTTCCTTCGAGGTTGTACATCACTTAAGGCCCCCGCGATTCATTCAGATATCTCCTCGGCGACGCGCTCGACTTCGGAGGGCGTGCCGGCATTCAGAACTGCGATCTCGGGAACTATGCGGCGGACAAGCCCGCTCAGCACCTTGCCCGAGCCAAGCTCGACGACACGGGTCACACCCTGCGCGGCGAGCCACTCGACCGATTCCCGCCAGCGTACGGTTCCGGTGATCTGTACGACCAGATTGCGGCGGATGGATGCAGGATCGCGCTCCGGCGCTGCGGTGACATTGGCGACGACATCGAAGGAGGGCGGCTCGATACCGATTTCGGCCAGAGCACGTTCCATCTCGTCGGCCGCCGGCTGCATCAGACTTGAGTGAAACGGGCCGCTCACGGCAAGCGGCACGGCGCGCTTGGCACCGGCCTCTTTCGCCGCCGCGATTGCCCGTTCGATCGCCGCTGTGTGGCCCGAGAGAACGATCTGCCCGCCGCCATTGTCGTTCGCGATGTCGCAGGTCTCGTCCCCTCCCGCCTCCGAGGCGATCGCCGCAACAGCGTCCGCGTCGAGGCCGATGATGGCTGCCATCGCGCCCTTGCCTGCGGGAACGGCGCGTTGCATCGCATCGCCGCGCAGACGGAGCAGCTGTGCCGTGTCGGCAATCGTGAAGCTACCGGCCGCCGCAAGGGCCGAATACTCGCCAAGCGAGTGTCCGGCCAGATAGCGGACAGTTTCGGGGAGCCCGCCGAGGCGCGTCGTCAGAAACCGGAACGCCGCCAAACTGGCCGCCATCAGCCCCGGCTGCGCGTTGCGGGTCAGCGTTACATCGTCGGGTGAGCCGTTCCAGATTGTCTCCGACAGGCGCTCGCCCAGGGCATCGTCCACCGCGTCGAAGACGGCTGCCGCTTCGGCGTGCGCCTCTGCGAGCTCCCGTCCCATTCCGGGCGCCTGACTGCCCTGCCCCGGAAACACGATTGCCGTGGTCATTGCCGCCTCATGCAAACGGATATCGGCGGCTGCCCCCTGCCGCTAACCCCAACCTACGGGCCTTGTTTCCGCTCCCCCCGCGACTGTCAAGAACGCCAGGGCAACACTCCGCGGCCTTGTCATTCGGTCTGGATTCGGTCATAAGCCGCCGCTGTTGGCCGGCTGGCGGCTGAACGAAGGACGGCGCCCGTGATCGGGTGCCGCAGAGTCCACAGGGGTCTCGCCCTTCGGTGTCGTCGCTCTCGAAGTGATCCGATCGCCTTTCTCAAGGGCTTCGGAGAGGCTTTGCGCCGGTGTGATCTGGGAAAGGCGAAAGATGCCACTTTATGAGCATGTGTTTCTGGCGCGGCAGGATATGTCGAGCCAGCAGGTCGAATCGCTCGTCGATCAGTTGAAGTCGGTGGTTGCCGACAATGGCGGCGAGGTCGGCAAGGTCGAGTATTGGGGCCTGAAGTCGATCGCGTTTCGCCTGCGGAAGAACCGCAAGGCGCACTACACGCTGATGAACGTCACCGCGCCGCCGGAGGCCGTCTTCGAGATGGAACGGCAGATGCGGATCAACGAGGATGTGCTGCGCTATCTCACGCTCCGTGTCGACGAGCATGAGACGGAGCCGTCGGTCATGATGCAGAAGCGCGATCGCGACGACCGTCGCGGCGGGCGTGACCGCGATCGCGGAGACCGGGACCGTGGAGACCGGGGCGATCGGGACCGGGGCGATCGGCCACCGCGTCGCGAGAGCTCGAGCGAAGGGGAGAATTCCTGATGGTCGACATCAACCAGCTGCCGACGCGTCGTCCGTTCTTCCGCCGGCGCAAGACCGATCCGCTGTCGGGCGCGGACGCGCCCAAGATCGACTACAAGGATGTCCGCCTTCTGCAGCGCTACGTTTCGGAGCGCGGCAAGATCGTGCCGTCGCGGATCACCGCGGTTTCGGCGAAGAAGCAGCGCGAACTCGCGCGCGCCATCAAGCGGGCGCGGTTCCTCGGGCTCCTGCCCTTCGTGATCAAGTAGCTGCGGCGGCAGACGCCGCAGCGCAACTAACCGGGTTGGGGCGGGCGTGATCCGCTCCTAACCGCTCAACAGGCGGGACAGCGAAGGTCACGATGCGAGGGCGCTTGACGCCCCTGCAGCCAGACTCCCCGCCTGCATTCGAAGGAGTGAATCGAAATGCAGGTCATCCTACTGGAACGTATCGTCAATCTCGGCCAGATGGGCGACGAGGTGCGCGTGCGCGACGGCTATGCGCGCAACTATCTACTCCCCCAGGGCCGGGCGCTTCGGGCGAACGAGGTCAATCGCAAGCGCTTCGAGTCGCAGCGGGCACAGCTCGAAGCGCGCAATCTGGAGCGTCGCAACGAAGCCGCCGCCGTTGCCGAACGCCTCGACGGCCACACCTTCATAATGGTGCGCCAAGCGGCCGAGACCGGCCAGCTCTACGGTTCGGTGACGACGCGCGACCTTGCCGAGACCGTTTCGGCAGAGGGCTTCTCCGTCGGCCGCTCTCAGATCGTGATGGCGCGCCCGATCAAGACGATCGGCCTGCACGAGGTCGTCATCAGCCTGCACGCCGAGGTGACGGCGACGATCACTGCCAATGTCGCCCGCTCCGCCGATGAGGCCGAACGCCAGGCGCGCGGCGAGGATCTGTCCCTGCCGGCCGACGAAGCAGCAGAAGCGGCGGAGGCCGACGAGGCCGATGCCGAGGAAGCGGACGCCGAATCGGGTGAGACCGCCAGCGACAGCGAGGCCGAGGACGCCGGCATTGAGACCGCTGGCACGGAGCCTGCTTCGGACGACGAGGAGACCAAGACCGACTGATGTCGCATGTGAGCCGAGGCCTTAGGCCTTGGCTCTCACCGCGAATTGCATAGACTCGACATCGGAACGAGGAGGACGCGATGTCGCTGTTTCCGCTCGACCGATTGCTCGACCGGCTTATCACGACCGGATCAATCACCCTCATCGACACCGACGGCTCGCAAAGGACGTTCGGGCCCGCCGACGCCGACAAGTCCGTCACGATCCGCATCAACGATCCGCGCTTCATGCGCCGCTTCGCGCGCCGGCCCGGCCTCGCCATCGGCGAGGGCTATGTGGACGGCTCCTATTCGCTCGAGGACGGCAGGCTCCAGGACACCTTCGATATCGTCATGAGTTCGGCGAAGGGCCGCGAGCCGCCGGGCTTCTTCGCGAATTCGGCGATGCGGGCGATCCGGCTCATCCGCCGCAACGACGGTGCGCGCGCGACGCAGAACGTCCGCCACCACTACGACATCGACCACGCGCTCTACGAGACGTTCCTCGACGAGGACATGCAATACTCCTGCGCCTACTGGCGCGACGGCGTGACCTCGCTCGACCAGGCGCAGCACGAAAAGAAGGAGCACATTGCACGCAAGCTCCGGCTCGAGCCGGGGATGCGCGTGCTCGACATCGGCTCGGGCTGGGGCGGCATGGCGCTGCACCTCGCCCGCGAATACGGCGTCGACGTCACCGGCGTGACGCTGTCGAGCGACCAGTACGAGACCTCGCTCCGCCGCGCCCAGCAGGAAGGCCTCACCGACAAGGTGACGTTCAAACTGCTCGACTATCGCGATGAGCCGGGAACTTTCGACCGGATCGTCTCGGTGGGAATGTTCGAACATGTCGGCCGGCGCAATTTCGGGGAGTTCTTCGACCACATCGACCGGCTGCTGAAGCCGGACGGCGTCGCCCTTCTCCACACCATTGGCCGCAATGCGCCGCCCGCGCCGATCAATGTGTGGATGAGCCAATACATCTTCCCGGGCGCCTATCTGCCGAGCCTGTCGGAACTGGCGCCACTTATGGAGGAGCGCGGCCTGTGGCTGACGGACTACGAGATGCTCCGTCTGCACTACGCCAAGACGCTGGCCGCATGGAACGAGCGCTTCCAGGCGCATCGCGCCGAGATCGCGAAGCGTTTCGACGAGCGGTTCTGCCGAATGTGGGAGTTCTACCTGCTGATGTGCGAGGCAGCGTTCATCCACCGCACAATGGTCGTCTTCCAGATCCAGATCGCCAAGGAGATCGACACGCTGCCGATCACCCGCGACTACATGTACGCCGACGCAGCAGCACCGATGGTGAGTGCGGCCAAGCAGAGTAGCGACCAAGGCGCCGATCGCTCGAATACGCGCAAGCGGGCAAGCACCACGGCGCGGAGTGGCGCCTCGAAGCCGCGTGGCGGCGCACGCAAGGCAGCGGGCACCAAGAGGTCGAACCGCAAGTCGACCGCCGCCGACAGAACCGCTGCGAAGTCGCGGGATCGCGAGTCGGAGAAGACGGGCGGCTGACGCGCCGACGCGTCACAGTCAAGCCCGTCGTGCCGTGACGAACGGTCCGAATCGGCTATCCTTTGCTTTGCCGGCTTGGGTTCCTCCGCGTTCAAGACCCTTCGGCATTTGAATCAGACTGCGTTGAATTGTGTGTGTTTCGGGTCCAATGCGCCGAAAGCGCGCGCAGTCGTTCGACCACGGTGAAGAGGTGCGTTACATCGGCAGCCCACACGGAAATCGAGCCACATGACCATGCCCGCACACCAGCTCGCCGACGCTGGTGACACCTATCGGATTGCCCCGCACAACCTCGAAGCCGAGCAGGCGCTGCTCGGCGCGATCCTGATCAACAACGAGGCGTTCTACCGGGTCTCCGACTTCCTCGAGCCGTCGCATTTCTCCGAGCCGATCCACGGCCGTATCTTCGAGATCGCCGCCGAGATCATCCGCTCGGGCAAGACCGCGACGCCGGTCACGGTGAAGACCTTCCTGCCGGCCGACTTTGACGCCGCCGGAATGAGCGCGCCGCAGTATCTGGCGCGGCTTGCCGCCGAGGCAACGACGATCATCAACGCGGCCGACTATGGCCGGTCGATATACGACCTCGCCCTTCGCCGCTCGCTGATCCTCATCGGCGAGGACATGGTCAACATCGCCTACGACGCGCCGGTCGACATGGCGCCGAAGTCGCAGATCGAGGACGCCGAGCGCCGGCTGTTCGAGCTCGCCGAAAGCGGCCGCTTCGAGGGCGGCTTCTCCAATTTCGAGACGGCCCTCACCCACGCCATCGACATGGCGAGCGCCGCCTACAAGAGGGACGGCCACCTCTCCGGCATCGCCACTGGCCTCGACGATCTCGATCGCCTCGTCGGTGGCTTCCAGCATTCCGACCTCATCATCCTCGCCGGCCGGCCGGGCATGGGTAAAACCGCGCTCGCCACCAATGTCGCCTTCAACATCGCCCGCGCCTGGGAGGGCGAGACCGAGCCCGACGGCACGATGAAGACGGTGAATGGCGGCATCGTCGGTTTCTTCTCGCTGGAAATGTCGGCCGAGCAGCTGGCCACGCGTATCATCGCCGAGCAGACCGCCATCCCTTCGTCGGAGATTCGCCGGGGTTCGATCCATGAGGATCAGTTCGCGCGGATCGTGGAGATGGCGCGGGAGATGCAGAAGATCCCGCTCTACATCGACCAGACCGGTGGTCTGTCGATCGCCCAGCTCGCCGCCCGGGCGCGGCGGCTGAAGCGCCAGCGCGGCCTCGACCTCCTGATCGTCGACTATATCCAGCTGCTGCAATCCGGCAGCCGGCGCGGCGACAACCGGGTTCAGGAGGTCACCGAGATCACCAACAATCTGAAGGCGTTGGCCAAGGAGCTGAACGTTCCGATTCTGGCGCTGTCGCAGCTGTCCCGTCAGGTCGAGCAGCGCGACGACAAGCGGCCTCAGCTTGCCGACCTGCGCGAGTCCGGCTCGATCGAGCAGGACGCCGACGTCGTGATGTTCGTGTTTCGCGAGGAGTACTATTTGAAGAACCGCAAGCCGAAGGAAGGTACGGAAGAGTTCTTCAAATGGCAGGCGGAGATGGAGGCGCAGGCCGGCCGCGCCGAAGTGATCGTCGGCAAGCAGCGGCACGGCCCGACGGGAACGGTCGAACTTCAGTTCGACGCCGACGTCACGCGCTTCTCCAGCCTTGCGAAATCAGGCAGCTTCCCCGACCGCTATCTCGACTGACCGGCCGGGGACCCTCGCCTTCCGGCCCGTCTCCTGCATTCCCCATCGCCTGAATCAGGATAGGGTTCGCGAGAATGTTGGACGATTCCCGGTGACCGGCCTTTCCACCGCCCGGCTGACGATCGACCTCGCCGCCCTGGTTGCGAACTGGCGTGCGATGGCGGCGCTGTCGTCGCGCGCGGAAACCTCCGCCGTGGTCAAGGCGGATGCCTATGGCATCGGCGTCGGCCCGGTCGTGAAGGCGCTCGCCGACGCCGGCTGCCGGACGTTCTTCGTGGCAACGCATGCCGAAGGCGCAGCCGTTCGGGGTATTGCCGCCAACGCCGTCATCTACGTGCTCGACGGCCTTCTCCCGGGAACCGCCGACGCTTTCGCCCGGCATGACCTCCGTCCGGTGCTCGGCTCGCCGGGTGAGATCGCGGAATGGACGGCGTGGCGCGCTGCGGGCGGGCCAACCGGATCGGCGGTCCAGATCGACACCGGCATGAACCGGCAGGGCCTTTCGGCCGAGGAAGCCGCCGCACTTGCCGCGGACGCGGACGCACTCGCGGCCCTCGCCCCCGATCTCATCATGAGCCATCTCGCCTGCGGCGACGATCCGGCGAGCCCGATGACCAAGCGGCAGCTCGACACATTCGTGCAGCTCTCGGCGCTGTTCCCGAAAGTTTCGCGCTCGCTCGCCAACTCCGCCGGGACGATGCGCGGCGAAGCCTACCAGTTCGACCTGACGCGGCCCGGCATTGCGCTCTACGGCGCGCGCGCGGCCAACGATCACGCAGCGCTGACGCCGGTGGCCACGGCTGAAGTCCCGGTGCTCCGAGTCCGCGAGGCTTCGGCAGGCGAGACCGTCGGCTACGGCGCGACCGAGACACTGAAGCGTCCGTCGCGCCTCGCCGTGCTTGGGGGCGGCTATGCCGACGGCTACCTTCGCGCCGCCGGATCAAGCGACGAAAGGCCAGGCGCCTCGGTCTTCATCCGCGGCAAGCGGGCGCCGCTGGTCGGGCGGGTGTCGATGGACCTGATGGTCGCCGACGTTTCCGACGTTCCCGGCGTCGAGCGCGGCGATGCGGCCCAGTTGTTCGGCCCCAACGTCCCCGTCGACGATGTTGCCGACGCCGCGGGCACTATCGGCTACGAATTGTTGACATCGCTCGGCAAGCGCTACGTCCGGAGCTATGTCGGCGCCTAGCCGAGTCTGTTCACTTCTTGTTCTCATTCGCCGGATAGGCTAGCGTTCCTCGAAGCAACGAGATTCGCGGAGGAGCGAAGTGGCGCGGGCACGGTCGCAATTCGTCTGTCAGGTCTGCGGAACGGTCAGCCATCGATGGCAGGGGCGCTGCGAATCCTGCCATGAATGGAACACTCTCGTTGAGGAAACCGTCGGCGGGCCGGGCCCACGCAGTGCCCCCACCGCCGGCAACCGCCCCCGCGGGCGGATCATCGACCTCGTGCCGCTCGACGGCGCGTCGCAGGAGGCGCCGCGGATCGTCTCCGGCATCGGCGAACTCGACCGCGTGACCGGAGGCGGCTTCGTCCCCGGCTCGGCGATCCTCATCGGCGGCGAGCCCGGCATCGGCAAGTCGACGCTCCTCCTCCAGGTGTGCGCGGCGCTTGGCCGGCAACGTCAGCGCGCCGTCTTCATCTCGGGCGAGGAGTCGGTCGAGCAGGTGCGGATGCGGGCGCGCCGGCTGGGGCTCGTCGGTGACCCTGTGGAGCTGGCAGCGGAAACCTGCGTGGAGGATATCCTCGCCTCGCTCGACGACGGTCCGGCGCCGCGCTTCCTCGTCCTCGATTCGATCCAGACGCTGTGGACCGGAGCCATCGATTCCGCGCCCGGCACCGTCGCGCAGATAAGGGCCTCGTCGCAGGCGCTGATCGGCTACGCCAAGCGTACCGGCGCGGCAATCTGTCTCGTCGGCCACGTCACCAAGGACGGCCAGATCGCCGGCCCGAAAATGGTCGAGCACATGGTCGATGCGGTGCTCTCCTTCGAGGGCGAAGGCGGCCACCATTTCCGCATCGTCCGCGCGGCCAAGAATCGCTTCGGCCCGACCGACGAGATCGGCGTGTTCGAGATGGGCGGCGCCGGCCTCGCCGAGGTCGAGAATCCATCGGAACTGTTTCTCTCCGAGCGCAACGTTGCCACCCCCGGCGTTGCCGTCTTTGCCGGCATCGAGGGCACCCGGCCGGTGCTGTGCGAGATCCAGGCGCTCGTGGCCCCCTCGCTGCTGGGCACCCCGCGACGCGCCGTCGTCGGCTGGGACCCCTCCCGCCTCGCCATGGTCCTGGCGGTTCTGGAGGCCCGCTGCGGCGTCCGGTTCGGCGGCGCGGACGTTTATCTCAACGTCGCCGGCGGGCTCCGGATCGCCGAGCCGGCAGCCGACATCGCGGTGGCGGCGGCGCTGGTGTCTTCGCTCAGCGGCCGGCCGCTCGACGCCGACGCCGTTTATTTCGGCGAGATCAGCCTCTCCGGCGCAGTCCGTGGCGTCGGGCAACCGGCGGCCCGCCTGCGCGAGGCGGAGCGTCTTGGCTTCACGCGGGCGGTGATCCCGGCCGCTGCAGACCCCGGCGCCCGCGGCGCGATGACGTCGCAGCCGCTCGGTGACCTCGGCGAACTGGTGTCGCTCGTCGGCCGCGGAGCCGCGATATCCCGGGATGGGAATGACGAGGAAACCGGGCCAGTTAGCGCGACGGCTGCGTAGAATCGTGCTAGCTCAGCGTGGGCCGCCGACGGCCCGCGTCGACGAGTCCGGACCATGTCGCTTACCCTTCTCGATATCATCGTCATCGCCGTTCTACTGATCTCGGCGGTCCTCGCGATGGTTCGCGGATTCGTCCGCGAAGTTCTCTCCGTTGCCTCATGGCTGCTCGCGGCGCTCGCCGCCTATCTCCTCTACGAACAGCTGCAGGGCGTGCTCGAGACCTACATCGAGAATGAGACGCTGGCCCTGATCGTATCGGTCACGGTGATTTTCATTGTCGTTCTGGTCGTCGTCTCCTACATCACAATCAAGATCGCCGACTTCGTGATCGACAGCCGAATTGGCGGATTTGACCGCATCTTCGGATTCCTGTTCGGTGCCGCCCGCGGGCTGCTCCTTGTTGTCGTCGGCTTCACATTTTTTGTCTGGCTCGTTGGAGCCGATGACCAGCCCGACTGGGTGGCGAACGCCGAGACCAACCCGCTCCTCACCGATTTGAGCGAGCGGCTGGCGGCGATCCTGCCGGAGGACCTCGAGGCCGAACTCGTGTCCAGCCTTCGCGGCGAGGATCCTGACGGGGCCGATGACGAGGGCGATGCCCCGATCGGCAACAATGACGAAGAGATCGACGGATCGATCGTCGATGGGGATGACGGCGGCGCCGGTCTTGACCCCGACGCGATCGAGCAAGTCATTCGAGGCAACGAAGGCGGCATCTAGCGCAGCTGGAAGGGACAGACGACAAGCCCGATGATCCCCGGCAACGATGACAAACTCCATGAGGAATGCGGCGTCTTCGGCGTTTTCGGCCACCGCGACGCTGCCCCGCTGACCGCGCTCGGCCTGCACGCATTGCAGCACCGCGGCCAGGAAGCCGCAGGCATCGTATCGGGCGACGGCCGCCAGTTCTTTTCCGAACGCCATCCGGGGCTGGTCGGAGACAATTTCTCCAAGGGCTCGGTGATCGACAGCCTGACCGGCGACCGCGCGATCGGCCATGTCCGCTACTCGACCGCGGGCGGCACGCTCGGCCGCAACATCCAGCCGCTGTTCGCCGAATTCTCCGGGGGCGGCTTCGCAGTGGCGCATAACGGCAATCTCACCAATGCCGCCGCCCTCCAGCGCAAGCTGCAGCGCCAGGGATCGATCTTCCAATCGACCTCCGACACCGAGGTGATCCTGCACCTCATCGCCACCTCGCCGGAGGAGCGGCTGCTCGATCGGGTGATCGGCGCGCTCCGCCAGGTCGAGGGCGCCTATTCGCTGGTCTGCCTGACCAACAAGAAGCTGATCGGCTGCCGCGACCCGCTCGGCGTTCGCCCGCTGGTGCTCGGCGAACTCGACGGCGCCTACATCCTCACCTCGGAAACCTGCGCGCTCGATATCATCGGCGCCAAGCATGTGCGCGATATCGAGCCCGGTGAGGTGGTCGTCATCACCGCCGAAGGGATGACCAGCCACAAGCCGTTCAAGCAGGTCGCGCCACGCTTCTGCATCTTCGAGTATGTCTATTTCGCCCGGCCCGATTCCGACGTCGAGGGCCGTACCGTCTACGATGTCCGCAAGCGGATCGGCGCGGAGCTCGCTCGCGAAGCGCCCGCGGCCGCCGATCTCGTCGTACCGGTGCCGGATTCCGGCGTGCCCGCCGCCATCGGCTTCTCGGAGGCCTCGGCCCTTCCCTTCGAGCTCGGCATCATCCGCAACCACTATGTCGGACGGACGTTCATCGAGCCGTCCGACTCGATCCGCCACATGGGCGTAAAGCTGAAGCACAACGCCAATCGGCGAATTCTCGAAGGCAAGCGCGTGGTGCTTGTCGACGATTCCATCGTCCGCGGGACGACCTCCTCGAAGATCGTGCAGATGGTCCGCGATGCCGGCGCCAGCGAAGTGCATCTCCGCATCGCCAGTCCGCCGACGCGCGACTCCTGCTTCTACGGCGTCGACACGCCGGAGAAGTCGAAGCTCATCGGCTCGCACATGTCGGTCCAGCGCATGACCGAGTTCATCAAGGCCGACAGCCTGGAATTCCTGTCGATCGACGGGCTCTACCGCGCCGTCGGCGAGGCGCGCCGCAACGCCGGCCAGCCACAGTTCTGCGACGCCTGCTTCACCGGCGACTACCCGACCCGGCTCACCGACCGCGAGGAACGCGGCGAAGCAGCCCTCGCCCCGCTTCTCGCCGAAACGGTCTGACCGTTGCCGCTCGACGGACGACTCGTCCTCGTCACGGGCGCTTCGCGCGGTCTTGGCCGCGCTTCTGCGCTGGCGCTGGCGAAGGCCGGCGCGCACGTCATCGCCACCGCGCGTACCGCTGGCGGCCTCGAGGAGCTCGACGACGAGATCCGCGCCGACGGCGGCGAGGCGACGCTCGTCCCGCTCGACCTTCGCGACGGCGATGCCATCGATCGCCTCGGCGCCGAGATCCACAGACGCTGGGGACGGCTCGACGGGTTCTTCGGCAATGCCGGCCTGCTCGGCGTGCTGACGCCGCTGGCGCATCTCGACGTCAAGGTGTGGGATGAGACGCTGGCGGTGAATCTCACGGCGAATTGGCGGATGATCCGGTCGCTCGATCCGCTGCTGCGTCAATCGGATGCGGGACGCGCCCTCTTCGTCACGTCCGGCGCGGTTCGCAATTGCCGGCCGTTCTGGGGAACCTACTCCATCACCAAAGCCGGCCTCGAGGCGCTTGTGCGCACTTACGCCGCGGAGATGAAATCGACCGCGGTGCGCGCCAATCTGCTTGAGCCCGGTCCGATGCGGACGGCGATGCGGGCCAAGGCGATGCCTGGCGAGGACCCCTCCTCGGTGACCCCGCCCGAGGACATCGCGCCGATCGTGGTGGAGATGCTGTCGCCGGAGTTCGAGCAGACCGGCGTCATGTATGACCGCCGCGCCGGCGGCATCCAGACCTTCGACTAGCCGCGCTTGGCGTAAGGGTTCTCGCCCTTGCGCAGCAGCAGCCGGATCGGCACCCCGGCGAGATTGAAGCGGTCCGCAATCCCGTTGATAAGGTAGCGCCGATAGGACGCCGACAGGGCGTCGGGCCGTGAGCAGAAGGCGACGAAGGTCGGCGGCCGCGCCTTGGTTTGCGTGATGTAGCGGAGCTTCACTCTGCGACCGGAGACTGCCGGCGGCGAATGCTGTGCGAGTGCATCGGCGAGCCAGCGATTTAGCTCGGCCGTCGTGATCCGCCGGTTCCAGGTTCGGAAGGCGTCGAGCGCTGCCTTCATCAGCCGGTCGAGACCGGTGCCGCGTTCGGCCGAAATCGTCACCAACGGAATGCTGCGAAATTGCGGAAGCAGCCGATTTGCCGCCTCGCGAAGTTCGGCGAGAACCTGACGCGGTTCGGCGACGAGGTCCCACTTGTTGACG
>CAZSXA010000032.1:0-18244 GCA_964611195.1 uncultured Bauldia sp.
GATTGCATCCGCTGGTGTGAACTCGATCGCGTCAGCTAGGTGATCTAGATAAGCAGCAATAGCGGCCACTGTTGGTGAAGCTCCTGATCCCGCCAACAAACGAGGTGTGGGATCCTCTGGCGTGACCACAATTCGTGCGGTCGCGACCATTATCGGGTCGGCAATATTCGATTGCCGCCTTGATAGAAGCGCCGCCGCACGCCTCAAGGCATTAGCGTCTGCCCAGTCTTTCTCTTTTTTCTTGGACGGTGGTAGCTTCTTTGATTGCCTTCTTTCGTAGAACCCAACAATGCACTTCTCGATCCGACGGATTGCGCGATCCGCATCCTCGGAGCCAATGCCCACTCTTGCTCTTGCGAGCGCCCCACGAAGCAGACTGCGCCAACGATCCGTGAAGTACTGCTCTGGGCGCCTACCTTGGTCAACCATTGGTGACCTATGTGTGACCTAGGGGGTGACAGTCAACATTCTCTGACAATCTAAGTAGCTGATTTTATTGGTGACCCCGGCAGGATTCGAACCTGCGGCCCTCAGATTAGGAATCTGATGCTCTATCCTGCTGAGCTACGGGGTCGGTAACCCGAATCTAACCCGGTGTGCGGCACAACCGCAATCGAGACGGCATGCGCGCTGTCATCGTCATGGCGGCGGACGCGGCAGGCTGCCGCCCGAGGCTCGGAAAGGCCGCCGGGCGCTTTGCCGGCCGGCGCGAACGGGCGACGCCCTGCCGGCACCACCGGGGTCGATCGGACATGGATATCCTCGCGGCCAAGCTGATCATGGCTGTCGTCATCTTCGCCTTCGGGATGACGGGCGGTCTCCTGCCGCGCATGCTTGGACAAGCACGTCATGGCGACACTCTTCTCGTGCTTGGCAGCGGCTTTGCCGGCGGCGTGTTTCTGGGTGCCGGCTTCATTCACCTCCTCGGCGATTCGCACGAATACTTCGCCGAGGTGACAGCGGCCGACTATCCGCTGTTCCTGATGGTCGGCGGCGTCGGTTTCCTTCTGATTCTGCTGATCGAGAAGGTGCTGGCGCGGGCCGAAGAGACCGATGCGGCCGGCGGTGCGCACCCGTTCATCCTGCTTCTCGTCCTGTCGCTTCATTCGTTCATCGCCGGGACGGCTCTGGGACTTGAGAGCAACCTCTTCGCCGCCGTGGTGCTCCTCGTCGCGATCGTTGCGCACAAGAGCTTCGCGGCCTTCGCGCTCGGCATCAGCTTCATCGAGAGCGGCCTTGCCCGGAGGCGGTATCTGGGGCTGCTGGCGACGTTTTCGATCATGACGCCGCTGGGGCTCCTTCTCGGCACCGCACTTTCCGATGCGCTGCAGAGCGACACCGCCCTTGAGCTGGAGGCGATCTTCGACGGTCTTGCCGGCGGCACATTCATCTATGTCGCGACGATGGACGTCCTCGGCAGGACGTTCGACGGCCAGCAGATGCGGTGGCAGAAATACGCTGCAATTGCCGCGGGATTCGGGCTGATGGCGGTGCTGGCGATCTGGTCGTAAGCGCTCAGGCGTCGCGGCGCATCAGCATCCAGCCGCCGGCCGCGAGGATGGCGAGGACCCAGCCCCACATGATCGCGTAGCCCTCCCAGGTGCCGAAGCCCTCGTTATCGGCTTCGAAATCACTGGGAAGGATCTCGAAGCCCTCGGTCGGGGTGTAGACCGCCTGACCTGCCGCGCCGGGGAGATAGTCGGTCAGCGTCTGCACCCAGTCGAGATCGACGAACTCGAGGAGCAGCGGAAGCAGCATCAACAGGATGAAAAGCGCGAAAATCGCGCCGGCGGCGCTTCTGAGGATCCATCCAAGGCCGGTCCCGACGACGGCGACGGCTGCCGTGTAAAGCGCCGTTCCGACGACGATTTGCGGAACGCCGGGGTCCGTCAGCGCCGCCTCGATCCCGAATTCGGTGTAGCGACCTTGCGCGACGAGAAAGCCGATGATCGCGACCGGCACCATCGCGAGCACGGCTGCGACGAAGACGACGACCGCCTTGGTGACGAGAACCGGGATACGTGTGGGCGAAGCGGCCAGAGTCGACCGGATCATGCCGGTCGAATACTCGCCCGTTACAAGCAGCACGCCAAGGACGCCGGTCGCGAACTGGGCGAGAAGCACGCCCTGCAGGCTGATGAAGGCGATGACGGGCGAGACGATATCGCCGAAACCGGGCACCATGGAGAAGCCTCCGGAATCGCGGAGGCCCTCGCTGATCCCCATCGCGATCAGGAACGACAACCCGATCATGAAGACGGCGCCGACGGCGATGATGATGTAGGTCGAGCGCAGCGTCCAAAGCTTGCCCCACTCGGAACGGAGTACGCCGAACCAGCTCCAGCGAGCCTTCTCCAAACCCGCCCGCGGTTGCGCAGTCATGCTCATTGCGACGCCTCCTCCCGCCGGAGGGTTTCGGCGACTTCGTCGGGAATGCCGCGATACTCGATCTGGTCGCTTGTGAGTTTCATGAAGGCGTCCTCGAGCGAAGCCTTGCGGCTCGACAGTTCGTGCAGGGCAATGCCATTGGCCGCGGCCGCATCGCCGACCGCCTCCATTGCGAGGCCGGTGATCTCGATACCGCCGTCAGCCTTCTCGACCTTGGCGCCGGCCGAGGTCAGCACGCCGGTAAACTGATCGGCGGCCGGAGAGCGGACAAAGACGCGAGTCTCGGCGGCATGCTCGATGAAATCCTCGATGCCGGAATCGGCGAGGATCTTGCCGCGGCCGATGACGATGAGGTGGCTGGCGACCAGCGCCATCTCGCTCATCAGATGACTGGAAACGAAGACGGTGCGGCCTTCGCCGGCGAGGCGCTTCAGGAGCTTGCGGACCCAGAGGACGCCGTCCGGGTCGAGGCCGTTGACCGGCTCGTCGAGGATCAGCGTCGCCGGATCGCCGAGGAGCGCTGCGGCGATGCCGAGGCGCTGGCCCATGCCGAGCGAGAAACCGCCGGCGCGTTTGCCGGCGACCTCGGTGAGGCCGACCAGTTCGATCACTTCGTTGACCCGGCGCTTGCCGATGCCGTGAGTCTGGGCGAGGGCGCGTAGATGGTTGCGGGCGGAGCGGCCGGAATGCGCAGCTTTGGCTTCGAGCAGCGCGCCGACTTCGCGGAGCGGCGCGGCATGGCGCGCATAACGCTTGCCGTTGACCGTAACCTCGCCACCCGTCGGGCGGTCGAGCCCGACGATCATGCGCATGGTCGTCGACTTGCCGGCGCCGTTGGGGCCGAGGAAACCGGTCACCCGGCCAGGCTTCACCGTGAACGAGACGTCGTTGACGGCGACCTTCTGGCCATAGCGTTTGCGTAGCTGGTTGGCTTCGATCATCGGCGGCTTCCGGAGGTCGCGCGGCGCGGGCCACAAACGGGACGCGGCGAAGCCGCTCACGGGGATTTAGGGATCAGAACGGGTCAAAGCAATCATAGTTTCGCTGCCGGAGAATCCGGCCGTCGCGGAATTCAAGGAACACCGCGAAGCGCGCACGCATCGCGTCGCCCGCTGTCAGCATGCCGATCGGCACCGCGAGCGTCCCGCGCCAGATCACTTCGAGGGCTACGGTATCGTCGGCGGCGACGACATTGGTGACCTCGTAGGTCTGGCCGGAGAGCACCTCTGTGCCGCGTCCCGCGCTCTGCAGGATCTCGTCGAGGGTGCGGGTGGCGCCTTCGGGAACGAGGCGATTCGGGAACTCCTCCTGCACAATCTCCGGGTCGAAGAAGGCGGCGAGGTCGTCGCCGACGGCGCCGGCCCCGATCGCCTCGAGATAGCGGCGCGCGGTTTCGACATGATCTGGCATCGGCTTGCTCCTTCCGCGGCTTCGTGTTCCTGCTGGCGGCGCGCGCTGCAAACGGACATGATGGCCGGCAATGTGCGGCCGCTACGACAACCTCATACCACGCGAAGCGATGGTGCAGCTCTTCCGAGTGGAAGTGCTGCCGCCGTCCAATTTCCCGCCCCGCTACAATATCGCACCCACTCAGGACATCCCGGTCGTCAGGCTCGACCGCGAGCATCGCCGCGAGCTGATGATGGCGCGCTGGGGCCTGGTGCCGTTCTTCATGGATGAGATCCCGAAGGTGCCGCATATCAACGCCCGCGCCGAAACGGTCGATCGGACGCGGCTCTTCCGCGAGGCGTTTGCGGGGCGGCGCTGCCTGATCCCTGCGACGGGCTTCTTCGAATGGGAGAAACGCGAGGACGGCAAGCAGCCCTACCGCATTCGGCTGAGGAGCGGCGAGCCGTTCGCCTTTGCAGGCCTCTGGGAAGGCGCCAGGATCGGCGACGAACGGCTCCACTCGGCGACGATCGTCGTCACCGCCGCCAACGACGTCGTCGCGCCGATCCACGACCGCATGCCGGTGATCCTGCCGCCCGACGCCTACGAGACCTGGCTCGACCCGATGTCGTCGATCGACGACGTGAAATCGATGCTGGCGCCGTTCCCGGCCGATCTGATGGAACGCTATCCGGTGAGCCGGGCCGTCAACAGCTATGAGAACGACAATGAGGAATGCATCGCGCCGATCGACCTCGATGACGAGGCGGCGAAGGATGCACCAGCGCAGGGCAGCCTGCCGCTCTAGCCAGGGCGGGCAAAGCGGAGGTCGGCCACGATCGGGGCGGTCGATCGGTGCGCGATCGTCTCGTTCAGCTGCCAGCCGTGGCCGGCGAGAACGGCGACGAGCTCCTCCCGGCGCGGCAGGGCGGGGTCGTGATCCATGACCTCGACCTGGAGGCCGACCAGCCGCGGGTCTGCGAGCGTGGTCTCACTGCCGCGGAGAACGGCCAACTCATGGCCGTCGATGTCGAGCTTGATGTGTGTCGGGAACGGCAGCCCCGGGATCGCGGCCAGGTCGTCGAGCCGGTAACAGAGGCAGGTGTAGCTCGCCGCCGGATCACCGTCGTCGCGATGAAAGGGGAAGAGGTCGCCGAAGCCGTGCAGCGATCCGCCCGATTTGAGGTTCTGGAGGTTGAACGGGAGCGCCGCCGATTCCTCGCCGAGGCCGACCGGGAGCGCGATCACCTTGTCGGTGAGGTTGTTGCGGAGCGCGTTGCGGAGCAGGGAGGCGTAGTTGAAGAATGCCGGCTCCGTAGCGACCACCATGTCAACGTTCGGGTTCTCGGCGGCAAGCAAGGCGAAGATCCCGATATTGGCGCCGACGTCCCAAAGGACCGATCGCGGCGGCAGAGACCGGACCCAGTCGGCCGTCCAGGTCTCGACGACGCTCTGGGTGCGATCGAGCTCCAGCCAGGAATCGGCGGTGAAACGGAGTTGCGTGCCCTCGATCGCCAGCGGCTTCTCGACCGAAAGCGCGCGGCGGATGCGGAGCGCCAGCACCGACAACCGGTCCTTCGATGCGAGCCAGTTCCTCGCTACCTTCAGTCTTGCGCGCATCGTTCTCCTTGGCCCGCGATGCACGGCGCTGTCCAGCCTGCCGGATAGAGGCACGGCACGCTGCGACAGAACTGCTCAAGCAAACGTCACTTCCGCCGATCCTGAAGGGACACTATCTTTCCGGGAGATGACAGGGATTCTCGCTCGACGGGGTAACAGCATGACTATGCGCAGGTTCGGGGCCATCGCGGCCGCGCTGGTAGCGGCGCTTGTATTCGCGGTTCCGCAGGCATCCGCTCTTGAGATCAGGCCTTTCGACCAGGCCGAATTCGACGCGGCGCAGGCGGACGGAACGCCGATCATCGTCGATGTCCACGCCGAATGGTGTTCCACCTGCCGAGCGATGCGGGAGGCCGTCACCAACCTCTCAAGCGATCCGCGGTTCGCCGACCTTGTCGTCTTCAATGTCAACTACGATCGCGAGAAGCACATCATGCGCATGTTCCACGTCGCGTCCCGGTCGACCTTCATCGCTTTCCAGGGCGAAACAGAGATCGACCGGCTCTACGCCGTCACCGATCCGGCAGCGATCGAGGCCTTCCTCCTGACCGTGGTCGAATAGGCCGCGCAACCTCATGGCGCTCGATCAGGTTCTGCTGGCGTTTCTGGCCGGCGGGCTGACCGTCCTCAACCCTTGCGTGCTGCCGATTCTGCCGATTGTCTTCGCGACCGCCGTCTCGAAGCATCGGTTCGGGCCGATCGCGCTCGCCGGCGGCCTGGTGGTGTCGTTCGTCGCGGTCGTGCTCTTCGTCTATCTCGTTGGCTTCAATATCGGTGTCGACACCGAAGTGCTGCGGACCGTGGGCGCGATCCTTCTGATCACTGCCGGCGTGGTGCTGGTCGTCCCGCCGATCCAGTCGCAGCTGGTGGCCGCCGCCGGGCCGGTCGCCAACTGGACGCAGCGCCGCTTCGGCGGTTTCGAGGGCTCCGGCTGGACCGGACAGTTCGGTGTCGGACTGACGCTGGGGCTGGTCTGGAGCCCGTGTACCGGGCCGACACTCGGAGCAGCGACCGCGCTGGTCTTCGCCGGCGAAAGCGTCGGGTCGGCGACGATTGTCCTCATCGCGTTCGGGATCGGCACGGCGATTCCGCTCATCGCGCTCGGGCTCCTGTCGCGAACGGCGCTGATGCGCTGGCGCGACCGTTTGCTCTCGGCCGGGCGAGTGGGGCGCTACGTTCTCGGCGGCGCGCTGTTGCTGGTCGGCATCCTGATCATCACCGGCGTCGACCGCGAGATCGAGAAGTGGTGGATCGACCACGGCCCGACCTGGCTCAACGATCTGACGGTCCGCTACTAGCCGCGCTTGCCGATGCCGCGAGGGCGACGCCGACCCTCGGTGGCGCGCGGCGAGGCCGCGAACGAGCCCTTCACCGACTGGATGTCCGTGCCGCTGGGGGCCATCGCGACGAGGTCGCGCGGGTGGATGAACTCATCGCGGAACCACGGATAACGCTGCGAATCGAAGATCGACCGGAACCAGTCGATGGTGCGGGCGATGCGCTTCGTCCGGCGCGCGTCCGGGTGATAGGTGAGCCAGATATCGATCGGCTGGTGAACGCCGATGTCGACCGGGATCACCGGGGCATCGAGGGCCAGCGCGTAGCTCGGCAGCGCGCCGATCCCCGCGCCGTGCTCGACGGCATAGAACACCGACGAACTCGAATTGGAGCGTATGCCGACGAGCCCCTCGACGCTGTCGAGCCCGAGATGGCGGGCCCAGGCGCCGTCCTCCATCTGCTTGCCGACCTGGTCGACGAGGCGATGGTCGCGCATGTCCTCTTTGCATTCCGGCAGTCCGAAACGCTCCGCATAGCTCCGCGACGCGAAGGGGTAGGCGTGGAGCCGGCCGAGCCGCACGACCTTCTGGTCCGGCGCTTCGGGCCGGACGAACTGGATCGAGAGATCGGCCTCGCATTTCAGGACATCGGCATTCTCGACCGCGCAGTTGAGGTCGACGATGAGGCTTGGATGCTGGCGGGTGTAGTCGACCAGCAGCGGCATCACCCAATAGGTGCCGAGCCCTTCGGTTATCGACACCTTGACCACACCGCGATGATCGGAGCGCGGGGCCTCGGTGCGGCGATAGAAGTCGAAGAATGAGCGCTCGATGGCACGGGCGCTGTCCGTCAGCGAACGGCCATCCACTGTCAGCAGCAGGCCCTCGGTCACACGATTGAACAGGCGATAGCCCAGCCGCCGCTCGAGGGCATCGATGCGGCGGGCCACGGTGGAGGCATTGAGCCCGAGTTGATCCGCCGCCCGGCGGAACGACCGCCCCTCGACGCAGCGCAGAAACACGCGGACGTCATCCCAGGGAATCTCGTCGACGAAAGACGCCGCGTCCGGATGCTGCATCTGTGCAACGCCCCCTTGCACCATTTGCTGCATACAAACCCCCCGCCCTTGGGCAATCCTCGCCATTAACCATGATGATCGAGGCAGAATACTTATGAAGGAGCACGAGAGACCGGGCGTCAAGAGCGAAGGCGCTGCAAGCCTGCATCGCCCGGACTTCGACGATCTGGCACTCGTCCCTGCGCGGCGAATGGCGGCGCGGCCAGCCGAGCCCGGCGAACTGAAGGATCTCATTGCGCTGGCGCAGCGCCTCATCCCGCCGCTGGCTGCGGCGGAACCCGCGATCAGGCGGGTCTATCGCCACAATCCCGATTCGATCTGGGGCGTCTATTCCGGCAACCGGCCGTGCGGCGTTTTCGCGATGCTTCTTCTCAACAATCGTGGCGCGACCGCGCTTCTCGGCAACCGATTCGATGCATCGGTGCCCGACCCGGCGCATCTCGTGCGCCGCGGCGAGACTGCCGCTGCGGTCTATCTGTGGGCGATCGCGACGCCCGGACTCGCTTCCGAGGCATTCCGGATCGTCAGCCTGTGGCTGCGCTCGCCGGCTTACGCGCGCGCCGACATCTTCACCCGCACCACCACCGAAGCCGGCGAGCGGTTTGCCCGCAATATCGGCTTCGAGCCGGTCGCAAACACGCCGCTCCACCGTTTCCAGAGACACAGCAACCGGCCTCAACCCACCATTGCCGTAGCGTGAAGGGGACACTGCAATGCGCAATGAACCGATCTACTCGACCAAATGGCACGAACGGCGCGCGGCCGAGAGCCGCCCGAACCAGACCCGGCCGATCATCAAGGTCGCGCGGACGTTGGAAGATCTGATGCAGGTCACCGCCATCCGCTCGGCGGTGTTCCTGACCGATCAGGTCTGTCCGTATGAAGAGGAGTTCGACGGCAACGACCTCTGCTCGCTGCACCTCATCGGCATGGTCGGGTCCGAACCGGCGGCCTGCATCCGCGCGCGATTCTTCGGCGATTTCTGCAAGCTGGAACGCCTCGCGGTACGACAGCCTTATCGCCGCAGCAGGCTCTCCTTCATGATGGTCCAGGCGGGCATCGAGATGGCGCGGAAGAAGGGATTCCGCCGCATCTATGGCCACGCTCAGGATCGGCTTGTCGATTTCTGGGCCCATTTCGGCGCGAAGCCGCTCGGTCCGGATCGCAAGCTCGTCTTCTCCGACTTCTCCTACACCGAGATGGTGATCGAGCTCGAACCGCATCCCGACCCGATTACGGTCGATTCCGACCCCTACGAGATCATCCGGCCGGAAGGCGAATGGAGCAATCCGGGCATCCTCGACAGTTCGGCGGCGCGTCCGCCCACCAACCCCCTCAACGGTCAACGGGAAACCAAGAGCGCCGCATGAACGTCGTTCCGATTTCGCGGTTCCGCCCGCGCAGCCAGCCCTTGATATGCTTCGTCGATCTCCAGGTTGAATACGTCTCGCCGGGACGGGCCCTGGCGGTCGAGGAGACCGATCCGTGGATGGGGAACTGCCGGCGGATTCTGGCCTTTGCGCGGGAGCAGCGGCTGCCGATCGCCCATTTCAGGCAGCTCAGGCGCGACGCCTATCTCAACGCGGCGACGTCGTTTGCCTCGTGGATAGACGAGTTCAAGCCGCTGCCTTCGGAGATGGTGTTCGAGCGGTCATTGCCGTCCTGCTATTCGGCCGATCCGTTCGCAGACATGGCCGAGAATATCGACGATCCGCTCATCGTGATCGTCGGCCTGACGTCGAGCGGCGCCTGCCTTGCGACCGCCGTCGACAGCTTCCATCGCCAGCATGCGTGCTGCTTCGTTTCGGACGCAAGCTGGAGCCGGCCCCTGGGCAGCGCCAACGCACGGCAAACAAATGCGTTTGCCGGCGAAATCATAAGACAATATTCGAGCGTTCTTTCAACAGCAGAAACGATAAAATGGCTGACAACAGAAAAATTCAGCCTAGTGAGCTGAAGCTTAATGGTGCTCGTTCGGCGCCAAGGAGGAGTAAAGTGCAAGATACCAACGGCGTAGAAGCACTGAAGCGTCTCGTGAAGTACTGCGAAGATGAGGCCGCGGGCCTCAACCTGTCCTTCGTGGCCTACTGCCTTTCAATTGCCAACAACGCGCTTGCCGAAGAACTGCCGCGTGAGGGCGGCGACCTATCCCAGCGCAACTAAGGAGTGGCAGGACGTGTATCCGAGGGAGGAATCAGTGCTGGATTCCGGTGCTGGCGTCGCCGTCGGCGACGGCCTCGAGGAGCGCCTCGCGAAACGCCTCCGGCTGTTCGAGAAACGGGAAGTGGCAGGCGCATTCGATGTCGATCCGTCTCGCCGCCGCGTCGAGCACAGGAGCGATCGCGCTTTCCTCGGCGTAGTCCTCCTCCCCACGGATGACCGTGATCCGGCCCATCCGCGCAAGCGCATCGCGGAAGTCGAAAGGGCCAAGAGAGGCGTCGACCGATGCGTAAGTCGCCGGGTTGACGGCGATGGGCGGCAACGGATGTTCCGGGTCTGCGACATAATAGGGGAGGACCCTGGCGAAGGCCTCCGCGCCCCCGGCGCCCGCCTCCAGCATTGCCATCATTTCCTGCATCGCCTCGGGCGGGATGCGGCTGCCGATCGCGGTTCGCGCCTTGGCGTAGCTCTCCGAGTCGATCGGCGAGGGGCAAATGAGGATGGTCTCTGCAGCTTCGAAGCCCGATTGCGCTGCCACAGCTGCCGCTGCGACGACCGAACCCCAGGAGAAGGCCAGGATACCGAAACCGTCATCCGCAAGGGCTTCGAGTATCGCGGCAGCGTGGGCGAATGTCGCCTCGGCGGTGACCGGTCCGTCGGGCGCGGGTGTCGCGCCGCAGCCAAGCTGGTCGAAAAAGACAAGCGTTCGCTGCCCCGAGATCGGGCGTACGCCGTCGATGATCGACGTGTGGTCGAAGCCCGGCCCGCCGTGGAACACCAGCAGACGCTGGCCGTGCCCGATCGCCCGGACGAACGCGGGCCCCGCGGTCGACTGGATCAATCCTTCAAATGGTGGATGCAAGGCCGGCTCCCCCAAACCAAAGGCCCCAGAGTGATATGAGCATGAACATTGATGTCGCCGCGAACAAGCGCTTTCTCGACACGTCGGCGCAACCGGCCGCCGATGACTGGGACACCCTGCTGGTCAATCAGGTCGACGTGACCATCGCCACCGAGCTCGAATTGCTGATGCGGCTCAACTCGTGGAGCCGGGCCGAGCATGTCATCGATGCCGGCTGCGGCAACGGCTACTACGTCTCTCGTCTCGCGGACTTCTTCCCCGACAAGGGCTATCTCGGGATCGATATTTCCCCGGCTCTGACGGCTGCTGCTGCCGCCCGCTATCCGGAGATCGAGTTCCGGGCGGAGGACTTCTTTGCCGGCTCGCCGCCGACAGGCGACGTCCTCATCATGCGCTACCTCGTGCAGCATCTTGGCGATTTCGGCGCCATCCTGCGGCAGGCGCGGCGGGCGCTGACGCCGGGCGGCGCGCTCGTCGTCATCGAGTCCGATCTGGAGCGGTCGATGATGATTCCGCTACCCACGACCTTTTTGCAGATGCTGGGCGCCTACAACGCGGCGAGCGCCGCGGGTGGTGGCCTCAAGGGTCAGCTCCTCGGCGACATCGCCGGCCTCGTCGCAGCGACCGGCGAGCCCTGGCGGCTCGAGCAGGAGGTCGAGGCGGCGACGACCCTTGTCGGCCCATTCGCCGATCACGACATCATCAGGGTGTTTCGCATGTGGGTGGACCTCGCGGAGCGGTCGGCGATGTTCGCGTTCGACTTCAACGCCGTTCGCGACGAGCTTGCTGCCTGGGGACGCGAGCCTGTCAGCTTCGTGAAGCTGGTCACGCGAATGTTTGTTCTTCAGCCGACTGTGCAGTGACAGGTTCGGCCGAGGAAGTCTGATCTCAACGGACGGGGCGATATGGCCGTCGACCTAGCCGAACAGCGCGAGCGCGCCGCGACACGACCGACATCCGATCGTCGTGCCCTCGGCGAACCGGGGCGCAGCGCGCCTCCCGTTGCGACGGCCGGCGCCGATCTTGTCCGTCAGGGGTTCGCGCGGGTGCCGCGCGAGGCACTCGGGCCCGCTGACTTCGTTTCACATGCGGCGGCGATGCTGGAGGCGGCGACGGCGGATCTTCCGCCCGACCCCTATTGCGCCGAGCGCTTCCGCTTCCGCCGCTATGCGCGGCTCTTCATGCTGCCGTGGACCGGCCTGCTGCTGACGGCGCCGCCGCGCATCGATGAGAGCGGCGAGGCGCTGCAGATGTACCAGCAACCGGCGACGCTCAACGTCGACGAAGCCGGCGTCGGACGCTGGTTCCCGGCACTCGACGCCGAGACGCTGGCCGCCGACTGGCTCGACCGCATCATCCGCTTCGATTTCGACCAGACCGCCTTCACCGAGGAGGAGCGCGCGTCGCCCATCCAGGTCGGCGTCCATCTGGTCGACCATCGGCCGCGGGTCGGGCAGCCGGCGGCGGCCAGCCCGAACTGCGTGCACCGCGACGGCGAGCACTACACCTGCGCCCATCTCATTCATCGCTCCGGCGTCACCGGCGGCGAGAACCACATCACCGATCCGGAATGGGCGGGTCGCGCGATCTCGGATGTTCCGGCAGGAGCGATCCGAGCGGGGTTCACGCTCGAACGGCCACTCGACGGCTACATCGTTCGCGACGACCGGGTCGCGCATCACGTCGATGCCGTGGAGCTTGCCCCCAATGCGGATGCGGGACGGCGGACGATGCTCCTCATCGACTTCACGCCGATGCGGCCGCATATGCTGATGGATGCCGCCGTCTGCTAGCCGACGCGGCAATGCCGGTAGAAAGCGGCGGCGCTGCGCAGAGTTGCGGCTCGACCTGACGCGCCCGGGGCGGCTATCCTCCGCCCGTACCGACCGCGGGGGATCCGCTTGAACTCGTCGCCATCCGTAAAGGTCACCGGCGCTGACCGGCGCGAAATCCGTCCGCTGTTCACAGCGGCGGAGATCGCGGCACGGAACACCGAGCTCGCCGCCGAGATCGCGGCGGCCGGATATCGCAATCTCGTCGTGGTGCCGATCCTCACCGGCGGCTTTGTCTTCGCGGCCGATCTGGTGCGCGCGCTGCACGAAATCGGCGTCGCCGCCGAGATCGATTTCATCACGCTGTCGAGCTATGGCAGCGGCACGGTCTCCTCCGGCTCGGTCGAGGTGATTCAGGACATTCGCGCCGACATCGCGGGGCGCGACGTGCTGGTCGTCGACGACATCATCGAGACCGGGCGGACGCTCGCCTTCGTTCGCGACCGCCTGATCAAGGGCGGCGCCCGCCGTGTCGTCATCGCGGCGCTCTGCGACAAGCCGGGAAAGCGTGCCCGCGCCGTCGAGCCGGATCATGTCGGCTTTGTCTGCCCGGACGAGTTTGTCGTCGGCTACGGCATGGATATCGGCCAGACGTTCCGGCAACTGCCCTATATCGGCGTCGTCGAGAACAAGGACTGACCGATTGTCTCAGCTCTTGATGGCGGCCTCGCGCGGCGCGCCGATGCGGGAGCGATGCGGCCCGAAGAGCGCCGCGAGCGCGAGGATGACGCCGGAGACTGTCGCTATCATTCCGGCGGCGCTGACGGCGTTGTCCGAGCCGAACCAGCCCGGGCCGTAGCCGGCGAAGACGTAGCCGAGGATCGCCGAGATTGCGGCGAAGACGACGCTCCACAGCACCTGCCGCTCGAGCCGGTTGGTCATCATGCGCGCAGCCGCCGGCGGGCAGATGAACATCGCGATGACGATGATCGAGCCGACGGCGTCGAAGGCCGCGACGGCCGCGACAGCAGCGACGATCACCAGACCGAACCCCAGAACCGAGACCGGAATACCCAGCGTCGCGGCATAGCCCTCGTCGAAGGTCGAGAGCTTCAGGGGGCGCCAGAACACAATCATCAGCACGACGATCAGCGCCGTGACCGCGGCGATCCGCGGCAGTTCGGGCGGCAGGTCGGCGAGCGCGGCAGCGTCGGTCAGCGATTGCCAGCCATCGGCAGCGAACCAGATGAGGCTTTCGAGGTTGCCGTAGAGCGCGTGCTCGACGTCGATGTGGACCGAGCTCGTGTCGCTCTGTTCGAGGATCAAGACGCCGGCGGCGAACATCGCCGTGAAGATGACGCCCATGGCCGCGCCCGGCTCGATGCGGCCGAGCCGTCGAACTGCCTCGATGAGGATGACGGCGACAATCGCGGCGCCTGCGGCGCCCAGCATCATCGGCCAGGTCGCGATGACGCCGGTGAGAAGGAAGGCAACGACGATACCGGGAAGGACGACATGGCTGATGGCGTCGCCGACAAGAGCCTGACGGCGAAGGATCAGGAAGTTGCCGGGCAGCGCGCAGGCGATCGCCGCGAGCGTGCCGATGAGGATCGGCGTCAGGCTGAGCTGGACGAACTCCGCTCCCATCACGCCGCTCCTCCGACTGCCACGGGCGGGCCGATCCGGCGGTCGATCTCGGCGATCTCGTCCTGCGTCAGCACGGTCTCGATAGGGGTGAGGCCGTCATAGCGGCCGGAAACGCTGTCATCCTGATAAACGCCGCGGGCGATTTCCCAGCGCTTCTCGTCACGGAGAGCCTTCGCCGCCTGCGCGCGGCCGGGCTCCGTCGCCACCCTGTCGGGGCGGATCAGCCCCTCGCGGCGAAGGACACGGATGGTAAAGGGATCATGGATCGCTTCGCCACGGGCCAGGGCCAGAAGCCCCTGCCGCCGATGAACGCGGACCTGGAAACGCCGCGCGCGGAAGGCAGCGGCGACAACACCGCGATTGGGCGCGAAAAACAGCGAGGCTGCGAACAATGCGAAGCTGACGAGGACGATGATCGGCCCGGTCGGCGCATCCGGCATCGAGGCCGATATCGCCGCTCCGACATAGCCGGAGACGCCGCCGATGGCGCCGGCGATCCACAGCACGCTGTCGGTCCGTTCGGTCCAGAACCGCGCCGTCACCGGCGGGATGATCAGGAGTGCAACGATCAGGATGAGGCCGACCACCTTCAGGCCGACGACGGTGACAGCCATCACCAGGCCCATCATCGCGAAGTCGACGAGACGGACATTGGTGCCCGAGGAGGCGGCGTATTCGGCGTCGAAGGCGACGAGCGTCATCGGTCGGCGGAGGAGAAACACGACGGCCACCGCCAATGCGCCACCGACACCGATGATGATCGCATCCTGCAAGAGCATGCCGGCGGTCGAGCCGAGCAGGAAATCCTCGAGCCCCGCCTGGCGGCCGCTGGACATCGTCTGGATGACGGTGAGGATCACCACGCCAATGCCGAAGGCCACCGACAGCACCGCACCGATCGCGGTATCCTCGGCAAGGCGCGTGCGCCGGCCGATCCATTCGACGATGAAAAGACCGATCGCCGCTGCGACAGCCGAGCCGAGCATGAGACCGAAGAGGCTCCGTCCGTCGCCGCCGAACGCCACCATGACGATGAAGGCGATGCCGATGCCGGGCAGCGTCGCGTGCGCGACGGCCTCGCTGACAAGGGCACGCTTGCGAAGAAACATGAACGTGCCGCCGGCGCCGGCGGCGATGCCGAGCAGCGCCGCGCCGATCCCCACGAGCGCGGCGTTGTAGCCGGACTGGAGCAGGAGCGCCTCGATGAACTCGCTCATGCCGCGCCTCAGGCCGGCAGCTTGAGCTGGTCGATATGCGCGCCGGCGAGCCTCCCGCCATAGGTCGACTGAAGGGCGTCGGCGGTGAAGGCCTCGGCAACCGGTCCCTCGGCGATCTTGCGGATGTTGAGCAGCAGCACGCGGTCGAAATAGTCGACGACGGTCGCGAGATCGTGGTGGACGCAGACGACCGTCCGTCCCTCGCCCTTCAGCGATTTGAGGACGTCGATGATCGTCTTCTCGGTGGCGGCATCGACGCCGGCGAACGGCTCGTCGAGGAGGTAGAGATCGGCCGCTTCGGCAAGGGCGCGGGCGAGGAACACGCGCTGCTGCTGGCCACCGGAGAGCTGGCCGATCTGGCGGTCGGCGAAGTCCGCCATGCCGACGCGGTCGAGGCAGGCGATTGCCGTGTCGCGGTGGCGGCGGCGTGCGAAGCGAAGCAGTCCGAGCTCCCGGTAGAGCCCCATCAGCACGACATCGACGACGCGGGCGGGGAAATCCCAATCGACGCTGGCGCGTTGCGGAACATAGGCGACCCGGCTCCGCGCCTTGCCGAGCAGTTCGCCGAAGAAGGCAACGTCACCGGAAATGCGGGGCACCACGCCCAGCGCCGCCTTGAGGAGTGTCGACTTGCCGGCGCCGTTGGGGCCGACAATCGCGCTCATCGAGCCAGCCGGAAAGTCGGCATCGACCGAGAACACCGCCGGCTTGTCGCCATAGGAGACGGTGAGCCCGCGGATCGCCAGCGCCGTCGCGGGCGAGGGCGCAGCGTTTGTCACAGTGCGGC
The DNA here is from genome assembly GCA_964611195.1 of uncultured Bauldia sp. GTDB lineage: Bacteria > Pseudomonadota > Alphaproteobacteria > Rhizobiales > Kaistiaceae > JADLGL01. The sequence continues at coordinate 16,199 of CAZSXA010000032.1, forward strand.
CGTCGGTAGCGGCGAGGTCGACGGATGCGTTGCTCATGGTTGCTCAATCCTCCGCCAGGAGGTCGCGCATGCCGCCGGCCGGCGCCTCGCCGCCGAGGGCGCGCGCGATCGTCGTCGCGTTGTGGTCGATCATGCCGATATAGGTACCTTCATAGGTGCCAGGCTCGCCCATTGCGTCGGAGAAGAGCTCGCCCCCGACATCAACGTCGTGGCCGCGCGCATCGGCGCCTTCGATCAATGCGCGGATGTTGCGGTCGGACACCGAAGATTCGACGAACACCGCGGCGACCTCGCGCTCGACAAGGATATCGACGATCTCGCGGATTCGGGCGAGGCCGGCCTCGCCTTCCGTCGAGATGCCCTGGATGCCGACGACCTCGAAATCGTAAGCACGGCCGAAATAGTTGAAAGCGTCGTGGGCGGTGACGAGCACCCGCTGCTCGGCCGGAACCGTGGCAAGGACGCCGGCGGCATACTCGGTCAGCTCTGCGATCTCGGCGAGATGGGCCTCGGCGTTGGCGGCAAAGGTTTCCGCTGCTTCCGGCATCGCTGCAGAGAGCGCTGCCTCGACGGAGGTGACGACGCCGGTCCAGAGTTCGGGATCCATCCACACATGCGGGTCGAACTTGTCGTCGTAGTCGTCATGACCGACGAGCACGTCGCGGGGCAGCGCCTCGGCGACGGCGACGACGGTCTGGCGCTCGCCGAGCTGGAGCAGGAACTCCTCGAGCTGCGCCTCGAGATAGAGCCCGTGCCAAAGGACCAGATCGGCGCGCGTCATGGCGACGATGTCCGTCCGGGTCTGACGGTAGGAATGCGGGTCGACGCCGGGCCCCATCAATGCTTCGACCTCAACGAGATCGCCGCCGACCTGACGCGCGGCATCCGCGATCATGCCCGTGGTGGCGACGACGGAGAGACGGTCGGTAGCGGCGGCCGGACCGATGGCGAGGCCGAGCAGGATGGCGGCGAGAAAGGCGAAACGGGCCATTAAGGGGCAGAACTTCTGTGATGGGCGGGGTGTTCCAGCAACGATGGCACATATAGCCAGTTGCGAACGCTTATGCAAATCATTCGCAACTGGGACGCCGGCTCTGGGCGTTGGCCGGGTATCCGCTGGTGCATGCCCGTTTGGGGGCGCGAGGCGAGAGCAGGCCTTCGGCCGGGTGCTTCCGGTTGCTCAGGCCGCGGAAGGGTCGTTCTGCATCATGCCGAACGTGTTGCCCTCGGTGTCGTTCGCATAAACGAGCCAGCCGACGCCCGGAACCGCCATTTTCGGCACCGTGATCTTGCCGCCCGCCGCTTCGACCCTGGCAACGGCCGCGTCGAGATCGGGGACGTCGAGGGTGCAGGTGAAACCGCCCGGACCGCCACCGAAGCTTCCGTCACGCGGCGCAAGGCCGCCGTTGATGCCCGGTTCGCTGTCCGGCCCGGTTGTCACCAGCCAGTAGTCCATCGGACCTTCCCATTTCTGGAACTCCCAGCCGAGGGCATCGCGATAGAACCTGGCCGCCCGCTCCGGGTCGTCGGCCGAAACGTCGAAATGGACAAGGCGCGCCATACCTCTTCCTCCTTCTCGGACAACGCCCGCAGGAGACCCTCGGGCGTGGTTGGGACTGAAAGGAAGTATTGTACCGTCGGCGCGTTCGCCGCAATCGGCTCGAGTGCGGGACGGGCTCGGCTGTCGGCTTCGCCCGCCCCGTCTGGAGCAATGCGGGGTGGGTTACATCCCGCCGCCGCCATCCATTACAGCTGCCGCCATGGCGGCGAGGCCGCCAGGGATGTGCTGGAATGAGAACACGTGGTCGCGATCGTCGAGCGGCGCGTGGCAGGCGCGGCAATTGTCGAGATCGGTGTCGAGCGGCTCGCCGGTCGCAGCGCTGAAGATGTTGAAATCCCAATCGTCGTTGCGGAGTTCATCGGAGAAGTCGGCGCCCCAGCCGTCCTGCTTCTCCATAACCGCGATGGCTGCAAGGTCGCCGCGGATGAAGCGGCCGAGCTCCGACGTGATGACGTTGCCGTCGTCGTCGGTCAGGGCCGGGTAGA
>CAZSXA010000033.1:0-18163 GCA_964611195.1 uncultured Bauldia sp.
AAACTCGCGCGGCTCTCCAAGCTCGACCACTCGAATCTATTCGTGCCCGAGGCCGAACTGCTCGGCGGCTTCGGCCATCCGATCGACGGCAGTCTCATCAATGTCGATGCGCTCAAATTCTTCGAGGTCATGATCGCACTCGACCGCGCCGGCTTCATCGACGAGATCAAGAATGACCGGTCGCGGAGCGAGACGTGGCTGGAGATCGGAGCCGGCTGGGGCGGGTTCGGCCGGGTGGTCAAGACGCTCTTCCCGTCGACGACCTATGTCGTCGTCGACCTGCCGCAGACCATGCTGTTTTCGGCCACATACCTGCTCTCCACCTTCCCGGACGCGCGTTTCGCCATCTACCCCGAGGTCTCCGTGAAGGAGATCGGGTCGCGCCTTCGCGAGTTCGACTTCGTCTTCCTGCCGCACTACGTCTTCGACGACGCCGAGCTCGATATCGACCTCGCCATCAATATGGTTTCGTTCCAGGAAATGACGTCCGAACAGGTCGCCGGCTACTTGAAGAATCTGAGCCGCATGGGCTGCAGCCGGCTCTACAGCCTCAACCGCGACCGCTCGAGCTACAATTCCGAACTCTCTGCTGTTTCGACGCTGATCACCGAGCACTTCGCCAAGCCGCGCAAGATCGGCATCCTTCCTTACTCCTACCCGACGCTGGTGCCGCCGAAGCCGCCGCCGCGGCGTGTCGTTCGCGAGTTCGTTGCCCGGATGCTCGGACGCCGGCCGAAGAAGCCGTCATCGACGCTGAAGGACTACCGCCACCTCGTCGCCGAGCGCGGCTGAAACGGTTCGGTTGCCGCGGGGGACCTGCTACCTTCGCCGCGAAGAAACAGGCCGGCCCGCGGGATGAAGTATCTGTTCGTCCTCAACAACGCGTTCTACCTCCGTAACTACGGAGCGGTTCTACGCGCCCTCGCGGCGGACGGGCACGAGATCCGGGTCGCCTTCAGCCTCGCACGCCCCGGCGATGCGGACCTGTTCGCCCGTGTCCTCTCCGCCACGCCGGAGGTCGCCCTGACCGACGCGCCGCATCGGACGGGCTGGTGGTGGGCGGCCGCCGATCCGATCCGCGCCCTTCGCGATTACCTGCATTACCAGCAGCCGGCGTTCCAGGGCGCCGATCGCCTGATCGAGCGCGCCTCGGCGCGTGTGCCGCGGAGCTTCCGTGCCGCCGTCGGCGACCGCTCGCCGAAAGGACGGCGGCGGCGCTTCTTCGACGCGCTGCTCGACGCGTGCGAGCGCGCTATGCCCGCCGACCCCGGGGTTATGGACTGGCTCCACGCCGAGCAGCCCGACGCGGTGCTGTTCAGCCCGCTTCTCGACCTCGGCTACGACCAGGTCCACATCCTGAAGGCGGCACGGGCCGCTGGCCTTCCGACCGGCCATCTCGTCGCGAGTTGGGACAACCTTCTGACCAAGGGACGGATTCAGATCGCCGCGGACCGCTGCATCGTCTGGAACGCGTTCCAGCGCGACGAGGCGACCACGCTTCACCGCGTCGATCCGGACCGCATCGTCGTGACCGGGGCCCAGCCCTATGACGACTGGTATGCCTGGCAGCCGTCTCGCGATCGCGCGGCGTTCTGCGCCGAACTCGGGCTCGAACCCGAGCGTCCGATTGTTCTCTACGCATGCTCGGCGCCGTTCATCTGCGCCGACGAAATCCCGGTCGTATCGCGCTGGCTCGAAGGCCTTCGCGTCAGCGGACAGCCCGGGCTTCGGGGCGCGCAAATCGTGATCAGACCGCACCCGGCAAATGCCGGACGCTGGCAGAACGCCGATCTCGGCCGGCTTGGGCCGGTGGTCATTGCGCCCGGCAACCCGACGGCGACAATCGAGGAGGCCGACCGCCGCTCCTATTTCGATACGCTCACGCATTCCGACGCCGTCGTCGGCATCAACACGTCGGTGTTCCTTGAAGCCGGCATCCTCGAGCGGCCCTGTCTCGCGGTGTCGGACCCCGAGATCACTGCCTCGCAAACAGGGACGCTTCATTTTCGCTATCTCGCCGATGGCGGGCTTGTCTCACACGAAGCCTCGGCCGCGCAGCATTTCGCCCGCCTTGCCGAAGCGCTCGAGGGATCGTGGCCGAAGGAACGCGCGAATGAGTTCGTCACTGCGTTCCTTCGCCCCCACGGCCACGACGAACCGGCGCTGCCGATCGCCGTCACCGCCATCGAGGATGTCGCCTCCATCCCGGCTCGACCGGAACGTCGGCCCTTCTGGTCGTGGCCGCTGCTCGCCGTGCTGTGGCCGCTTGCTGCGCTCTATCTGCGACCGCGCTATCTGGCACGACGGGCTTCGCGGCCGGCGCCCGGCACTGTGGTGCCCCAGGCCTCGCGGCGCTCGGCCTCTGGTCGGAGCGGCGCATGACCGATCGACCGCTCCGGCTCCTGTTTCTCCTGCGGAATCTCTACTATCTCCGCAATTTCGAGGCGCCGATACGGGCCCTTGCCGGTCGCGGCCACGACATCGTCGTGCTTGCCGATCCGGCCAAGCATCTGCCGCCCGAGGTCCACGCCTTGATCCAGGCGCTGCAACGCGATCTCGGACCGGCGATCTCGCTTCTCCCCGCCCACGGACGACAGGATTTCCGCCAGCGGGTCGCGGACGACATCCACACCGCCCGCGATATCCTGCGCTATTACACGCCGCCATTCCGCTCGGCCAATCGCCTTCGTCGGCGCGCGGCCTCGAAAGCAACGCCGCTCGCCCGACGCCTCTATGACCGGTCGCGCTACTGGGACCCGGCCAGGAACGCAGCGGCCGACCGGCGGCTCGCACTCTGGGACGAAACGCTCCCGGTCGACCGGTCGATCGCCGCCGAGATAGATGCGATCAATCCCGATCTTCTCGTAGTCGCGCCGCTGGTCGACCTCAGGACCGATCAGATCGACTGGGTGCGCGCCGCCCGCGCCGCCGCGATCCCGACCGTTCTTGCCGTTGCCAGTTGGGACAACCTCACCAGCAAGTCGCGCATTCAGGCCGAAATCGACCGCGCTCTCGTCTGGAACGATATCCAGAAGCGCGAGGCGATCGACCTCCACGGCGTGCCGGAAGCCTCGGTCGTCGTCACCGGGGCGCAACTCCACGATGATTGGTTCGATCGGAAACCGAGCACCGGCCGCGACGCGTTCTGCGCCATGCATGGTTTCGATCCGTCACGGCCGATCCTCCTCTATGTCGGCTCGTCGACCGCGATCTCGACTGACGAGCCGGCCTTCGTGGCGCGCTGGATCGCGGCGATACGCGGCGCGGATGACCCTCATCTCGCCGGCGCGAACGTTCTCGTTCGCCCGCATCCGATGAACTTTGCCGGCTATGGTGTTCTTCGCCAGACGGCATGGGAGCCGGTGAGCGTGGCGCCCGAGCGCGGCGGCCTGCCCGTCACGGAAGAGGCGAAGGCCCTCTACTTCGACACGCTTTTCCACAGCGATGTCGTGGTGGGGCTGAATACCAGCGCCCTCGTCGAAGCCTCGATTCTCGGCAAGGGAAGCCACACCATCCGTGACCCGGGTCACGCCGGCGGACAGGAACAGACGCTGCACTATCATTATCTGACCGCAGGCCGAATCCTCCATGAGGCGGCAAGTCTCGACGACCACGTTACGATGCTCGCCGCGACGCTGCGGCAGGGCGAGAGCGACGGCGCGGCGGACGCCTTCGTCACCGAATTCATCCGCCCTCATGGCCGCGACATCGCGGCTACGCCGCGCTTCGTCGAGGCCGTCGAGGCGGCCGCTGCAATCGCGGTGGCGCCGGCGCCGAGCGCGAACCGGCTTCGCCGGCTCCTGCTCGACGCGTTCGGCCTTGCCGACCACCTGGCGATCGCCGCACTGCGGCGCCTCAGAGGCCGAAACCGGAATCCATCGGCTCAAGCGCCGCAGCCGGCGCCGGCCAAGCGGCGCGCTCAGGACGCCAAATAGCGCTTGAGGACCGGGATGTCGGCGCGCGCCATCACGCGCGTTAGAAAGGCGGCATCCTCGGCCGATATCTCGTCGACATAGCCGCCGGCCTTGCCGCGACGCATCCGGCGCGAAGACGCCTCGTCGCTGCGGCCCTCGGCGCGCTTGGCGTCGCTTTCCGCGGCACTGAGGCGATCGAACGCGGAAGCGGCAACGGCTTCGGCAACGATGTCCGGCCGGACATCGCCGACGCCGATCGCGCGCAGAAGGTCGGCAAGCGCATCCTCGGGCGCATCGATGAAGTCCTCGTAGTAGGTGATGGCGGCATCGTTCGCGGCCGCCCAGCGCGACCAGCCGGCATAGTAGGCAAGGAGGTGGCGGATACCGAGGAAGTCGGACCGGATGAACTCGCTGATCTCGGTATCGGGCGCGATGGTCGGTTTGTCCCGATGCGCATCGAAGACGCCCCGGTTCTTGACAACGACGTGGTGGTAGTGGCTGACGAGAACGTCGCGCGGATCGCGCACGAGGATGACGTGGCGATCGGTCCCGGGCGCACCCAGCGTCTTCGGCGCGAAATAGGGATAGCCCAGCGAATCCTGGTGCATGAAGCGGACGAGCGGCGCCCAGCGCTCGGGCGTCCGACGCGCCGCGACAGCTCCGAGATAGCCTCGGCGCGCCTCGGGCGCGAATGTGCTGAGGCCCTCGCCTGCGGTCAGCTTGTCGAAGAGTTCGCGGAAGCCGAGAAGCCGCGCGATGTAGTTGGTGACGAGGTACGCGATCCAGGTCTTCCCCGATTTCGGGTAGGAGAGGATTGTGGCGTCGGCCGCTTGGCCGAGGAAGACCCGCGGCTCGACATCCTCTTGGAGGCCACGCTCCGGATCGAGCGACTCGGCGATGTAACGCCGCCGTTCCTCCGGGGTGAGCGCCGGCGCCGCGGTGAACGCCCCCGGTCCGACGAGGTCCGTGTCGACCGGAATCGCTCCCTCGGGCGGCCGTTTCGGCCCCTTCATCCGCGCAGCGGCGGCATAGTAGAGCCCACTGCCATCGCCGGCGCTCTCGGCCGGGGTGCAGAAGCTGAGTTGCGGATCGAGCCAGGGCGCATCGTCGGCGCCTTCGCTGAACGCCTCGGCCGCAGACCGCCGGGCCTCGGCCTCCGACGACGCCAGCACGGCCGAGACGCCGACATGACTGGATCGTCGCCACGCCTCCTTTTCGCGTGGCTCGATCGGGGCGAGCAGATAAAGGCCTGTCATTTGAGCAATGGCGCTAACACTATTTTAAGGGTTCGCCCGAGGGCGCGTGACAGCCGCGAGCCGCCAGCATAGATTGCCGGACACTGATCGGAGGCGGCTCCGGGGCGGGCCTTCGCCCCGTATCGGGGAGCGGGATGTCGTCAAGCAATTCCCTCGAGGTCTATTTTTCCGCGGCGCCCGACCGCGCGATCCTTCGCCGTCCACTCTATTTCCACCATACACCGAAGACGGCGGGAACCTCGTTCCGCTATGCCATGCGCCATTTCATGCGCGAGCATGGCGCCGGCCGCATGGTTGTGCCGAACGTCCGCGTCGACCTCAAGGCAGCGCACCGTTGGCCGAGAGGCCTCGCCGAGCTTCACGACATGGTCGCGGCCGGCAACCGCATCGAGGTACTCGCCAGCCACTACACCGCGCTCCTTGCCGACGCCATCGACGAGCCGATCGTTTCGCTCATCCGCGATCCTGACGAGCACTACGAATCCTACGCCGCCTTCCATGCCGATTTCGCCCGGCACGAGATCGCCCACAGGGGCTCCGTCGAGGCGGTTCTCCGCCACCCGAAGTTCAACAATCCGCAACTCCGCTCGTTCTTTGCCCCGCTCATTGCCCTGCCGGTCGATCCGCCGGCGGACGCAGCGAAGATGGATCGACTGATCGAGCTGATCGACAGGACGCTCAAGCGGTTCACGCTGTTCCCGACTTCGGAATATCCGGCGTTCCTCGACTATTGTCGCCACCAATACGGGGCGCACCTGATCGAGGTGCGTGAGAAGCGCCGGACCCACGTGCCGGCGGACGTCAGCCTCCTTGCCGAATTGGCGCGCCATCGCCGCGACCACGATCCGGTCTGGCTCGACCGCATCTTCTACGATCGCGTGAAGCGCCTGCCCGCCCCCGCGCCGCAAGTGCCCGACGCGATTCGCGCCACGGCCTACCCCTCAGACGATGTCCGAGAGGTAGGAATCGGCGCGTGAGAAAAAGGTCAGGCACAGCAGACAGATCAGGGTGATCTGGATCACGCTGATGAGGAGCAGGATCGGGTCGAAGGACTCGAACCCGGTGAGCGCCCAGCGGCTTGTCTCAATGACGCCCGTCATCGGGTTGAGCGCAATGAACACCCACTGCACGTCCTCCGGCACGGCGGACAACGGATAAATCACCGGAGTGATGAACATGATGAGCTGCATCACGTATCGCACCGAATAGATGATGTCGCGCATCACCAGCGCGACCATTGCGATCACGCTCCCGATCGCGATCGACAGCGCGGCCGCCAGGAATACGCAGACGGGGAAGAGCAGCAGGCCGATGTCCCACTGAAGATAGAAGATGTCGACGGTGTAGTAGTAGTATCCGAGCAGCACGAAGAAGGCGATAATGACGATGCCGAGTTCGATCGCCGGCGGGCCGATCGAGGCAAACGGAATCAGCAGCTTCGGCAGATACATCTTCTTCATGATGTTGCGCGTCCACATCATCGTACGCGCCATGAACTGCAGCGTGCTCTCCACGACATTCCACACGATGAAGCCGGCCATGAAGAAGATGCCGTAGGGCAGATCTCCGGTGTCCATTTCGATGAAGTATGTGAACGTCACGATGGCGATCACGACGGGGATCAGCGGCCGGATGATCAGCCACCAGAAACCGAGCACGGTATTGCGGAACTTCCGCATCGTGATCTCTTTGAGCAGGATCGGATAGTAGCGCCGATACTTCCACGCATCCCTGAAGCGGCCGACGATCGAGGTCGGCCTTGCTTCGATGACGATCAGATCATTGCTCACCCTGCTCTCCTTCCCGCGGTTCGCGCAGTCGCGTCACGCGATGGGACCAGTTCAGCCGCGGTGCAATGAGACCGCGTCGGTCACCCTCATAATCGCCCCAGATCGAGCTTTCCGTTTCGGTGTCGGCGGCGGTGAACTCGACCTTGTCCTGGACCTCGCGCCGCTGTCCGTCCTCGGCCTCCCATCTTATCACCGCTCTGCCGATATAGGACCCCGCATTCAGGAAATGGCTGGGTATCTTGACCCGTGCCCGCTGCGCGCTCGGGTCGCCGTCATAAGCTTCGAGCGTCTGGATGTCGGAGTAGATCGCTTTCTTCCTGGCACTCCTCACCTCGAATCGGAGCCGCAGCGGTATCGCCGGACGAAGATGCTGGAACAGACACTCGATATAGGCGCTCTTCTTCATCGACATCGCTCCGATCTGGCGGCCGGACGTACTCGTTAGGCGAAGGTCGACGATCCGTGCCGCCGCGTCGCCGGCCGGGTCGAGCGCGGCAGTCTTCGCGCGGATCTCGGCTTCATAGGCCTCGACGACCTCCCGAGCCGGCCCGACCATCTTCGTGGCACCGCGATCGAGCCACATCACCCGGTCGCACAGCCGTGTGATCGCGTCGAGATCATGCGAGACGAAGAGGACGCAGCCGCCGTCATCCTTGACCTTCTGGATTCGGTCGATCACCAGCTGCTTGAACTGCTGGTTTCCGACCGCCAGCATCTCGTCCGCGAGCACGACCTCGGAGGCGAGCGTGACCAGCGTGGCGAAGGCAAGACGGGGGGCGGCCGGTCCCGGGCAATCGTCGAGTTCCACATCGCGATAGTCGACGAGGTCGGCGAGTTCGAGAATCTCCTGAACGAGTTCCGGATCCTCCTTGCCCCCCTGGAAGGAGACCTGGAGCGAGATGTTCTCGGCAACGGTCAATTCAGCGTTGAACCCGGCGCCGAGTTCAAGCAGCGAAGCGACCCGGCCTTCGACGCGGATCGATCCTTCGGTCGGATCGATGACCCGCGCGAGTATCTTCAGGAGCGTGCTCTTGCCCGCACCGTTCCGTCCGATGATGCCCATGATCTCGCCGGACCCGACATCGAGCGAGATGTTGCGGAGCGCATAGAACCTGCGATGCTCCTTGACCCCGAGGCGGAACACGGCACGGAACATCTGCATCAGTGCCATGACCTCGCGAGACGAAACGCCGGATCGTCCCTTCCGGCGCTTCTGCAGGTCGAACACCTTCGTCAGGTTGACGACGGAGATCCGGCCGGGCCTGGTCAATGGGCGGTTTCCTCGGACTGCTTGTTCGCACCGGCTCTGTTCCTCGCCCGCCGGCGCGTCCTGCCGGCAGCACCGGCGCTGCCCGCAGGCGCTTCCATGCGGGCGCGACGTCGGGCGGCTCGGGCGTCGCCGCTCGTTCCGCCGCCGTCCGCTTCAGTGCCGTCGCCCTTCGTCTCGGCTTCCTTCGTCGAGGCCGGACCGTCGGCGGCCGCGCCGTTGTCGCCCGATCCCGTGACCGGCGTCTCACCGCCAGCGCTTGTGGTGCTCTCATCGTCGGCACGGCGCCGACCGGCCCCGCGCCGTCGTCGCCGCTGGCCGCCTTCGGGGTCGGCCGGAGGGGCGAGTTCAAAGGGCCGAATGGTCCACGCCCAGGCAGGCTGTATGACCGGCACGGTATCCATATCCGCGGCATGAGCCGGCTTCGTCGGGATGGCGCTGAGGGCAGGGTTCAGCATCAACGTCCTCGTCCGCCCCTCATGCTCGCCATGGACCGCGAGCCGCACCCTGTACGGGATCGCGGCGAGAACCGGCGGGATGGTCACGGTGACAAGGAAGGCGCAGGGGTGTTCGATGGCGATCACCTGCGGCGTCACGCTCCTCATCACCAGCGTCTGCTCGTGGAAGAGGTCGAGAACGACCCGCACGTTCAGCGACTCGACCTTGGCCGCCATACGAATCCGGATTTCGGTGCGCCTCCGCCGCTCGGTCGGGGCACGCGCATTCACCGACTGCACCGCCATCACGATGTTGTCGACGAAGGTCTCGCCCTGATGCCAGGTGTGCGTGGACGGACCCTCGGGGATGTACTCCTCGGATGCCTTGACCGTCGTGTCGCCGGTAACCTTGCCGCGTTCGATCAGGAAGCGGCGGTCGGCGGTGTCGTCCGCGGTATAGCCGGGACCGATCAGAAGGAACGTCGTCCCCTCCTCCGACATCCGCTTGACGCGCTCCCAGGTTCTTTGCCGGAAATCGAGATCGCCGACACCAAGAATGTCCCCCATCACGACCGTGTCCGGCCGCGCAACGAGGATCATCGACAGACCGAGGCGGAGAGCCATACCGGTAGAGTAGCGCCGGACTTGGACGTCTTCGAAATCGCGAAGCCCCGCGAACTCCAGCACCTCGTCGCGAAACGCTTCCTCGTTGTCCTCATCGACATTGAGATAGCGGGCCTCCTTGCGGATGATCTCATGGGCGGTGAGTTCGTCGTCCAGATTCTCGCCGACCCGCATCAGCCCCGCGATCGAACCGCGGACCTCGATCCGCCCCCCCGTCGGCTGAAGCGAGCCCGTCAGCATGCGCCCGAGGGCTTCCATGGCCCTTTGGTCGGCTCCCGGGATCGCCGTGACCGAACCCTGGGCGATCTCGAAGGAGACGTTGTCGAGCAGATTCTGCGCGCCCTTGTCGTCGTCGGTCCTTTTTGGCCCACCGCGCAGCATCCCGCCCAGCGTTCGGCCCACATTCTTGAACCGCGTCCTCGTGGCCTCGCCCGCATGCTTGGGAAGGTTGTTGAGCGGTTCCCGGGTGAGATCGACGGCTCGGATGGCAAACGAGTCTGCCGTATCGGACGCATCTGTGGCGACGGCGCCCGCAGACGCTGGCACGACCGGCGACGGCAACGTCGTCATATCGCCAGCCGACGCGTTCCGGACGGGGGGCGCGTCGAGGTCAACGGCCTGCCTCGCGGGCGAGAGCAGCTGCGCCGCCTTCCTTGGCCGGCGAAACGGCGGCGCGACGATCCTTCTCGGCGGCAACCGGACGGGCCATGGACTCGAGTTCGCTGGTCAGCCGCTCCGTTGCGTTCACGTCCCGGCCGAGCGGTCGCACGAAGCGGTCGACAAACGACGAGACGCGTTCCTGGTAGGGTGCCGGATCCTCGATGACCCGGGCGAGCTGGGCGATGTGCTCGTCGAGCGTCTTCGCCACTTCGAGGAAACCGCCATTCCTCGGCAGGAGATACTGGAAGTGGAGCGTCCCCTCCTGGGTATCCTCGAAGTCTCCATCGAGAACGCTGAGCACCGGGCGGCCGAGAATCGTTGCCTCCACCATGGCGCTGGTATTGATCCCCATCACGGCGTCGGCGTGATGGATCGTATCGAAATAATCGGCGCGGTCGCCCTCGTCGACAGGGTTTGCCCCCGCCTTCGGGTAGATCACCGCATGTGGGTCGTCGAGTTCCGTGTCCTTCCACAGCGAGCAGTTGAAGGGATGCGGCCGCACGAACACGGAGATGTCGCGAAGCGGACCATCACTCGATCGCAGACGCGCAATCCATCGCTTGACGAAGTCGACCTCGCGGCTCGGCTCGCTGATCGAGCTGGTGGACCCGACGAACAGGACGTAGCCGCGATCGGCGGGGAGCCCGACCTTGCGCAGAAACTGCTCGCGGTCGGCGGACGGTCGGCGGTCGAACCATTTGTCGAAGGGCTGCGCGCCGGTGACGACGATATCGGAGGCGGGAACGTCGTGCAGCTCGACCGCCTCCTTCAACTGCAGGGGATTCCACACGAACACCTTGTCGGGCTTGAGCCGGATCATCCCCTTGGTGGTGAGGTGATCCCAGCTGGCGACGCACAGCGCGACCGGAATCCCGAGCTTCTGCGCCGACTTGACGGCATCGGTCTGCCAGGAGCGCTTGTTGACGAGCGGTGAGACGACCAGAAGGTCCGGAGCGACGTCGAGCAGATAGTCCTCGACGACCTTTGCGCTCGGGACCCGGCGCCGGTCCTGTCTTACGAAATAGCGGCGCATTGCCCCGGCGACGCTCGACGGCAATGACGGGCTCCGTCGCAGGAACTTCAGGCCGTTCGGAAGCGCGCCTTCCATCCGCCGGCGCAAATAGGGCGTGTCCTTGAAGCGGCGGTCGAGATAGCGGACGTAGTCGGCACTGCCGCGCACTGACTTCGCGATGAAGTAGTAGCCGTCGGCGCGCGTCGGGAAGTCCTCGAAGTCGATCGTGAAATTGGGATCGTTCTCCGGCAGCGTCGCCAGACCCTCCGGCTGCTTCCATGTGCCGTTGAAGACGAGATGGATCGAGTGTCCGCGCTTCACGAGCTCGTTGAAGACGGAATCGAAATAGCGGACATAGCCGGGATAGTGGAGGAGGAAGCAGATCTTCATAGCGCTGCCGCCTTCTCTTCCTCGATCCGCCGTCGCCGTTCGATGTTGCGCGCCACCCGATCGCGGTGCTCGCGCCAATAGATGAGGAGCAGCGGCGAGGCGAGGACCCGGCCGGCCCAGATCAGCGGCAGCCAGGCGCGGCCCCGTTTCGGCGCCGGATCATGCAACTGCTTGGTGATGAGCTGCGTGAACGTCTCCACGGGCGGCAGGTCTCCGATGCTCTTGGGCCAGACGAAACGCTCGACGAACGCCTTGTCGCGGGCCTCGTCTTGCGACGGATCGGCGATCGATTCTGCCAGCAGCCGGGTGTGCTCGTCGAGGTCCCGCGCGACGCGCAGGAACCCTTCGCCTTCGCCGGCAATGTGATGGAAATGGAGTGTCCCGCTCTGGGTCTCCTTCATCTCGTCGAAGAGAACCGTGTGCACCGGCTTGCCGAGGATCGAGGCCTCGATCAGGCCGCTTGTATTGACGCCGACCACCGCCCGGCAGTGGTACATCGTGTCGAAATACTCCGACTTCGCGTCGCGCCCGACGGGGTTCGCGCCGCCAAGCGGATAGACGACGGCATTGCCGATCTCGGTGAGATCCACCTCCATCCAGTCGCCATAGTTCTGGGGATGCGGGCGAATGAGGATGCCGATGCGGGACAGCACCGGATCGTCCGACGCCCTGATGGCCCGCGCCCAGGCGAGCGCCACCGGCACCTCCTCTTCGGCAATGAACCGCGAGGAACCGAGATAGACGACGAAGTCGCGTTCGGGGTCGAGCCCGGCTTTCAGCAGGAAGGCCGGCCTGTCGCTCGACGGCTCCCAGCTGAACCAGTGCTGATAGGAGTGGGCCCCAGTGACATGCACGCGTTCGGGCGGCATGTGCTGCAGCTTCACCGCCTCCTCCTTCTGCGCCTCGTTCCACACCAGGATCGAGTCGGGCCGGCACTGGACGGCACCCTTGGAGGTGAGATTGTCCCAGCTCGCCACCGGCAGCGCGGAGCGGATGCCGAGATGCGAGCAGGCCTTGAAGTAGTCGACCTGGCTCGAGCCATGGCCAAAAAGCGGCGTCACCATCACGAGCTTCGGCCGCGATCGTTCGAGGAACTCCACGACGTCGCGACGCGGCGGTATCAGCCGCTCGAGCGTCGCCAGCGTGCCGATCATCAGCGCCTTCGACCACCGCCAGCGGCCGAAGAAGTCGACCAGCTTGCGTACCTTCGGGCGCAGGAACACGGCCGCGCGTTCACGGAGCTTGTGCGCGTCGGCGAACTCCGGATCGAGGTAGCGGACATAGTCGAGGATGAAGCGGATGCGGCGCGCGGCGACCGAATGGACCGTCCTCGGCTTCGAGAACACGCCCTTGAGATTGGCGTATTTCACCTTCGGATACTCGGCCTGGATGACCGCCATATGCTCGGCCGCGACCTTGTCGGAGCTCTCCATCATCCGATCGACCGGCTTCTTCTCGTGGTCGAAATAGATGAGCACCGAATGGCCATTCTGCGCCAGCCGCCGGACCACCCATTCGAAGTTCCGGATGTAGCCGACATTGCGCATGAAGAAGGCTATTCGCATTGCGTCTCCGTCGGGTGGTCCGGGCGGTCTCCCGCCACTGCCCTCGGCGCTCCTTTTAGTCTCTCGCCTGGCGTCCGCCAAACCGCGCATAGAGCGGCCTGAGGGCGCGGTGCGGACGGCCCGGGATCGCGTTGAGGAGCCCGGCGAACCGGCGCCACCCCCGCTTCAGGAACCGGCCGATGGGGCGGAAGATCCGCCGTTCTCGGCGCTTCCACCAGCGCGACACGTCCAGCCAGATCCCACGCAGCGCATAGGAAACGGCGAGCCGCTTCCCTTGCGCCGACGTCAGCGGGCTGTGCTGCTTCTGGCCGCTACCATACTCGCGCCACAGCACCACGCCATGGGCAAACCACCACGGCCATTTCGCATAGCGCGGCACGTCGTCGAGGAACGAGGCGGCACGTTGCCGCTCGATCGAGGCCAGCCGCCGATAGCGGCGGAACCAGAGATGCTCCTTGACGTCGACCATCGAGCCATAGAGCGCGAGCTCCGACAGCAGCAGACGGTCCGGCAGCAGCTGCCAACGCAGAATGCCGGCCTTCTTGATCGCGTCGGCGCGATAGAGCCCGTAGACCATATTGCCGGCCGACATGTCGTGGAACGTCTTGCGAAAGCGCTTGAGCACCGGCTCGACACCGACGGTGTTGAGGTCGACCACGAGGCTCTTGGCGATCGTCCCGTCGGCGTCCATGCGAAATGACCTCGTGCAGGCGACGACCGCTCCCGGGTTCTCGTCGAACGCCGCCGCCGACCGCTCCAGCCATGCCGGATGCCAGATGTCGTGGTCGCTCGCCCAGGCGAAGAACTCGGCTTCCGGGAACATCTCCCGCGCCAGTTCGAAACAGCGGCGGGCATTGCCGATATAGCCCATCCGCTTCGGCGTCGGCTTGTAGATGACGCGGGGGTCATCCTTTGCATAATCGGCGACGATCTCGGGCGTTTCGTCCGTCGAGCCATCGTCGGAGATGATGATCCTGAGGCGCGGCTCGGTTTGGATGAGAAGCGATTCCAGCGCCTCCGGCAGGCGGCTGGCATGATTGTAGGCCGGCAGGCCGAACACAGCGCGCGGCGGAGCGTCGATCATGTCTTCAGCCTCCGCCAGCCCATCGTGAAATGGGTGTTGAGCTTCCAGTATTTGATGTCCTCAGGCCGGCCGATCAGGCCGCGCGCCGTGAAGCCTTCATCGATCATGGCGGCGACCTGCCAGTCGAGCACCGCGCGAACCGGCATCTGGTGCAGCCAGAAATAGGGCTCCAGCGCCGCCGTCGCCGGGTGGAGCGGCCACTCCGATTCGCCGTCGAGCGTCAGCGCGAAGCAATACATCGCCCCCAGTTCATAGGCACGCCGCGCCTGCGCCGCGGCGGCCCCCGGCTCGGCGAGTTGCAGCGACATCACATCAAGGAAGAAATCGAGCCGTGGCAGGTCGAGCCCGCCAATCGTGTGCGACGGGACGAGGACAATCTCCGCGTCATCAAGTGCCTTCGCGACCGCGTCGCCGGAACCAACGACCGCGACACTGGTGTCGGGCATCGAAGCACGGAGGAACGCCACCGACGACACCATCTCGAATGGCGCGCAGGAGACCACGAGCCTGGCCCGTGGCAGGTGGCTCTTGATAGCGCGGGCGATGGTGGCGCTGGGCCCGGCCTGCCAGATGACGGGCGATTCGAGCCGCTCCAGCTCCGACAGGATGCCGGCCATCCGAATGCCGCGAAGAACGTCATAGCCGCGCAGCGAGGCGATCCCGTAGCCGCGCTGGCCGACCGAGGGCACCCATTTCCGCCACAGCTCCGGCTCGGGAATCATGAGGTCGGAGTCCTCGCCCGTCGCCGCCTGCTTGACGAAATAACGAAGGACGCTCTTGGCCTTCTCGGGAAGCCGCCAGGGGTCTGCAAAGATGCGGCCCTCCTTGAAGAACGGCATCTGATGGTGAACGGCGGCGGGCGTGCCGGCGATCTCCTCGGGAGGGAGGTTCTTCGCATTCTCCTCGCCCGGCTTCAGCTTCTTCGGAGGCGCGCCCTCCTCGACCGGGGGCTCGGGCGGGATCATGACGTTCGCCGGCGGCGTCCAGCTGCCGTCGGCCTCGATCAGCGGGCGGCAGAGCTCCATCGCCTCCACGCCGACAGGCTCCTCCATGAGCTTCGACCGGTAGTAGTGATAGCTCCTCAGCCAGGCGCGCCGATCGGCCGAATTGGGGATGGGAGGACTGCCGAACGCCATGATTCGCTTGGATTTTCCGGGTTTGCCGGCCGCTCAGGCCTAAAGGTCGCCGTCGGCGATGGAGCGCAGATAGGCCCCGTAGTCCGAGTTGCCCATCGCCTCGCCGAGCCGCATCAGTTGCATATCGTCGATGAAGCCCATGCGAAAGGCCACTTCTTCCGGACAGCCGATCCGGTAGCGCTGCCGCTTCTCGAGGGCATGGACGAAGGAGGAGGCTTCCAGGAGCGATTCCGGCGTTCCGGTGTCGAGCCAGGCGATGCCGCGACCGAACTGCTCGACCCGGAGTTCGCCAAGATCGAGATAGGTGCGGTTGAGGTCGGTAATCTCGAGCTCGCCGCGCGCCGACGGTGTCAGCTTCGCTGCGAACTCGGCGGCGCGGCCGTCATAGAAGTAGAGGCCCGTGACGGCCCATTTCGACCGTGGCTTTTCTGGCTTCTCCTCGAGCGAAATCGCGCGGCCGGTGTCGTCGAAATCGACGACGCCGAAGCGCTCCGGATCGGTGACCGAGTAGGCAAAAACCGTGGCGCCTTCCGCGCGGCCAGCGGCCGATTGCAGGACCTCCGACAGGCCGTGACCGTAATAGATGTTGTCGCCGAGGATGAGGGCGGACGGGTCGCCGTCAACGAAGCCGGCGCCGATAAGATAGGCCTCGGCAAGCCCGCGCGGCTCGTCCTGGATGGCATATTCGAGCGCCAGCCCCCATTCACTGCCGTCGCCGAGAAGCCGGCGATAGATCGGCAGATCATCCGGCGTCGAAATGATGAGCATCTCCCGTATGCCCGCCAGCATCAGCGTCGACATCGGATAGTAGATCATCGGCTTGTCGTAGACCGGCAGTAGCTGCTTCGACGTCGTCAACGTGATTGGGTGAAGGCGCGTGCCCTTGCCGCCGGCGAGGATGATGCCCCTCAATGTATCGCTCCGTGGGCTGGCTCGGCACGAGCATGGCCGATCGTCCGTGACGCGAACTCGGAGACGCCTTTGGTCCAGTCCGGCAAGGTCACCCCGAACACGCTGTTGAGTTTGCCGCAATCGAGCCGGGAGTTCGCCGGCCGCGCCGCCGGCGTAGGATAATCGGCGGTCGTGATGGGATCGACGCGAGGCTCGGCCATCCCGTATTTGGCGGCATCGGCGAAGATGCGCTCGGCGAAGCCGTGCCAGCTCGTCTCGCCCGTGCCGGAGGCGTGGTAGACGCCCCAGACGGGGCTCGTCGGCGATGCGCGAACGCCCGCGGCAACCTCAAGAATCGCATCTGCAAGATGCGGCGCATAGGTCGGGTTGCCGATCTGGTCGGCAACGACGCGAAGCACGCTGCGCTCTCCGCCAAGCCGCAGCATGGTGCGGGCGAAGTTGGTCCCGTAGGGCGCATAGACCCAGGCGGTCCTGAGGATAACGTGCTGCGGCTGCGCCGCGGCGAGTTGCTGTTCGCCCGCGAGCTTCGAGCGTCCATAGGCGCCGAGCGGCGCGGTCGGGTCGCTCTCGACATAGCCTGACAGTTTGGACCCGTCATAGACATAGTCGGTCGAGACATGAATCACCGGGACGCCTCGCTCGGCCGCGGCCTGGCCGAGGGCCCCGACGCCGTCGGCATTGACGGCAAAGGCCAGCGCCTCCTCGTCCTCGGCCTTGTCGACGAGCGTGTAGGCAGCCGCATTGACGATAAGTTCCGGCCGGACGCGGTCGATCGCTCTGGCGAGGCTGTCCGACTTCGTCAGATCGACGTCAGGACGGCCGACGCAGGCGAGGTCGAGGTCGGCCGGCCGCCGCGCCTCGGCGAGCGCGCGGGCCAGTTGCCCCTCGCGGCCGATGACCAGAAGCTTCATTCGCCGCTCGCCCGGTCGGTCGGCTCGATCAGCCCCAGCCGCTCGCCGCGATAGACGCCCCGCAGCGGCTCCCACCAGTCGCGATTGTCGAGATACCACCGCACCGTCTTGCGGAGACCGGTCTCCAGGGTTTCCTGTGGCCGCCAGCCGAGGCTTCGCTCGGCGAAGGACGGATCGATCGCGTAGCGGTGGTCATGGCCCGGCCGATCGGTGACGAAACTGATCAGCCGCTCATGCGGCACATGTTCGGGAAGGTGCTCGTCGAGGATCGCGCAGAGCGTCCGGATGAGGTCGATATTGGAGGATTCGGCGCGTCCGCCGATATTGTATTTCCGCCCCGGCTCGCCGCGTTCGGCGGCAAGAGCCAGCGCCCGCGCATGGTCCTCGACATAGAGCCAGTCGCGGACATTCGAGCCGTCGCCATAGACCGGAATCGCCTTCCGCTCGACGGCATTGGTGAGCGCCAGCGGGATCAGTTTCTCGGGGAAGTGATACGGGCCGTAATTGTTGGAGCAGTTGGAGACCAGGACCGGCAGCCCGTAGGTGCGGTGCCAGGCGAGCGCCAGATGATCGGCCGCGGCCTTGGATGCCGAATAGGGCGAACTCGGATCGTAGCGGGTTTCCTCGGTGAAGCTGCCCTCGGGCCCAAGCGAGCCGTAGACCTCGTCCGTCGAGACGTGAAGGAATCGGAAGCGGCCAGCCTCGTTCTCCGGGAGCGCGTTCCAGTAGTCGCGCGCCGCCTCCAGCAGGCGATGTGTGCCGACGATGTTGGTCTCGATGAACGCCGCCGAGCCGGTGATCGACCGGTCGACATGGCTCTCCGCGGCGAGGTGGATGACCGCGTCCGGGCGGAACTCGGCGAGCGCCTTCGCCATGGCAGCGCCGTCGCCGATATCGGCCTTGAGGAACCGGTAGTTGTCCTTGCCCGCCACCGGGTCGAGCGACTTGAGGTTGGCGGCGTAGGTGAGCTTGTCGACATTGAGCACCTCGGTGCCCTCGGCGACGAGCAGGCGGCAGAGCGCCGAGCCGATGAAGCCGGCCCCGCCGGTCACCATGACACGCGCCAGCGTCACGCCTTCCCTCCGAGATCAGTCGCTGTCGCCATAGCTGAAATAGGCCTCGAGCTCCGCCAGGCGCGGATGTTTGCGATCGCGATCGGACAGGATCACGCCATCCGCGTCCACCGGCCAATCGATGCCGAGCGC
>CAZSXA010000034.1:0-12982 GCA_964611195.1 uncultured Bauldia sp.
CACTTCGCCGGCCTCGTTGCCGGCGGCGTGCATCCGAGCCCGTTGCCGCACGCCCACGTCGTCACCACCACGACGCACAAGACGCTGCGCGGCCCGCGCGGCGGCATGGTCCTGACCAACGACGCCGACATCGCCAAGAAGATCAATTCGGCGGTCTTCCCCGGTCTTCAGGGCGGGCCGTTGATGCATGTCATCGCCGCGAAGGCAGTGGCGTTCGGCGAGGCGTTGCAGCCGGAGTTCCGGGCTTACGCGCAGGCGGTTGTCGACAACGCCCGGGCGCTTGCCGATGCGATGGTCGAGGCCGGACTCGATATCGTCTCGGGCGGCACCGACACCCATCTGATGCTCGTCGACCTTCGGCCGAAGTCGCTGACCGGCAAGGCGGCCGAAGCCTCGCTCGGCCGCGCCGACATCACCTGCAACAAGAACGGCGTGCCGTTCGACCCCGAGAAGCCGGCGATCACCTCAGGCATTCGGCTCGGCAGCCCGGCCGGCACGACGCGCGGCTTTGGCGTTGCAGAGTTCCGCGAAGTCGGCGACATGATCCGCCAGACGCTCGACGGCCTCGTCGCGAATGGCGAGGAGTCGAACGGCGAGGTCGAGGCGGCCGTTCGGAACCGCGCCGAGGCGCTGACCGCACGGTTCCCTATTTATGGCGGCGTGCCCGGGCGCTAGGCGCGACCGGGACGATGGAGGCCGTTAATGCGGTGTCCTTATTGCGGTAGCGACAACACCCAGGTGAAGGATTCGCGGCCGTCGGGCGACAACACGTCGATCCGCCGGCGCCGGGTCTGCGCCGACTGCGGCGGGCGCTTCACGACATTCGAGCGCATCCAGCTGCGCGAGCTCACCGTCCTCAAGCGCAGCGGCCGACGCGTTCCGTTCGACCGCGACAAGCTGGTGCGCTCGCTGCAGGTCGCGCTGCGAAAGCGCCAGGTCGACCCCGACCGGGTCGAGCGTATGGTGAGCGGCATCGTCCGTCAGCTCGAAAGCACGGGCGATTCCGAGATCCCGTCCGATCAGATCGGGCTTCTCGTTATGGAGGGGCTGAAGCGCCTCGACGACGTTGCCTATGTGCGGTTCGCCTCGGTCTACCGGAATTTCCGCGAGGCCAAGGATTTCGAAACGCTGCTTGGCGAACTGTCCAGCGAACCGCCGCCAACTCCGGCCGAGCCGGCGGACGCCGACGATGGCAACAGCTGACCAGCCCAATCCGGAGCTCGACCGCCGGATCATGGCCGCCGCGCTCCGTATCGGCCGGCGCAATCTCGGCAACACGTTTCCGAACCCGTCGGTAGGAGCGATCCTCGTCCATCCGGACATCGGCGGCGCGCGCGTGGTCGGCCTTGGCTGGACCGGCGGGGGCGGCCGGCCCCATGCCGAAACCGTCGCGATCGCCGAAGCCGGCAGCGAGGCCGAGGGCGCCACCGCCTACGTCACCCTCGAGCCCTGTTCGCATGAAGGTCAGACGCCGCCCTGCGCGGACGCGCTCATTGCCGCCGGCGTGGCCCGCGTCGTCATTCCGATCACCGACCCCGATCCGCGCGTCGCCGGCAAGGGCGTAAGCCGGCTGAAGGCAGCCGGCATCGACGTCACCACGGGCGTCCTCCAGGCCGAGGCCGAGATCGCACATGGCGGCCACATTTACCGGGTCACAAAGAACCGCCCCTGGATCACGCTGAAGCTGGCCGTTTCGGCGGACGGCATGATCGGGCGCCGCGACGGCGACCGGATGATGGTCTCCGGCAAGCCGGCCTTCGAGCGCGTCCAGGCGATTCGCGCCGATCACGACGCCATCATGGTTGGGATTGGCACGGTCGAAGTCGACAATCCAAGGCTGACGTTGCGCGGTCCCGCCGCCGGCGGCCGCGACCTCATCCGCGTCGTCCTCGACACGGAGGCCCGCATCGCGCCGTCCTCGACCCTTGTCGAAACCGCCCGCGAGGTGCCGCTGTGGCTGATGGTCGGCGAGGCCGCGGACGCAGCGCGCATTGACGCGCTCGAGGCGGAGGGGGTGCGCGTCTTCAAGGTTGGGACCGGGTCCGGCGGGCTCGATCTGCCCGCCGTGCTCGCGCGTCTCGCCGAGGAGGGCATCACCCGCGTTCTGGCCGAGGGCGGTGCCAAGGTGGCCGGCAGTCTCCTTGCCCGCGACCTGATCGACGAGGTCGTCCTCTTCCGCGCACCGGTGGTCGTCGGCCGCGGCGGCGTCCAGGCGCTCTCTGGCCACGCGCTGTCGGCGATCGAGCGGAGCCCGCGCTACCGCATCGTCGGCGACAGCATGATCGGCGAGGACCGCATGCGTCAGTTCATAAAGGTCCGCTGAGCGTTGTTCACCGGCATCGTGACCTCCGTCGGAACGGTGAAGACGATCACCGAGCAGGGCGAAATGATGCGGCTCGCGGTGTCGATGGAGGCGGCGGGCGCGCCGCCCGAGCCCGGCGCCTCGATCGCGCTCGGCGGCATCTGCCTTACGGTCACCGGCATCGACACGCATGAAGGAAGCCGGCTGGTCTCGTTCGACATCGGCCCTGAAACGCTCGCCGCCACCACCGCCGGAAGCTGGTCGGCGGGGACGCGCGTTAACATCGAGCGGGCGCTGAAGCTTGGCGACGAACTCGGCGGACATCTCGTCTCGGGCCACGTCGATGGCGTCGCGCAAATCACGGAGCGCCGCGACGAGGGTGAAACGGTCGCCTTCGCCTTCACCGCGCCCGAGGCGTTGTCGCGCTTCATCGCGGTCAAGGGATCGGTCGCGCTCGACGGCACGTCGCTCACCGTGAACGCCGTCGAGGGCGCCGTGTTCTCCTGCCATCTCATCCCGCACACGCTGGCCGTCACGACATGGGGCGAGCGCCGCGTCGGGGACTCCATCAACCTCGAGGTCGATCAGCTGGCGCGTTATGTCGAGCGCATGGTCGCACCGGACTGAGAGGCATTGGCTGGACAACCGGCAGGGCGCATGATTGATCACCGCGCCTTGAGCTGCAGCCGATCATGACCACGAAGCCGCAAATCCTCATCATCGACGCTCGCTTCTACGAGCCGATCGCCGACGAACTCGTCGCCGGAGCACACGCCGTGCTCGAGGCCGTCGGCGCCGAGGTTGATCGTGTTTCCGTGCCGGGCGTCCTGGAGATCCCCGCTGCGCTGGCGATGGCGCTTTCCGGCGGCAAACGCCATGGCGGCTATGTGCTTCTCGGCTGCGTCATCCGCGGCGAGACCACGCATTACGACATCGTCGCCGAGCAGTCGGCGCGCGCCGTGATGGACCTCGCGGTCGCACATGGCCTTGCCGTCGGCAACGGCATTCTCACGGTCGAGAATGACGAGCAGGCCTGGGCGCGGGCACGGCGTAGCGGCAAGGACAAGGGCGGCGGCGCGGCGCGTGCGGCGCTGGAGATGATTGCCGTCCGCAACCGACTGAAGTCGGGTGGCGGCGATGACTGAGGCGAGCAAGGCCCGGCCGGCCAATGCAAGGGGCGCCGCGCGGCTTGCGGCCGTGCAGGCGCTCTACCAGATGGACGTCGGCGGCGTGTCGCTCGACGACGTGGTCGGCGAGTTCGAGGAATGGCGCCTCGGCAAGGAACTCGACGGCGTTCGCTATCGTGATGCCGACGCCGCCTTCTTCCGTAGCCTCGTCACCGGCGTGGTCGGGCATCAGCGGGAGCTCGACCCGAAGATTCATCTGGCACTTGCAAAGGGCTGGCCGCTCGGCCGCCTGGACGTGACGCTCCGTGCGATCCTGCGGACGGCGACCTGGGAGCTGACTTCGCATCGCGATGTGCCGGCCCGGGTCGCGATCAGCGAGTATGTCGACATCGCCAAGGCGTTCTTCGACGGCGAGGAGGCGCGCGTGGTGAACGGTGTGCTCGACACCCTTGGCCGTCAGCTGAGGCCTTCCGAGTTCGACGGCCAGCCGGCCACGACCTAGCGATGAAGACGCCCGAGCACGAGCTGATCCGGCGTCACTTCGCTCCGCTCGCCGGACCGGAAGGCTTGGGCCTTGTCGACGACGCTGCCGAGTTCGAGCCGCCGCCGGGAAGCAGGCTTGTGGTCACGTCGGATCTTGTCGCCGAGGGCATCCATTTCTTCGCGGACGATCCACCCGGGGCGATCGCCGCCAAAGCTTTGCGGGTGAACCTCTCCGACCTTGCCGCCAAGGGCGCCACACCGCTCGGCTACACGCTGGCTCTGGCGCTCCGGCCGGAAACGGAGGAGGGCTGGATCGCGCGTTTCGCAGCCGGACTTGGAGCGGACCAGAAACGGTATGGCGTCCGCCTGTTCGGCGGCGACACCAGCGACGCGGCGGGCGGAACGACGATCGCCGTCACGGCATTCGGATCGGTTCCGACAGGCGGCATGGTCCGGCGATCAGGCGCCCGTCCGGGCGATGCGGTCGCAGTGACCGGCACGATCGGCGACGCAGCTCTCGGCCTACTCGCCAGACGCAGCATGCTTCCAGCGATTGGCGACGACGCGCGGGACTACCTCATCGGGCGCTACCGTTTCCCAGAGCCGCGGGTCGGCCTGTCGGAGGTTCTACGCACATTCGCGTCGGCCGCGATGGATGTTTCGGACGGCCTCGTCGGCGATCTCGGCAAGCTGTGCGAGGCTTCGGGGGTCGGAGCACGGATCGACCTTGGCGCCGTGCCGTTCTCCGAACCGGCGGCAGCGGCGATCGCGCTTGAATCAGGACTCTCGGAAACCTGCCTAACGGGTGGCGACGACTACGAAATCCTCGCGACCGTCCCGCGCGCGAAGCTATCGGGTGCGATGGCCGCCGCCGCAGCGAAGTCGGTCGCTTTTGCTGTTATCGGCGAGATCGTCGAGGGTGCGCCGATTCCCGTGTTCGTCGGCGCCGACAGCCAAGCCGTCACTTTCGCCAAGACGAGTTTCGAGCATTTTCGCGACGAGAGCGACGGTCGATGACCTCCGGAACCGACTGGGCGGCGCAGGGCGTTCGCAACAGCTGGGTGCTGCTGGCGGCGCAATCGATCAACGGCGCCACGCCGGTGCTCGCGGTGTCGCTAGGCGGTCTGGCCGGCGCACACCTTCTCGGCGACGACCAGTCCCTCGCGACACTTCCGGTCGCAGGCTTCACGGTGGGGGCGGCGGCGGGCGCGCTCCCTGCGGCTCTGCTGATGCATCGCATCGGGCGCCGCGCCGGGCTGATTTGGGGCGAGGTGCTGGCGATCGTCGCCGTGCTCGCTGCAGCGACGGCGATCTGGGCCGAATCCTTCTGGTTCTTTGTCGCGGCGCTGGCCGCCGCCGGATTTTCCGGCGCCTTCGTTCAGCAATACCGCTTTGCCGCCGCCGAGGCGGTGCCGGCCGAGCTTCGCCCGATCGCCATCTCGCGCGTGATGATCGGCGGCATCGTCACGGCGGTGGCGGCGCCGCCGGTGTTCCTCGCCACCCGCAACCTCTTCGATCCGGTCCCGTTTGTCGGCGCGTTCGTGACCATGGCGGTCGCCGCCTGCGTCGGCATCGGTGTCCTCGGCCTGCTGCGATTTCCGCCGCGTCCGCGCAGGGGCGAGCCAAGCCCCGAAACCGGCGGACGCGCCTTCGCCGAGATCGCTCGCCAGCCGCGATTTCTGATTGCGCTCCTTTGCGCCACCGCTTCGTTCGCTCTGATGAGTTTCGTCATGACCGCTGCGCCTCTGGCCATGGTCGACCACCAGCACAGCGAGGCCGACGCCCTGCTCGGCATCCAGTGGCACGTGATTGCGATGTTCGCGCCGAGTCTCGTGACGGGACGGTTGATCGCCCGTTTCGGGACGGAGACGATCGTCGCGGTCGGCCTGGTGCTTCTGATCATTTCGGCGGTGGTCGGACTGGCCGGGCTTGAGCTTCTCCATTTCTGGGGAATGCTGATCCTCCTTGGCGTTGGCTGGAACTTCGCCTTCGTCGGCGCCACGACGATGCTGACAGGCACCTATACCGAGGCGGAACGCGGCCGCGTGGAGGGGATCAACGACCTCATTGTCTTCTCGACGGTGGCGCTTGCCTCTCTTTCCTCCGGCGCCGTCCTCTCGCAATCCGGCTGGGTGACGATCAATGTGATCGTGCTTCCGGTCGTGGGGATTGTCCTTGTCACCCTCCTCGGTTTCGTGTTGCGGGCTCGACAGGCCACGCATTGATACGCGGCCTTGGAGGGGCCCGTTCACCACCTTGACTGCCCCTGACCCCCACGCCATACCGAGGCCCGCAATTGTGGGGGCCGTCCGGGGGAGGGCCCTTCGTTTCAATGCGTTGAATGAGACGGCGGTCAACAAGGCCGCTGCTGTGGGGAGGGACCACCAGTGGTTTATCTGATCATCGTGAGCGGCCTGCTGGCGGTCGGTTATGGCGTATGGGCGTCGCGCGAGGTGCTGGCGGCCGACGCCGGCAATCAGCGCATGCAGGAGATCGCCGGGGCAATTCAGGAAGGCGCGCAGGCCTATCTGACGCGGCAATACACCACGATCGCGATCGTCGGCGTCCTGATCTTCGCGCTTGGCGCGTGGCTCCTCGGCTTTGAGGTCGCGATCGGCTTCCTGATCGGCGCAATCCTCTCCGGCGTTGCCGGCTTCATCGGCATGCTGGTGTCGGTGCGCGCCAATGTCCGCACGGCCCAGGCCTCGAGCCGCAGCCTCTCCGCCGGGCTCGATATCGCTTTCAAGTCCGGGGCGATCACCGGAATGCTCGTGGCCGGTCTCGCCCTTATCGGCGTTACCGCCTACTACTGGGTCCTCACGGATATTCTCGACAACGCTCCGAACAGCCGGGCGGTCATCGACGGTCTCGTCGCGCTCGGCTTCGGTGGCTCGCTGATCTCGATCTTCGCCCGTCTCGGCGGCGGCATCTTCACCAAGGGCGCCGATGTCGGCGGTGATCTCGTCGGCAAGGTCGAGGCCGGCATCCCGGAGGATGACCCCCGCAACCCGGCCACGATCGCGGACAATGTCGGCGATAATGTTGGCGACTGCGCCGGCATGGCCGCGGACCTCTTCGAGACCTACGCCGTGACCGTCGTGGCGACGATGGTGCTGGCCTCGATCTTCTTCACCGGCGCCGGCTTCTTGCTGCCGGAGGGCATGGCGGCCGAGGATCTGATGCTCTACCCGCTGGCGATCGCCGGTGCGTGTGTCCTGACCTCGATCGCCGGAACCTTTTTTGTCCGTCTCGGCCAGTCGCAATCGATCATGGGGGCGCTCTATCGCGGCTTCATCGTCACGGCGCTGCTCTCGGTCGTGGCGATCGCGATCGTCACCTGGATCGTCGTCGGCTTCGGCGATGACATGACCTACGGATTGGAGCTGGCGGCAGACGGCACGGTTCTCGATGCCGGAACGACGTTCACCGGCCTCGATCTCTTCCTGTGCGCCCTGACCGGCCTGGGCGTCACCGGCCTCATCATCTGGATCACAGAGTACTACACCGGCACCAACTACCGCCCGGTGAAGTCGATCGCCAACGCCTCGTCGACAGGGCACGGCACGAACGTCATCCAGGGCCTGGCGATTTCGCTTGAGGCGACGGCGCTCCCCGCCCTTGTCATCATCATCGGCATCATCCTCACCTTCAATCTCGCCGGCCTCTTCGGCATCGCGATCGCGGTGACGGCGATGCTCTCGCTGGCTGGCATGGTCGTGGCGCTCGATGCCTTTGGCCCGGTGACCGACAACGCCGGCGGCATTGCCGAGATGTCCGATCTGCCGGAGAGCGTCCGCAAGACCACTGACGCGCTCGACGCGGTGGGCAACACGACAAAGGCCGTCACCAAGGGCTATGCCATCGGTTCGGCCGGGTTGGGCGCCCTGGTGCTCTTCGCGGCATACACGGAGGATTTGGCTTTCTTCAGCGCCAATTCCGACGAGTACAGTTACTTCGAAGGGCTCGGCGCGCTGACGTTCTCGCTATCGAACCCCTATGTCGTCGCCGGCCTCCTGATCGGCGGCTTGCTGCCCTTCCTCTTCGGCGGCATCGCCATGACCGCGGTGGGACGCGCGGCCGGCTCGATCGTCGAGGAGGTGCGGCGGCAGTTCCGTGAGAAGCCCGGCATCATGGAGGGCTCGGAGCGACCGGACTACGCCAGAGGCGTCGACATCCTGACGCGGGCGGCGATCCGGGAAATGATCGTCCCCTCGCTGTTGCCGGTGTTGTCGCCGATCGTCGTCTACTTCGTGATCTACTGGGTCGCGGGCGGCGGCATCGACGGCAAGGCGGCCGCGTTCTCGGCGGTCGGCGCGATGCTTCTCGGCGTCATCGTCACGGGCCTCTTCGTCGCCCTGTCGATGACCGCCGGCGGCGGTGCCTGGGACAACGCCAAGAAGTACATCGAGGACGGCAACCTTGGCGGCAAGGGCTCCGAAGCCCACAAGGCGGCCGTCACCGGCGACACCGTCGGCGACCCCTACAAGGACACCGCCGGCCCGGCGGTGAATCCGATGATCAAGATCACCAACATCGTCGCACTGCTCCTGCTGGCTGTTCTCGCCCACCAGTGAGCCGACGCCGTCGTGGCGTGAAACAAGAAAGGCCCCGCCATTGGCGGGGCCTTTTGTCTGTGCGTCGCGATGTGCCGAGCTAGTTGTTGAAGACGCCGCGGAGGATCTGCTGGATGAAGGAGAGGTCCTCACCGCCGGTCGGCGTCGTCTGCGTGACGAAGTCGAACACCTGCCCGTCCTGCAGGCCGTACTCCGCGATCCGCTCGACCCGATCGTTGCCGTTGAAATAGACCGCCAGCACCCGCTGCTCCACCACGCGAGGCTGGAGGAAGAGGGCGACCTGACGCCGGGTCTGGCTGATGTAGTAGAACACCTCGCCAGTGTAGACCGCTGTGGTCGAGGGCGTACCGAGCGCGATCAGCACCTGTTCGCGGCTGGAGCCAACCGGGACCTGCTGGATCGCTTCCTCGGTCGCGATATAGCCGGACTCGCGTGTGTTGCCGATCCCGTCACCGGTGGCGCAGCCTGCAAGGCCGAGCGCGGTGACACCCGCGAGCAATGCAAGAACGTGGTTACGACGGGGGGCGCGTCGGACGAGGCTCATGGGTGACTCCACTCGATTCTTGGCATTCTCCCTACCTTGCGCTAGGCGTCGACGCAACGAGGCCGGGGCGCGCTCGGACGGGGACAAACGATGTTCGCCAGATTCTTCGGCCGGACTGAAGACCTTCGCGAGCCGGCGGATGCCCTCTATCGCGAGATTGTGGCGCGGGCGCGCCAACCCGGTCTTTATCGTCATCTCGGGGTACCCGACACGCTGGAGGGTCGTCTCGAGATGATCATGCTGCACTGCCTCATTGTGTTCCGCCGCCTGCACAGGGAGGGAGAATCGGGACAGGCACTGTCGCAGCAAGTGTTTGACGTTTTCTGCACCGATATGGATCGATCGCTACGTGAGATCGGCGTCGGCGATCTCGGCGTCCCCAAACGCATGAAGGTGATCGGAAAGAGCTTCTACGGCCGCGCCGACGTCTATGGCGGCGCGCTGGCGGCACGCGACGAGGCCGAGCTCGCCGGGGCGCTCCAGCGCAATCTGTTCCCGGATCAGGAAGACGACTCCACCGCGATGCAGCCTTTGGCGCGCTACGCGATCGCGGCCACCGATCGTCTTCACGACGAGCCCATGTCGGGCATTCTCGCCGGCAATCTGCCGATGGCGGACTCCGAGCCGTCCGACCGGGTGCCGTCATGAACCCGGTAGCGCTTCTTCCACGTCCGGTCTCGCTCGCCCGGGTCGATCGCAACGGCGAGACCCATGAAGTCGCAGCGACGGAAGACGAACGCGCTCGCATCAAAGAGGCGTTGGAGCTCCTGGACCTGCCGCGCTTAGCGGCCGGCGTCACGCTCGCCCGTTCGGGATCTACCAAGATCACGGTCACCGGGCAGATCGACGCTGAACTCGTGCAGGCTTGCGTGGTGACGCTGGAGCCGGTGACGCAGCGGATCGAGCAGGCGTTCGAGCGCCGTTTCGTTCCCTCCGGCGAAGCCGCCGGCAGTGCGGCTCCGAGCGCGATCGACGTGGCACCGGAAGGCGAGGATCCACCGGACGTCTATGAAGCCGACCGGATCGATATCGGTGCGGTGGTGATGGAGGAGCTGATCCTCGCCATCGATCCCTATCCACGGGCACCCGGTGCCGAATTGCCGGAAGAGGCGACCGACGACGCCGATGAAGCCCCGGAGTCGCCCTTTGCGGCCTTGAAGACTCTTGGGCACGGACGGCGATGACGACTGGACCCAGCGGCGAAGCGGTTGTAACCCCGGTTCAAACGCTTATGTTTGCACGGTTTCCAGCGAAGCCGTAGCGGATCGGCGGCCCCGAAGGCGCCGCCCAGCGCGGCCGGAGATGAATGGCCAGCAAAGTAAGAATCTCCGTCGACGCTATGGGCGGCGACCACGGAACGAGCGTAACTATCGCCGGGGCCGACCTCGCCCTCAGGCGCCGTCCGGATTGCGAGTTCGTCTTTTGCGGGGACTCGGCGGTGGTTGGGCCGGCACTGGATGGTTTTCCGGAACTGCGCGCCCACTCCTCGATCGTTCATTCCGATATCGCCGTCGACATGTCGGACAAGCCGAGCCAGGCTCTTCGCCGCGGCCGGTGGAAGTCCGGCATGTGGCTGACGATCGAGGCGGTAAAGAATGGCGAAGCCGATGTCGCGGTCTCGGCCGGGAACACCGGCGCGCTGATGGCGATGTCGCGGCTCTGCCTGCGGACGCTCGCCGGCATGGACCGGCCGGCCATCGCGGCTTTGTGGCCGACGCTCGCCGGCCAGAGCGTCGTCCTCGACGTCGGCGCGGTGATCGGTGCCGACGCCCAGCACCTGGTCGACTATGCCGTCATGGGCGGTGCGATGGCGCGTGCCTTGTTCGAGAAATCGCGCCCGAAGGTCGGGCTTCTCAATATCGGCGTCGAGGAGATCAAGGGGCTCGAAGAGGTCCGCATGGCGGGTCGGATGCTGCGCGAAGCCGATCTCCCGCACCTGGAATATGTCGGCTTCATAGAGGGCGACGATCTCGGCAAGGGGGAAGTCGACGTGGCGGTCACCGAGGGCTTTGCCGGGAACATCGCGCTCAAGACCGCCGAGGGGACGGCCCGGCAGGTGGGCAGCTATCTCCGCGACGCAATGGGCCGCAGCTTCCGCTCTCGGCTGGGTTACCTGCTTGCCAAGCCGGCAATCGACTCACTTCGCAAGAAGCTCGATCCCAATCGCGTGAACGGCGGCGTCCTGCTC
The DNA here is from genome assembly GCA_964611195.1 of uncultured Bauldia sp. GTDB lineage: Bacteria > Pseudomonadota > Alphaproteobacteria > Rhizobiales > Kaistiaceae > JADLGL01. The sequence continues at coordinate 11,219 of CAZSXA010000034.1, forward strand.
GGCCTCAACGGCATCGTCATCAAGAGCCACGGCGGCACCGACAGTGCCGGCTTCGCAGCAGCTCTCGTTCGCGGTCACGCAATGGTCCGCAACGACCTCCAATCGAAGATCCATCAGGATCACGCGCATTTCCATCCGGCGAGCCAGCCCATCGAAGATGAGCTCATGCCGAAGGCCGCCGGGGCATTGTAGGCGCGGTGTCGAACGTCGTACTCGGCTGTGGCAGCTATCTGCCGGACAGGGTCCTCACCAATGACGACCTGACCAAGATCGTCGACACGTCGGACGAGTGGATCGTTCAGCGCACCGGTATCAAACGTCGACATATCGCCGCCGATGGCCAAGTGACGTCCGACCTGGCGACCAAGGCCGCCGAGAGGGCGCTTGCCAGTGCCGGACTGACCGCGGCGGACATCGATCTCATCGTCCTCGCAACCACGACGCCGGATCACACATTCCCCGCGACCGCTGTCGCCGTGCAGCAGAATCTCGGCATCCAACACGGCGCGGCGTTCGACGTCCAGGCCGTCTGCACCGGCTTCGTCTACGCCATGACGACGGCCGATGCGCTCATGAAGAGCGGCCATGCGCGGCACGCGCTCGTCATCGGCGCTGAGACGATCTCGCGCATCCTCGATTGGACGGACCGCTCGACCTGCGTGCTCTTCGGCGATGGGGCGGGTGCTGTAGTGCTTTCGGCCGAGCCGGGCGCGGGCAGTGGCAATCCGCGCGGCGTTCTGGCTTCGCGCCTTCGCTCCGACGGCCGGTTCCAGGACAAGCTCTACGTCGACGGGGGCGTTTCCTCGACCGGTACGGCCGGCCATCTGCGGATGGAGGGCAAGGAGGTCTTCCGTCACGCAGTGGCGATGATCACCGACGTCATCGAGGATTGCTTTGCGGAGACCGGTTATGCGGCCGATGACGTCGACTGGTTCGTGCCGCACCAGGCCAACATCCGGATCATCGATGCCAGCGCCAAGAAGCTCGGCATCGCGTCCGAGAAGGTCGTCCGCACGGTTCAGGATCACGGCAACACGTCGGCCGCCTCGATCCCGCTTGCGCTCGATGTCGCCGTCCGCGACGGCCGCATCAAGCGCGGCGATCTTGTCCTTCTTGAAGCGATGGGTGGCGGCTTCACCTGGGGCGCGATGCTCGTCCGCTGGTGACATCCCGTATGGGTTGCAGGCCGCTTAACCAAGTTGACCATCCATTGGCGAACCAATAGGTTCCAGGTCTCGTCGCGTGGGGGCGCTGCCTTGCTGGCCCGCGGTCGGACGTTTTTCTGGACGGTCGGTGATGAGCGGCAAGACGATCACGCGGGCTGATTTGGCCGAGGCGGTCTACAAGCGGGTCGGGCTTTCGCGTACCGAATCCTCGGCGCTCGTCGAGTCCGTCCTGGGTCACATCACCGATTGCGTCGTGCGCGGCGAGGCGGTGAAGCTCTCCTCCTTCGGATCCTTCGTTGTCCGCCCCAAGGGCGAGCGCCTCGGCCGCAATCCCAAGACCGGCGAGGAAGTGCCGATCTCGCCTCGCCGGGTGCTGGTCTTCAAGGCGAGCAACGTCTTGAAGAAGAAGATCAACGACGCGCTGACCTCCGACGGCAGCGCCGGAGCCGCCGGCTGATGGCCGACCAACCGGCTTCGGACGGAACCGAGGCGAGCGAGAAAGCGCCGGACGCCTTCCGCACGATCAGCGAAGTCGCCAAGGATCTGGACCTGCCGCAGCACGTTCTGCGTTTCTGGGAGACCCGCTTCAATCAGATCA
>CAZSXA010000034.1:12992-18159 GCA_964611195.1 uncultured Bauldia sp.
TGAAGCGCGGCGGTGGGCGGCGATACTACCGTCCGCAGGATGTCGAGCTCTTGCGCGGGATTCGCACGCTGCTCTACGGCGAGGGCTACACGATCCGCGGCGTGCAGCGCATCCTTCGTGAGCAGGGGCCGCGCTTCGTCGTGGCGGCGGCCCAGGGCGTCGTCGAGACCACCATCGTTGCCGAACCGCCGGGCGGCGAGGGCGACGATGAGGGTGCCGCGATGATGGCGCGGCGCATTGTCGGCGCCAGGGGATCGCATGCGCCGCGAGCGCCGGAGCCGCCACCCGCCGAGGAGATTGTCGACGAGCCGCCGCAGGAACAGCAGTCCGTTGGGGCGGCCCTCCCGGCCGACGAGATCAGGCGGCTGGAATCGACCCTGTCCGATCTTCTGGAAATGAAGCGGCTTCTCGATCAGGCGCGCTAGCGGCTGATTGCGTGGGTGCGGGGGCGCACCTATAGTCTTCACCGTCGGAGCGTGGCGCAGTCTGGTAGCGCACTAGCATGGGGCGCTAGGGGTCGTGGGTTCGAATCCCGCCGCTCCGACCACTTCTCTCCCATCAGGCAGAAGCTGAGCGCGGCAGCGTGGCGCGATAGACCGGCGGCAGATCGGCCGCGCCATTCGTCGCCCGGAGGCGCCCAAGTCGCTCGACGGCGTAGGCGCCCCACAGGATGCCGTAGATCAGGAACAGATGCCGCCAGTGATCGTTGTCAATCACGTTGTGTATGACGAGGTGGCCGAGGAAGGTCGCGAAGGCGGCGATCACTAGCGGCTGCCACGGCCGGCGCTTGAAGACCAGCGGAAGCGAGATCACCACGGTCCAGATCGCGAGCGCGATATAGGCGAAGCCGCCGAGCCAGCCATAGACCATGAAGCCCTTCAGCCACATGTTGTGCTCGTCCTCGCCGAAGATTTCGCCGAACCGGAAAGGCCCGACGCCAAGCGGTCGCTCGAAGGCGAACATGAAGCCCTGGGCATGCCGCGCGAAGCGTCCGGCTTCGCCGGCGTCGTAGTACTGCACAAGTTGCGCGCGTTCGGCGAAGAGGCTCGACGTTGCTGGCAAGGTCAGCGCAACGCCGAGCATCACGATCAGCAGAACGATGCCGAGCGCGACATAGGTGAGGACCCGCGCGCGGGCGACGATGTTTCGCTGGTTGACGAACGCAATGACGGCGACCGTGATCAGCACGAGCGCGCCCATGCCCCACGCCGCGCGCGAGAAGGTGAGGAATAGCGCGACGAGGAGGACTCCGGCGGCAGCGACGCGCCACCACGAGTCGCCGAGCCGCGCGGTGAAGATCGTGTAGACGAGATAGCCGAGCGGCAGCACGAGGAACGGCCCCAGCACGTTCGGGTCCTGGAACGTCCCGCGCGCGCGGTCGTAGAGCGTGAAGAGTTCCGACCCCGGCAGCACGCCGGCATAGCCGAGGATGGCAATCAACGAGGCGAGTACCGCGGCCGCGACATACGCCTTGGCGATGACGTGGAATCGGCGTTCGGGATCGACGGTAACGACCGAGGCGAAGAACACCGCCGAGGCGGCGAGCAGGATCGTCGTTCCGATATAAATGATCGGATCGATCCACCCTTCAACCAGCGTCAGCCCGATCAGTCCGCCGATGCAATAGAGCACCAGCAGCAAGGTGAGCGGCAGGATGTAGCGGCTGATGCGAAGGCCCAACACCGACCAGCAGACGATCAGGAGGACGAGCAGCAACTCGTATGGCGCCGGCTCGAACAGGACGAACGCGCCCAGGAAGACGAGCGTGCCGATCGCCAGTTCGGCGAACCAGCGCGCCGGGTAGGCGGGCGAGGTGACGCCCGTGGCGGCGGCGTCGACCGCGGTCAATATGCGTTCTCCGAGGTGAACAGCCGGATCGGCGTCAGCGCAAGGATGTAGAGGTCGAACAGGACCGACCAGTTCTCGATATAATGGAGGTCGTACTCGACACGGCGGCGAATCTTCTCCTCCGTATCGACCTCGCCGCGCCAGCCATTGACCTGAGCCCAGCCGGTCACGCCCGGCTTCACGCGGTGGCGCGCGAAATAGCCGTCAACCACGTCGTTCCACAACTGCTCGTCGGTGTGCGCGTTGATCGCGTGCGGTCGTGGGCCGACGAGCGAGAGATCGCCCCGCAAGACGTTGAAGAGCTGCGGCAATTCGTCGATCGACGTCTTGCGTATGAAACGGCCGACGCGCGTGACCCGCGGATCGTCCTTGGTGACGACCTTCTTGGCCTCCTGGTCCGCGAGCTCGTGATACATCGAGCGAAACTTGAAGACGTTGATGACCTCGTTGTTGAAGCCGTAGCGCCTCTGCCGGAACAGCGCCGGCCCCCTCGAATCGAGTTTGATGGCGAGTGCCGTCAGCAGCATGAGCGGCGAGAAGGCGACAAGCATCAAGGAGGCGCACACCACGTCGAACGCGCGCTTCAGGACCGAATCCCAATCGGCGATCGGCTTGTCGAAGACGTCGAGAAAGGGAACGTTCCCGACATAGGAATAGGCGCGCGGCCGGAAGCGCAGCTTCGTGCTGTGCGCGGAAAGCCGGATGTCGACCGGCAACACCCAGAGCTGCTTCAGGAAGTGCAGCAGGCGCTTCTCCGCCGTGATCGGCAGGGCGACGATCAGGAGGTCGATCCGCGCAATGCGGCCGAACTCGACGAGCTCGGAGACAGTGCCGATCTTCGGATAGCCTGCGACGATGGCGGGCGAGCGTTCGTCGCTGCGGTCGTCGAAGACGCCGCAAATGCGGATGTCGTTGTCGCGCTGAGCAACGATCGCCTCGATCAGCTCCGCCGCCATGGCGCCGCCGCCGACGATCACCGCGCGTCGCTGCAGCCGGCCATCCCGGGTCCAGTGCCGCACCAGGGCTGACAGCGCGAAGCGTGAGCTCCCGAAGGCAACGAGACCGAAGAAATACCAGGAGACGACGAAGCCGCGTGAGAACTCCTGGCCGGACTTGGTCAGGAACGCTGCGACCGCCATCAGCGCGAACGCGACCGTCCATGATGCCCACACGCGCCAGATCTGGGCGAGGTGAGTTCGAAACGCCGGGACGTTGTACCCGTGGGCCGCCTCGATGCCGACGACCGTCAGCAGTGGCCCGCCGATGATCGGAATAAGGTAGAACGCCTCGAACCCGTCGACCGGCACCGCGTAGGCGATGTAGATCGCCAGCCCAACGAGCGAGAGCACGAGGAAGTCGAGCATCCTGATTGCGCCGGTCAGAAGGTTCGGCGAAATCGACTGGGTCGACAGGCTCTGCGCAATCCGCCGCGCCTGGTCGCTGAGCTGCGCAGGCATCGCCGTGCGCGGCTCGGCGACGGCCGAGGCGGCAAGGACGGCACGCGAGGCAAGCGAGCCGGAGGGAGTCTGTCCATTCATTGCAGAGTCGCCGCTTTGCGCTCCTGAAGCACTGCGGCAACTCTACTGACCCTAGACTAAAAACACGCTAGCAAGATGCTGAGAATGTAAAGTATTAACCCTAATAGATCGATTTCGACCCTTTGAGTTAATCCTTGCCACCTGCCAATGCGAGCGCCCGGCGATAAACGGTTTCAATCGATGCGGCCATCGCTTCCACCGTGTGGACCGTTCCGATCAACTCGCGCAACCGTGTCGCATCGGCGGCGGCCCGAGCGGGGTCGGCCAGCGCTGCTTTCATCGCCGCAACGAGAGCGTCGACGTCGCCGGGAGGGACCAGCCGAGATGCCTCGGCGCGGAAGATCTCCGGGATGCCGCCGACCAGCGTGGCGATCATCGGTACTTCCGCTGCGGCAGCCTCGAGGACGATATAGGGCATCGACTCCGCACGCGACGGAATCACCAGAACCCGACCGGTGGCGAATGCCTGGCGTGCCGGGGTCGGCTCATGGAAGGCGATGACGTCGCCAAGGCCACGCTCGGCCACCATCTCGCGGTAGCGCTCGGCGTCGTCGCCGGCACCGTAGATGTGGGCGGTCGCCGCTGTTCCCTGCTCGCGCAGCGCGGCAAGCGCCTCGATGAAGACATCGGGCCCTTTGAGGTCGCGCAGCATGCCGACATAGACAAAGTCGCGCGCGTCGGGCCCCGGTCGGACCGGTTCGTATTCCTCGGGGCGAAGACCGTTGGGGACGATCTCGGCGAGACCACGGGGCGGGCGCACCTTGTCGCGATAGGCGTTCGCTTCGTACTGGCTGACGAAGAGCAACGCATCGGTCAGCCGGTCGAAGAAGCGCTCGGCGACGAAGAACAGTCGGTTCTTCAGCGATGACGGGTCGTAGTGCAGGCTGCCGCCATGGGGTGTGTAGACGCGCGCGATGCGGCGTCCGCCGCGCCGGAGCAGCGTCCCGCCGAGCCGGGCATAGGCCCCGCCCTTGGCCCCGTGCCCATGCAGGACGTCCGGCCGAAGGGGCCGCGCCGCCCGAACAACCTTCCGCGCGGCGGCGAAGTCGGCGGTGGCGATCTCGCGCCGCATCGCGATGCGCTGCAGGCCAAGCGCGAGATGCGGGCGGATCTCCTCGAACAGGCGGTCCTCGAAGGCGCCGCCGGTCGTTGAATCGCAGATGATGCCGACCTCGTGGCCGGCCGCCGCCTGCTGCCTGGCGAGGTCACGCACGTGGCGAAAGAGCCCGCCGATCGGATTGCGAAAGCAATGGACGATCCTGAGGCGGGGCTCCCGACCGCTCTCGGAGGCCGCGGATTCGGTCACGCTCAGAACAGACGTTGGCGGACGTTGACGGTGTCGCCGGGGAGCACCTGGTCGTCGAGCTCGGCGCGCATCGTTATGCTTTCCGGACCCGCCTGACGCACGATATCGACGACGTACTGGTTCGCCCGCGGTCCGAAGCCGCCGGCGATTGCCACCGCCTGCCGCACCGTCAGGCCGACGACGTAGGGATACTGGCCGGCGCTGGTGACTTCGCCGAGCACGAAGATCGGCCGGTACTGCGCGATCTGCACTGTAACGTCGGGGTCGCGGAGGAAGCCGTTGCGGAGAGCCGCCTCGATCGCGTCTTCGAGGCCGCCGGTCGACCGGCCGCGCGCCCCGATGGTGCCGATCAGCGGCATCGAAATCGTGCCGGTATCGCTGATGGTGTAGGTGCCCGACAGGTCATCCTGGCCGAGGACCGTGATCGCCAGTTCGTCGCCGGCATTCAGTGTCAGCTGATTGACGGTCGGAATCT
>CAZSXA010000035.1:0-17596 GCA_964611195.1 uncultured Bauldia sp.
ACATCGCGCCTTAAGGCGCTCCTACGTCGCAATCGACCCCGGCGAGGCCGCCATCCGACATCGAGCGGAAGAAGGTCGCGCCGCTGATGTTGACGTTGGCGCGGGTCGCTTCGAGCAGCGCGGTCCGCAGCAGCACCGCGCGACGGAGATCGGCGCCAGAAAGATCGGCTCCCGCGAAATCGGCGCCCATGGCGTTGGCGCCGCTGAGATCGGCTCCCATCAGATCGGCGGCGGCAAGACGCGCGCAGACCAGATCGGCGCCGCTGAGATCTGCGCCGGCCAAACTAGCGCCCTCGAGATCGGCGAAACTGAGATCGCATTCGGCACAAGCGCCGGTATCGGCCAACCGCTGCAGATCGGATTCGTCGAACGCCAATGCCGGAGGCGCAACCGCGAGGCAAACGACAGCAGCAAGCGGAATCGACTTGCGGCGACAAACCCAACCCAGCATCTTGGTCCCCTCACCCGAGTTCAGCGCGCCAGTTTCGGTTCGTTCCCGCGAAGGCGGGAACCCAGATCTGATCCCCGCTTTCGCGGGGATGAGCGGTGAAGAGATGCCTCTAGCCGCCCACCAGCTCGAACCATCCACCCTCGTCGATCACCTCGACACCGAGTTCCTTCGCCTTCTTCTCCTTCGAACCGGCGCCCGGTCCCGCGACAACGATATCGGTCTTCTTCGATACCGAGCCGGAGACCTTCGCGCCGAGCCGTTCGGCCATCGCCTTGGCCTCGTCGCGGGTCATTCGTTCCAGCGTCCCGGTGAAGACGATCGTCTTGCCGGCCACGGGCGAGCCATCGACCTGCACGCCGGGGTCGTCGACCGGCGCGATCTCGGCAAGCAGCGCCGTCAGCGCCTCGCGGTTGCGCGGCTCGGCGAAGAACTCGACCAGCGCCGTCGCTGCCGTCACGCCGATGCCGTCGATGTCGTTGAGGTCCGCCCAGGCCTCGCCGTCGCGGTCGGCGGCGTCGCGCATCGCCGCCTCGAACGCTGTCCAGCTACGATAGCTCCTTGCCAGCAGTTTGGCCGTCGTCTCGCCGATGTGGCGAATGCCGAGCGCGTAGATGAGGCGATGCAGCGCGATCTCGCGCCGCGCCTCGATGCCGGCAATGAGATTGCCGACCGACTGCTCGCCATAACCTTCGCGCGCCAGCAGCGCATCGCGGTGCGTTTTGAGGCGGAAGATATCCGCCGGGGTCGCGATCAGCCCCTCGGCATGGAACGCCTCGACCTGCTTATCGCCGATGCCCTCGATATCGAAAGCGAGCCGTGACACGAAATGCCGAAGCCGTTCGACGACCTGCGCCTCGCAGATCAGTCCGCCCGTGCAACGGCGGACGGCGTCGATCTTGCCGGTCTCCGGATGCACCTCGCGCACCGCGTGACTGCCGCAAACGGGGCAGCGATCGGGAAACACGAACGGTTCGGCGGACGGCGGACGCATCGACAGATCGACATCGACGATCTGCGGTATGACGTCGCCGGCGCGTTGCACCGTCACTGTGTCGCCGATGCGGATGCCCTTGCCGTTGCGGATCGGTTCGCCATCCGATCCGATGCCCTTGATGTAGTCCTCATTGTGGAGCGTCGCGTTCTGCACGACGACGCCGCCGACGGTGACAGGCTCCAGTCGCGCCACCGGCGTCAGCGAACCGGTGCGGCCGACCTGGATGTCGATGCCGTTGAGGACGGTCTGCACCTGCTCGGCCGGGAACTTGTGCGCGATCGCCCAGCGCGGGGAGCGCGATACGAAGCCGAGCCGCTCCTGCAGATCGAGGCGGTCGACTTTATAGACCACTCCGTCAATATCGTAGGCGAGCTTGGCACGGCGCGCTGCGGTGTCGCGATAGAACTCGAGCGCTTCGTCGATCGTTCGGCAGTGCCGCGAGTCGGGATTGGTCGGCAGCCCCCAGTCGCGGAACACATCGAGCATGCCGGACTGCGTCTTCGCCGGCAACGAAGTCATCTCGCCCCATGAGTAGGCAAGAAAGCGGAGCGGCCGCGACGCCGTCACGCCGGCGTCGATCTGGCGGAGCGATCCGGCGGCAAAGTTGCGCGGGTTGGCGTAAGTGCGTTTGCCGGCTTCGGCGAAGCCTTCGTTCAGCTTGGCGAAGTCTGCCTTGTCGAGAAACACCTCGCCGCGAACTTCGACGATGTCCGGCGCGGTCTCCGGCAGTGCGTTCGGAATGTCCTTGATCGTCCGCGCATTCGCAGTGACGTTTTCGCCCTCATAGCCGTCGCCGCGCGTGGCGGCCGTGACGAGTTCCCTGCCCTCGTAGCGCAGCGAAAGCGACAGGCCGTCGATCTTCGGCTCGGCCATGACGTCGAGCGGATCGTCGTCGGCCATCCGGAGAAAGCGCCGAACGCGTTTCAGGAACTCTACGACGTCTTCCTCGTCGAAGGCGTTGTCGAGCGAAAGCATCGGCACGGTGTGAGTGACTTTGGCGAATCCGCTCGCCGGCGCTGCGCCGACACGCTCCTGCGGCGAGTCGGAGCGAACGAGATCGGGGAAACGCTCTTCGATCGCGCGGTTGCGGCGGCGGAGCGCATCGTAGTCGGCGTCAGGGATCGTCGGCGCGTCCTGCTGATAGTAGCGCGCGTCGTGCTCGGCGATCTCGGCGGCGAGGCGCGCGAGCTCGGCCTCAGCTTCCTTGCGGCTGAGGTCTTCAACCGGCTTCGTTGCCAGCTCCGCATCGCTGCTCATCGCACCATCAACACCAACTTCACTTGTCCTGGCCTTGAGCCCGGACCCAATGACGGGCGTGACAATCGGATTGCTCGCTTGATCGAGCGCGAGGTCAAGCCCCAGGCATGTGAGAACCAATGCCGTCGTTCCGGGCGAGGCCGAAGGCCGCGACCCGGAACCTCGTGGCACCAACCGCGCTCAGAGGTTCCGGCTCTTCGCTTCGCTGCAGCCGGAACGACAGCCATTTGAGACGTCACGTCGCCGACTCGATCGCGCGGCGGATCGGCCCCTGCCGCATCAACGAGATGGAAACCAGGAAGAGAAGCGCGCCGAAGATGTAGGGCGCCCCCGCAAACTCGACCGGCGCCGATGGCCCGACGAACCAACCGAACAAGCCCGCAGCGATCGGCGGACCGATGATTCCGGTCGCCGTCGTCAGCGACGAGATCGCGCCCTGCAGCACGCCCTGCTCGTCCTTGCCGACGGCGCGGCTCGCCATCGCCCGCGCCGCAGGGCCGACGACGCCCCAGCCGAGGACGTAGAAAGAGATCGCGAGATAGGCCATCCACGCTTGCGTCGAGAACGCCAGCAGCACCATGCAGAGGCCGCCCACGACAAGGCCGATGCGTAGCATCAGCACTTCGCCGAGCCGCGGCACCAGTATCCGCACCAGGACGCCTTCGGAGAACGCGATCAGGAAGCCGACGACGGCGAGCGAGATGCCAACCTCGGCGGGTCCCCAATCGAAGCGGAAGTCTGTGAACAGCACCCAAGTGCTTTCGAGTGCCCGCTCCGCGAGCTGGGTGAAGGCGAAGACGATCATCAGCGCGACGACGGCGCCGTAGCGGCCGATCAGCATGAACGCGCCGATCGGGTTCGCCTGCTTCCAGCGGAACGCGCGCCGGTTCTCCTCCGGCAGCGATTCCGGCAGAAGGAACCACGCCAGCGCGATGTTGGCCGCGCAGAGGCCCGCCGCCACCCAGAACGGCACGCGAAGCCCGATCTCGCCGAGAACGCCGCCGAGCACCGGGCCGATGATGAAGCCGAGCCCGAACGCAACGCCGATCAGACCGAAGCTCTGTGCGCGTCGCTCGGGCGGCGTCACGTCGGCAATGTAAGCGGATGCCGCCGCGACCGATGCGCCCATCATGCCGCCGAATGCGCGGACGATGGCGATCACCGCGACCGTCGGCGCGACGGCGAGCAGCAGATAGTGCAGGCAGAGTCCGCTCAGCGAGAACAGGATGATCGGCCGCCGGCCGAAGCGGTCCGACAACGCACCGAGCAGCGGCCCGAACAGGAACTGCATGCCCGAATAGAGCGCAACGATCAGCCCGTAGGCGATCGAGGCGGCGGCAATGTCGCCCGCGATATCGTCGATCAGCTGCGGCAGCACCGGCATCAGCAGGCCGACGCCGATCATGTTGACTGTCAACGTGATGAGAAGGACGACGATGCTCGCCCGCGAGGCGGGCTTCATGTGACGGCTTCGACTGTCCGCTCGAGCGCGCCGGCCAGCAGCCGGTCCGCAGCCGCGCGCGCCTCGTCTGTGACGACGCGCCCGGCCAGCATGCGCGCGATCTCCTCGCGGCGCCGCGTTTCGTCGAGACGGCGAACCGCCGTCACCATCCGATCCTCCGCCTCGTGCTGTTCCTTGGCGACCGACCAGTGGCTCGCCGCCCGCGCCGCCACTTGTGGCGCATGCGTGACGGATAGCACCTGCACCGCATCGGCGAGTCGCGCGAGCCTGACACCGATCGCGTCCGAAACGGCACCACCGACGGCGGTATCGATTTCGTCGAAGACCAGCGTCGGCGCCGAGCCGCGATCCGCGAGCGCCACCTTGATGGCAAGGAGAAAGCGCGAGAGCTCGCCGCCTGACGCCACTTTGGCAAGCGGGCCGGCGCGCGAACCGGGATTGGTCTGGACGACGAAGGCGATCTGATCGATGCCGGTCTCGCCCGGATTGTCGGGGTCGCTGGTGATCTCGGCGGTGAAACGTGCGCGCTCGAGCTTCAGCGCCGGCAGTTCCTCGGCGACGGCAGCCTCGAGCTCCCGCGCCGCCTCCTGGCGCGCAGCGCTCAAGCCCCTCGCCGCAACGAAATAATCCTCGCGCGCTTTGCCCGCGGCGGCGACCAGCTCGCCGACTCGCGCTTCGCCGGTTTCGAGCGCATCGAGATCGTCGGCGATTCGCTTGGCGAGTTCGGGCAACAAATCGACCGGCGTGTCGAACTTCCGCGCTGCGCCGCGCAGCGCGAACAGACGGCGTTCGGTCGTGTCGAGTTCTGCGGGATCGAAGGCCGCCTCGCTCAGCGCGTGGTCCAGCGCGGTGCCGGCTTCGTCGAGTGCCGCGAGTGCCCTGTCGATCGCGTCGATCGCGGGATCGACGAGTTCGGCGGCAACATCGCGCCGGCGTTCAAGCCGCCGCGCCAGGCTCGCGAGCGTCGGCACCGGCGAGCCCGAACCCGCCACGGTCTCCAACGCATCGCTGACATCTTCCGCGATCTTCTCCGCCCGCATGATCTTGTGGCGGCGATCCGACAGCTCGGTTTCCTCGCCTTCCCTGGCGTCGAGTTCGGTGAGTTCCTCGAGCGCTGCGCGGAGATAGTCCGCCTCCGCCTGAGCAGCCGCAATCCGCCGGCGCTGTACCTCGACAGCCGTCTCCGCCTCTCGCCACGCCGCGTGGCGCTTGCCGACCTCCGCAACGCTTCCGCCGAGACCGCCATAGGAATCGACGAGGCGGCGATGCGCAGCCGAATCGATCAGCGCGCGGTCGTCATGCTGGCCGTGCACCTCGACCAGCATTTCGCCGACCGCCTTCATCAGCGCAACGCTTACCGGCTGATCGTTGATGAATGCACGGCTGCGACCGTCCGTCCCTTGTGTCCGCCGCAGGATCAGCACGTCGCCATCGGCGGAGAGGCCATTGTCGGCGAGGAACGTCCAGACCGGATGATTGCCAGACGGCTCGAAGACGGCCGTGACCTGGCCCTGCTCGGCACCATGGCGGACGAGCGAGCCGTCGCCGCGGCCACCGAGGGCCAGTGACAGCGAATCGAGGAGGATCGACTTGCCGGCGCCGGTCTCTCCCGTGAGCACGGACATGCCGCGCTCGAAGTCGATTTCCAGCGTGTCGATCAGGACGATGTCTCGAATGGCGAGCGCGGCGAGCATGATCGCCGTAGTTTAGCCGCTAACCGCGGCCGCCGAACAGACGGGACAGCCATCCACCGTTGTTGTTGGGCTCGACCCCTGCCCCTGCGCCGAGGAGCGCATACGCTTCTTCGTACCATTTGCTGGACGGGAAGTTGAAGCCGAGCACGGCGGCGGCCGTCTGCGCCTCGCCGACGAGGCCCATGGCAAGGTAGGTCTCGGTCAGCCTGAACAGCGCTTCCTCGACATGGCGCGTGTCCTGATAGTCGGTCACAACCACGCGGAAACGGTTGAGCGCGGCAGGGTATTCCAGCCGCTCCTGATAGTAGCGGCCGACCAGCATCTCCTGCCCGGCGAGCTGATCGCGAACGGCGATGATGTTGAGCCGCGCCGCCTCGGCATATTCCGAGTTCGGGAAGCGCTCGACGAGCTCCTCGTTGGCCGCCAACGCGTCGCGCGCCGCCTCCTGACTCCGCGTGATGTCCGGCACGGTGCGCAGGTTCGCCTCGGCGAGGAGGTAAAGCGCGTAGTCGGCGTCCTCGTGGCTCGGATAGAGCTGCAGGAAGCGCTCGGTCGTCGCGATAGTGAGCTCGTAGTCGTCGATTTCGTAGGCGGCGACCGCTGTCAGAATCATACCGCGCCGCGCGTCTTCGCTATACGGATAGTAGAGGTCGAGTTCCTCGAAGCTCTCGATCGCATTGCGGTAGCGCCCGGCCTCCATGAAGGCGAGCCCCTCATTGTAGATCACTGCCGCCGGCCGGGCCGGATCGAGCGAGAAGTCGTCCCGGTCGGATGCGCACGCGGCAAGCACGAGCACACCGAGGAGCGCTGCGATCCGCGTGAGGCCACCGGCAAGGCGGCGCGTGGGACGATGAAATGAGACGGGGGCGACTGCAGTTTTCATGGGGGACGTCAGGCCAGGACTACGGGTTTCGGCGCTTGTAGCGTAAACGATCCGGCGAGGCTATGGCATTGGCGACAACCAGCGGATCACCTTTGGAGGCGGACCACATTGTCCGCCAACAAAGGCGTCACCGAGGCATAGGCGCAACGCCTGAACAAAGGATTAGGGAGCCGCAGCCACCAGCGGACGATCGGCTTCGGCCGGACGCCGAACGGCGGGCCGCCGCTCCTCGACCATTTCCCAAGCGTCCGGCGTTGCGAGCATCACTTCCAGCATCCGCGCATTGAGGCTGTGGCCGCCGCGATAGGAACGGTAGCAGCCGAGAATCGGCGCCCCGGCAAGCGCAAGATCCCCAAGCGCGTCGAGCGCCTTGTGACGCGCGAATTCGTTGTCGAAGCGAAGGCCTTCCGGGTTGATGACGGCATCGTCGCCGATCACCAGCGCGTTCTCCAGGGAGGCGCCGCGTGCCAGCCCGCGCGCCCACAGCGATTCGACGTCGCCGAGGAAGCCGAAGGTCCGCGCCGAGCCGATCTCGCGGCGGAAAGAATCCGCCGTGACGTCGGTGGCGAATCGCTGACGGCCGACGATCGGATGAGCGTAGTCGAGCTCGATCTCGATCCGCCGCGTCTCGCACGGGCGTAGCTCGGCATAGGACGCCCCGATCTCGACACGAATCGGCCGCAGCACGCGAATGAACCGCCGCGCTGCGTCGTGCTCGGTGACGCCGGCCTTGTCGATCGCCGAAACAAAGGGTGCCGAACTGCCGTCCATGACCGGGACTTCCGGCCCGTCGATCCGAACGACCGCGTTGTCGATGCCAAGGCCCGAGAGCCCGGCAAGAAGATGCTCGACGGTTGAAACCGACCAGCCTTCGCCCACAAGCGTCGTGCACAACTCCGTCGCGCCGATATTGGCGACCACCGCCTTGATCTCGCGCGAATCGGCGTCGTTCACGAAAACGACACCGCTGTCGGCGCGCGCCGGCTCCAACCGCACCGAGGCCGGCTCGCCGCTGTGGACGCCAACACCGTCTATCGATATCGGACGGGCAAGGGTCGTCTGGCGGGTCGTCGCAGCGCTCATGTTCGTCCTTTCGCGGAGTGAACCAGGGCTGGACGCCGCGTCGCGAGCAGGCCGACGCTCATGCGAATCCATTCCCCCTACCGTTGCCGAAAAGATAGGCAAGCCTAGCCGACGGGCCAAATCACGCTTGGTGACAACATGTTACGCCGGTTGGCGGATGTTGCCGGAAACGAAAAGGCCCGCCGCGACATCGCGGCGGGCCTTTGCTTGAGCGGGTCTGCGAGGTCAGTTGGCCTGACGCCGCAGGAAGGCCGGGATCTCGAGTTCGCCGTCGTCCAGCCGCGCGTCACGCGGCTGAGCACGACCGTGCGGATCGAGGTCGCCGCTCCGCGGCTGATACATCCCCGGATTGGATCGTGCCGGCGGTGTCGCACGACCGTGATCGGTCTGCGGTCCGCCGACCGGGCGATGGCCGGGATGCGCCTGCTGTGGCTGCGGCTGCGGCTGCGGCCGCGGCGGAGCGGCCGGGCGATGGGCCGTCGGAGCGTGCCGCGCCTCCTGCGGAGCCGGCGGAGCGTACTCCTCGCCGCGCTCGTCCTCGCGGCGGCCGAGGCCGACATTGGCGAGACGCTTCAGGAGGCTGCGCGCACCGCGGTCGTCGATCTCACCGCGCGGCGCGATCTGTCGCTGGACGCTCTCCGGGAAATCCTCCACGCGCGGCACCCGCGTCGGCGGCTGGTCGGCCTGAGGCGGAATGAACGGCTCGGAACTCGGCAGCGAATCGGCGGGAGCCTCCGGTTCGGGATCGATGTCCGGGGCGCCGGTGAAATCGCTCTGCCTCATATCGAGCGGCGTGATCGTGACCGACGGATCGGCCTCGGCGGTTGCCGGCCGCGGCGGAGCGGCCGGGCGCTGAAGCGGCGCAGTCATCGCCGGGGCAGCAGCAACGGCGGTTGCCGTGGCCGCGGCAGGAGCAGCGGCCGGACGCGGCGGCGGGGTCGAGGCTGTGGCCTGAGCCGGCGCGGAAATCGCGGCGGCCGGCTGGGCCTGGGGCTGCGGCGGGGCGGCCCTGGTGCCGTCACCCGGCGGCTTGCCGCCGGCGGACTTCAGACGCTCGCCGAAATCGGCGATCTTGTTGTCGGCCGGGATCGTCATGCCGTCGGCTTCTGCTTCGATGCCGGTGGCAACGACCGAAACGCGGATCACGCCTTCAAGCGACTCGTCGAACGTGGCGCCGAGGATGATGTTGGCGTCGGGGTCGACCTCCTCGCGGATCCGGGTGGCCGCCTCGTCGACCTCGAACAGCGTCAGGTCGCGTCCGCCGGTGATCGAGATCAGGAGGCCCTTGGCGCCCATCATCGACGTCTCGTCGAGGAGCGGGTTGGCGATCGCGGCTTCGGCGGCCTGCTGGGCGCGGTTGTCGCCGGAGGCCTCGCCGGTGCCCATCATCGCCTTGCCCATCTCGCGCATCACCGAGCGGACATCGGCGAAGTCGAGATTGATGAGGCCTTCCTTGACCATCAAATCCGTGATGCAGGCCACACCGGAGAACAGCACCTGGTCGGCCATCGCGAAGGCGTCGGCGAAGGTGGTCTTCTCGTTGGCGATCCGGAAGAGGTTCTGGTTCGGGATGACGATCAGGGTGTCGACGTTCTCCTGAAGCGCCTCGATGCCGGCATCGGCAACGCGCATGCGCCGGGCGCCCTCGAACTGGAACGGCTTGGTCACGACGCCAACGGTTAGGATGCCCGCCTCGCGCGCCGCGCGGGCAATCACCGGGGCCGCGCCGGTGCCGGTACCGCCGCCCATGCCGGCGGTTACGAAGATCATGTGAGCGCCCGTCAGGTGATCGGAAATCTCGTCGATCACCTCTTCAGCCGCAGCGCGGCCGATATCGGGCTGCGATCCGGCGCCGAGGCCTTCGGTGACCGCCACACCCATCTGGATGCGCCGTTCGGCCTGGGACGATGTCAGCGCCTGCGAGTCGGTGTTGGCGACAACGAACTCGACCCCTTCGAGGCCGGATCGGATCATGTTGTTGACGGCATTGCCGCCAGCTCCGCCGACGCCGAAGACGGTGATCTTGGGCTTCAGTTCTTTGATGTCCGGTATGGTCAGATTGATCGACATGGTTTTCCTCGTCTCGACCCCTTCCCGACCGCGCGCGACAGCGGTCGACAATTCCCGTTTCGGACTCCGTCGCGTCGTCCCTTCCGATTCACGCCCACTCAGAAACTCTCCTTGAACCAGCGACCGAAACGGCCGAGCGGCCCCTCGGTTCCGGTGGCGCGATAGACTTGCTGCTTGCGCCCAGCGCGTTCGATGCCGCCGATCTGCGGATAGATCAGCATTCCGACCGAACTGGCATAGGCGGGCCCGCGCGCGATCTCCGGCAGTCCTTTGACACCTAGCGGCCGGCCGAGCCGGACGTTGCGGGCGAGAATGCGCCGGGATGCTTCGCACAACCCGTTGAGCTGGCTGGCGCCGCCGGTCATCACGATGCGGCGGCCGACCAGAGTGGAGAAGCCCGAATCGTTGAGACGATCGCGGACAAGCTCCAACGTCTCCTCGATACGGGCGCGAATGATGCGGTTGAGCGCCGAGCGCGGCAGCCGGTTCGGCGCGTCGCGGTCCTCGTCGCCGAGCGGCGGCACGAGAAGCAGCTCGCCGTCGTCGGCGGCGTTGGCGAGCGCGCTGCCCGACAGCACCTTCAGTCGCTCGGCCGATTCAAGGCTTGTCGACAGACCGCGCGCGACATCCATCGTAACGTGATGACCGCCGATCGCGATCGCGTCGGTGTGGATGAACTGGCCGTCGAGGAAGACGGCCATCGTCGTGGTCGCGGCGCCGAAATCGATGACGACGACGCCGAGCTCGGCCTCGTCGTCGACCAACGTCGCCAGGCCCGATCCATAGGCGCTTGCCACCATCGCGCCGATCGACAAGTGGCTGCGGTTGATGGCGAGTTCGAGATTGTCGAGCGGCGCCTCGTCGGCGGTGACGACATGCATGTCGACGCCGAGCTGGCCGCCCGTCATGCCGCGCGGATCCTTGATGCCGCGATGGCCGTCAAGCGCGTAGCCGATCGGCAGCGAATGGACCGTCGTCCTTCCCTCCTGCACCGAATGGGCGCGGCCGGCGCTGAGGACACGGCCGATATCGTGCACGTCGACTTCGCCCTGGAGCGAAACCTTCGCCGAGAACGTCTCGCTGCCGAGCCTGCCCGCGGAGAGGTTCACGATCAGCGAGTCGATCGTCATCCGCGCCATCTTCTCGGCGGCGTCGACCGCCAGTCGGATCGCGCGTTCAGCGGCGTCGAGATCGATGACAACGCCGGACTTGATCCCGCGCGAGCGCTGATTGCCGAAACCGATGATCTGGACGTCGTGCGTGCGGCCGGGGATGGCGCTGTGATCGCGCGGCGTCAGCTTGGCGATCATGCAGGTGGTCTTCGACGAGCCGACGTCGAGCACGGAAACGACGGTGCTCTTTCCGGGCGTCGGACGTCCGCTGCGGTTGGTGTCGAAGACGCGGAAGAGCTTCATCGTACGGCCTCCTCGCGGCGATCGGCGACCGCCTCGACCACGTCGGCGTGGATCACCTCGTCGAGCCCGACGACGACGCGGTCGGCGAGGCGGAGGTCGACGCTGATGATGTCGCGGGAAAGAAGCTGCTGGCTCTGGTCGAGTGCCTCGAGCTGGATCAGCGCCGGTACCGGATCGGTCTCCGGCAGCATCACGACGATGTCGTTGTCGAGCGTCAGGTTCCAGCGTCGGCCGGAAACCAGCGTCGCGGCCCGAACGCGCGGATGAAGCGTCGGGAACTCGCCAATGAGCGCCACGATCTCGGCCGCCTCCGACTGGGCCCCCGCCCCGACCAAAACCGGGAGGTGGCGATAGCGTGGCGCGACATAGTCGGAAAGGACGGTCCCCTCGACGTCGATGAGCGCGAGATTGCCGTCGCGCTGCCACAGCGCGAACGGAACGCGCTCGACGATCTCGACCTGGAGGGTGTCGGGATAGACCTTGCGAAGGGTCGCCTCGGCAACCCACGGGATCTGCTCGACGCGCTCCCTTGCGGCGTCGATGTCGAGTGTCAGCAGCGAGCCGTGTTCGGGGATCGCCAGGCGCTGGAGCACCTCAAGCTCGGCCGTTTCGCTCTGGCCGGAAATGCGGATGCCGTTGATCTTGAGACCGGCCGCGGCGGTCGCGCCGCCCACCATCGTCTCGACATGGCCCCCGAGAACCACGCCGTACAGGCCGATGGCGACCAGGAACGCCGCGGTGGCCTTGAGGCCAAACCGCGGCGGCAATTCGAAATCGATCCGCGACAGGAAGCGCGCCGGCCGTCGCAGCGCGCGCGGCAGCACGATATCGGGCATCGGCACGCGCACCCGAACCGGCTCGCTGGCCCCGCTTCCTCCGAGGATTGCCACCCCTACCGATCGCACGATGCGTCCTCCACCATCCAGGCCACAAGCGCGCCGAAATCCATTCCGGCCACCGCCGCCATCTCGGGCACGAGCGATGTCGGGGTCATGCCCGGTTGGGTATTGACCTCAAGGCAGATGAGTTCGCCGGTTCCGTCGGGTTTCTCGTCGAAGCGAAAGTCCACCCGGCTGACCCCACGGCACCCAAGGGCCCGATGCGCTCGTTCGGCCAGCATCCGGACATTTTGGTAAACAAAGGGTGAAATTTCTGCCGGACAGACATGAATTGATCCGCCCTCCGAATACTTTGCGTCAAAATCGTAGAAGCGCCGCGCCGTCTTGATTTCCAGCACCTCCGAAGGATTGCCGTCGATGATGGCGCAGGTGAGCTCGCGACCGGGGATGAAGCGCTCGACCATCAGCTCGTCGCCATAGGCCCAGTCGTCCGACAGGAGATCCTGGGACGGCGCGTTCGCCCCTTCGGGCACGATCACGACGCCGAAGCTTGAGCCCTCGGAGATCGGCTTGACGACGTAGGGCGGATCCATGGGATGCGCCCTTGCCGCCTCCTCGCGGGTGACGGCGCGCGACTCCGCCATCGGCACCTCGGCGTCCTCGAGGACCGCCTTCGCCATTAACTTGTGCATAGCGACCGAGGAGGCGAGCACGCCGGAATGCGTGTAGGGAATCGCCATCACTTCGAGGAGCCCCTGGATCGCGCCGTCTTCGCCGTAAGGACCGTGAAGAGCGTTGAAGGCGACGTCCGGCCGCATTTCGGCGAGAACCGAGGCAACGTCCCGTCCGACATCGACATGCGTTACCCAATAGCCTTTTTCTTCCAGAGCCTTGGCGCACATTCTTCCAGAAGAAAGGGAAACGTCTCGTTCGGTCGACCAGCCGCCCATCAGCACGGCGACATGCTTCGCCGCGCCTGTCCGTCTCGCCGGTGATGATTCTGTCGTGCCGACCATCGTTTCTCACCCCTAGCAGCGGAGTGGGTAACGAATGGTTAACTATGGAAATGGCGGGTTTACGCCGTTCTAGAGGCGCCGCCGGCTAAGACGTTAACGTTCGCCAGGAGCGGAGCGCCCTCAGCCTGTGAGTCTTTTTCGTCTGGTGCTCGGCCATCCGCGCCAACAGCCTGTCGAGCACGCCGACAGCCTCCAGCACATGCGCGCCCTTGTTGAGCATCACGCACTCGGCCCGCGCCGACATCGCGGCGTCGGTCATGTCGCCGCGACTGGGCAGGCCCTTGCGGATGAGGCTTTCCATCACCTGGGTCGCCCAGATGACCGGAACATGCGCCGCCTCGCACAGCCACAGGATCTCCTCCTGCATCTCGGCAAGGCGCTCGAAGCCGATCTCCACCGCGAGATCGCCACGCGCAATCATGACGCCGAAGGGCTGGCGCGAGGCCGCCTCGACGATGATCTCGGGAAGGTTCTGCACCGCAAGTGGCGTTTCGACCTTGGCGATCAGCCCGATTTGCCCCCAGTCGTCCGGACGACGTTGCGCAAGTTCGGCCTGCAGCACCCTGACGTCTTCGCCGCTCTGCACGAACGAATAGCCGACCACGTCGGCAAGCCTGGCCACAACGTCCAGCGCATCGCGATCGTCGACCGTGAGGGCCGTTACGCCAAGGCCGGTTGCGGGGAAATTGAGGCCCTGGTCCGCCTTCAGCTTCCGCCCGCCCTCGGGCGCATAGACGACGCGGATGACGGCGCCCTCCCGGGTCAGGCGCTCGACGGTGCCGCCGAGCTTGCCGTCGTCGACGAAGACCGGATCGCCGAGTTTCAGCCGGGCAATGACGCCCGGCAGCGTCAGCCGCGCGGAGATCGCCGCTTCCTTGGCGTTTGGCCTCTCCCCCGCATGGAGAAGGAAGCGATCGCCCTTGATGAGGCGCTCCTTGTGCTTGGCGACGCGGACGTCCTCGATCCGGCATTTCGGCCCGCCGAGGTCCATGATGACGCGCACATGGCGGCCGAGCGCGACTTCGGCGCTGCGCACATTGGCCACCATCGCCGACCAGGTCTCCGCAGAATCGTGCCCGCAATTGATGCGGACGGCGTCAACGCCGGCGCGCACCAGATCCACCGCGATTTCGGGGTCGTCGGCCGCCGCGGCCGGCAGGGTCGCCATGATGCGCGTCCATCTTCCCAGCGGCTCCGGTCCGAGCAGCGTCTCGTTGTGCGCGCGCAACAGACGTTCGCCGCGAAAGAACGCCCAAGGCCGGGGATAGTGCACCGGACGCTCGCCGCAAATCGCGCGAAGCGCATTGATGGTGGCATCAAGATTGGCAAGAACGCGCGCCTCCAGTCGGCCGAGCGACGACAGCCCGTAGGGCATGAGCGCGGTTTGGAGGTCGCGAAGATCGCGACGCCGGAGCACGAGGTAGTGCGCGAAGTTAAGTGCGCTGACGCTGAAGGGAGGCCGTTCGATCGTCGCGCGCCACGACCGGTAAAGGGCCCTTCCTTCGATCGCCACCGCCTCGCGGAGCGCAGTCATCTGGGCAAGCAGTTCGGCCGGCGTACGCAAGGGTAACCCGCCCGGCACGCCCAAACCGTCAGTCACGGGTGAACTCCCTCAAAGCCTTGCGAGGCCGGTGTCTATTGCCCGCTCGTGACGGATTCGTGACCGCCCTTCCAGGCTCGCCTCAGTCTTCGCCCAGAAAGGGCTGCACGAAGCCCGTTGTCCCGAAGGAACCAAGCCGCTTGATCTCCCATTCGAGCCGCACACCGGTCTCCGCAAGCACCTTCTGCCGCACCGTCTCGCCCAGCAGCTCAAGGTCAAACGCCGTGGCGGCGCCGCGGTTGATGAGGAAGTTGCAGTGCATTTCCGAGACCTGCGCGTCGCCGACGGCAAGGCCGCGGCACCCCGCGCGGTCGATCAACTCCCAGGCACGGCGCTGGTCGGGTGTGCCCGGCGGATCGGGGTTCTTGAAGGTCGAGCCGCCGGTCTTGTCGCGGATCGGCTGCACCGTCTCGCGGTGATGCTGGACCTCGGCCATCGCCGCCGCGATCTCCTCCGCGCTCGCCTCTTCCCCCTCGAAGAGAGCCTCGATGAAGATGAGGTCGGCCGGCGCCGCGCTGTGCCGGTAGCCGAAGCCAAGCGCGGCATTCGAGAGCTCCCGCCGACGGCCATTGCGGTCGACGGCTGTCGCACTGACCAACCTGTCCTTCACCTCGACGCCGTTGGCGCCGGCATTCATGCGGACCGCGCCACCGACGGTCCCTGGAATCCCGTGGAAGAAGGCAAGACCGCCGACCCCCTTCTCCTGCGCGAAGGCGGCGAGGCGCTTGTCCGGCACCGCGGCGCCCGAACGGATGCGGTGATTCTCTTCGCGAGCAAGTTGCCCGAAGCCTTTGGCAGAAAGCCGTATCACCAGCCCGGCAATGCCGCCATCACGCACCAGGATGTTGGAGCCGACGCCGATCACCGTGACCGGTACCTCGTTCGGCAGCGCTGCCAGGACCACGGCGAGATCGCTCGGTCCCTCGGGCTGGAAGAGAAGTTCCGCCGGCCCACCGACGCGGAACCAGGTGTAGGGGGCGATCGGCGCCATCGGCGTCAGCCGGCCGCGGGCGACCTCGCCGAGTTTCTCCCGCAGCGCCTCGTCGATCAGCGCCTCACCCAACGGCGCCCTCGCCGGCGAGCTGGTCGATCCATCGCCTGAAGGCGAGAACGCCGGACATCGCGGTCTGGAGGCCGTGATGATGGGTGTCATGACGAAGCTGTTTCGGCTCGATCTCAGCGCCGGCGAGCTCCGCCGCGTGGCCGATCAGCCATTGCTCGATCCGCGCCGGATCGAGTTCCACATGGAACTGCAGCGCCAGCACATGGCGGCCGATCGCGAAGGCTTGGTTGCGGCAGAGATCGGTCTCGGCGAGGCGGACCGCACCCTCCGGCAGGGCCGCGACGTCCCCGTGCCAATGAAGCACCGGCATGCCGTCGAGCGGCGCGAGCACGGAGTTCTTACCCTCTTCGGTGATCTGGACCGGCGCCCAGCCAATCTCCTTGCCCGGGCCAGGACCAACGCTGGCGCCGAGCGCGGCGGCGATCATCTGGTGGCCGAGGCATATCCCCAGCGTCGGCTTTCCTGCCCTGACGCGCTGGCGGATCGCCGCGAGCTCCTCGTTGAGGAACGGATACTGCTCGCTGTCATAGACAGAGATCGGCCCGCCGAGCACGATCAGCAGATCGGCCGCCTGCGGGGCGACGACATCGAACTCGTCGGTGCCGATGTCGAAATAGCTGTGCTCGTAGCCGGCGGCCTCGAGCACCGGCACGAGGATGCCGAGGTCCTCGAACGAAACGTGGCGAAGGGCAAGCGCTGTCTTTGCCATCTACTCGGCCACCGCACGTTGATCGAGCTCGGAGAGCTCGCCCGGAAGCGCCGCCGCCCACTGCGTGATCGACCCGGCGCCCAGCATCAGGACCAGATCGCCGGAGCCGGCGACCGAAGCCACGGCGTGGGCAACGGCCTCGGAGCCCGGCAGCGTTCGCGCGTCGCGATGGCCACGAAGCCTGAGGCCTTCGACCAGCGCTTCGGAATCGATGCCTGGAATCGGCTGCTCGCCCGCGGGATAGACCGGCGCCACGAGCACCGTGTCTGCGTCGTTGAAGGCGCTGCAGAAGGCGTCGAAGAGGTCGCGCAGCCGCGTGTAACGGTGCGGCTGGACCACGGCGATCACCCTGCCCTTCGTTGCCGCCCGGGCCGCATCGAGCACGGCCTCGATCTCGACCGGATGATGCGCGTAGTCGTCGAACACCTCGACCCCGCGCCACGAGCCGGTGTGGGTGAAGCGTCGCTTCACGCCGCCGAAAGCGTTGAGCCCCTTCCGAATATCCTCGGCCGAAATGCCGAGCTGGCGTGCAACAGCAATCGCCGCGGTCGCGTCCTGAACGTTGTGCTCGCCCGGCATCGGCAACCTCAGTCCCTCGATACGCTCGACGTCGCGGCCGCTTCGGTCGTGAATGACGACATTGAACCGTGTCGCTCCGGCATCCCAGGCGAGGTCGGTGTAGCGGACGTCGGCCTGCGGATTGGAGCCATAGGTCGTGATGCGCCGATCCTCGATCCGGCCGACAAGCGCCTGGACCTCGGGGTGATCGGAACACATGACGGCGAAGCCGTAGAACGGAACGTTTTCGACGAACTGGCGGAAGGCCTCGCGCACGCGGTCGAAGGTGCCGTAGTGGTCGAGATGCTCCGGATCGATGTTGGTGACGATCGCGATGTCGGCGGGCAGCTTGACGAACGTCCCGTCGGATTCGTCTGCTTCGACCACCATCCACTCGCCGCCACCCATCCGCGCATTCGATCCATAGGCGTTGATGATGCCGCCATTGATGACGGTGGGGTCGAGCCCGCCGGCATCGAGCAGCGCTGCAACCAGCGAGGTC
>CAZSXA010000036.1:0-17516 GCA_964611195.1 uncultured Bauldia sp.
CCCGCCCAGAATCTCGGCCGCAGGATCGATGGATCCGAGGATCGAGACACGGTGCTCCTTCTGATCCGGGTAGACGGCAAGGATGTCCTCGGCCGTTCGTGGCCATGCGGCCGGCTGCTCCGAACCATGTCGCCCGATACGCGCCGGATCGCCGGCCTTGTGGTCGGAAGGATCCCCGCGGCGGGCAACCGTAGTGATTTCGGGCCAATCGTCGCCGCTGAGGTCGATCACGCCCGGGGCACCCTCGGCAACCAGCGCTTCGCGCACGACTGCATTGATCGGGTGCCAGACCGGTGCCCGTCCGAACAGGCGCGTCGCATAGGCATCGCAGGCAGCAAGATCGTAGAGTTTCTCGCCATCCTCGTCGTGCGGTGGCCGATCGACGACGAGATGCACCTCCGCGCTCTCGATCCCGGGCAAATAGGCCTGCTCCTCCATCAGAACACGCGGGTCGCGAATGACGACGAGGCCGGCCTTGATCTCGTCGCCATAGACCAGCATGTCGGCCCGCCGCCCCTGAATCGCCTCGGCAAGCCACGGGTGTCGCCGCCGCTCGGCGGCAAGATCGAAGACCGAGAGCTGCATCAGGCCGGTCGAGAGTCCGAGTGCCGCGTTGGCCTCGACCTCTTCGGCATTGGCGATGTTGGTGTTGCTGCGAGGCCTGAAGTCGGAGGCGATTACCACGTCGTGGCGTCGCGGGCCTTTGGGCCGGTCCGGCAGCATCAGCGCCGGTACCGGGAAGGGCCGCTCCGCCATCGGGAAATCGTAGCGGAGTCTGTCCCGGTGCCGTTTGCGGAACCAGAATCCGTTCTCGCCATATTCCTTGCGCGCGCCGAAGGCGAAGCCGGGATAGGCAAGAGCGCCGGAACGCGTCAGCGACCCATCTGTTCGGCGTTGGACGGACAACGGCCCGCTGTCGAGCGTGACGACCGCGGAAGCGCCGAAGACAGTCTCAAGCCTCTGGATGAACTCGGTGTCCGCACTGACGCGGACGCTGTCCCAACTCCCGAGTTGGGCTAGGGCCTGATCGCGCCGGACCATCAAGGACGACGCGTTGTTCGCGATGTACGATCCGGCCGGTTGCAGGCCGCTGAACTCGAGAGCCGGCCGCGCCCGCACCTTCATCGAGATGGTGGCGACGGCCTCTGGCCGGGCGAGCAAATAGTCGACCTGACGCGCAATCTTCTCCGGGTGCGACCAGTCGTCGGCGTCGTGGACCGTGACGAAAGCCCCCGACGCCTCCATGAACCCGCGATTGCGGGTGACATAGGCGCCAGCATTCGCCGAGGATCGCAGCAGCCGAATGCGCGGATCGAGCGCCATCGCGGCCTCGATCGAGGCGATGGTTGCATCCGTACTCGCATCGTCCACGACGATGATTTCGAGGTTGCCCCAACTCTGCGCCGACAGCGAAGCCAGCGCGGTGCCGACCGTGACTTCCGAGTTTAAGACGGGAACGACGACGCTGACCAGCGGCCCTCCCGCACGGCGCGCCGCCTCGCCAGCGGGCACGAGCCTGTCGAGGGCGGGCTTCTCGCCCCCGTCGAGCGCGACCCGCGACAGCCCATGCATCGCGAAGGCGCTGTTCAGCGCCGCGACACGATCGTCCAGCGGGCCGAGATTTCCCCGCGCCAACAAGAGGTCGGCGTGCGGCGCCCGCGCGTGTTCTTCCTCCAGCAGCGCCGATGCCTGTTCAAGGTCGGCGGCGGCCAGGTCCCTTGCCCGCAGGATCGTAATTCGTCGCCGGCGGTCGCCATCATCGGGCGGCCAAGCCGCGAGGCGATAGAGTGGCTCAAGGTCACCCGATTCGATGCCTCGCCGCGTATACCAGCCGAGCAGCAGCCAGGCGATGTCGGCCTTTGCTCCCTCGCTCTTCGCCTCACCGAGCAGGCGCTCCAGTGCAGCGAGTGCCGGAGCGGGCATGCCAAGGCTGGTGAGATAGCGCCTCGCGACGTGGGCCTGCTCCAGGAGCTCCGCGTCGGTCATCATTGTTCGCAACCCTGAGAGCTAGCGCCCGATATCAAAGATGAACTCCTGGAAACCGGGAAGCATCGGCTTCGGCCACGGTAGCGCCAGGAGCCAGTCGAAGACGATGACCGCGAAGATGAACAGCGCCAATGTGAGGACCAGCGCCCGCCAGTCGAGCCGCCCGCCGAGGAGCAGATAGGCAACGGGGACGAAGAAGAGGACGGCCGGCAGCATGCCGACGACACCGGCGACCAGGACATAGCCTGCCATGATTGCGAGAACGGATAGTCCGTTGCCGACCCCCGAACGCCACTCAGTCGTTCGCGGCGCTTTGCCGATCGCAAGCGC
This sequence comes from uncultured Bauldia sp., assembly GCA_964611195.1. Lineage (GTDB taxonomy): Bacteria > Pseudomonadota > Alphaproteobacteria > Rhizobiales > Kaistiaceae > JADLGL01. The sequence continues at coordinate 2,317 of CAZSXA010000036.1, forward strand.
TGATGTGACCGCGACCCCGGCGAGCAGGACAAGCGTCAACCAGGATATGACTACCGGTCCGGTACGCGCGCCGCTCGACCATCCGGACGCCTCGCCCAGCGCGATCGCGACCAGGATCATCGCCACGACCGCGAACACGAGATTGGCGATCGCCATGCCCCGGCTTTGCTCGCCAACCGCCCCCTCGAACGAAACCGAAGGCCTGCCGCGCCCCGATGCCAGCGGACGGATCAACACGAAAGCCGCCATCGCCAGGATGATGATGACGCCTGGCCGAAGCAGCCACCCCCAGTCATAGATCTGAAGCGAAATGAACAGGTAGCGCTCGATGATTTCGCCAAGGACGAAACCGAGAATCAGCGGCGGCCTCGGCCAGTCGATCGTCTTCATGACGTAGGCGACGCCGCCGAGGACGATCAGCAGCCAGACATCCTCGAGGCTCTGCGTGCCCTGGAACGCGCCCATCAGCACCATCGTCAGAAGTACCGCCACGAGGTACTTCGGCGGAATATCGAGCACCCGCGAGAGCTGCGGAGTGAACGCAAGACAGATGCCCGCGCCGATGATGTTCGCAATCATCAGGCCCCAAACGAGCATGTAGATGATGTCGAGGTGCTGCTCGATCATATCGGGGCCGGGTGCGATGCCGTGGATCATGAAGGCGCCGAGCACCAGCGCCATGCCGAGGCTGCCAGGAATGCCGAGCGTCAGCGTCGGAAGCAGTGAGCCGCCATCCTTGGCGTTGTTCGACGCCTCCGGCGCAATGACGCCGCGGACGTCGCCTCGACCGAATCCGTCGGCATTGCGCGCCGATCGCACCGCCATGCCATAGGCGATCCAGTCGATCACCGAGACGCCGACGCCGGGCACTGCGCCGAGTGCCGTACCGATCCAGCTCGATCGGAGCACGATGAGCCAATGGCGCATCGCCGCGCGCACGCCGCGCAGCAAGCTGTCCCCCTCGATGGCAGCGGCATCTGCGCCTTCGCCGCGCAGGACCGGCGCCTCTGCGTCGGCGTCAGGTGACGGGGCAGCGGTCGATTCCGGCTTCGTCAAGGGCGGCCGATTGGCGAAGTCGATCAGGGCCGGGATCGCGAAGATGCCGAGGGCCAGCGGCACGATCGGCAGCCCGTCCCAAAGATAGGTGGTGTCGAAGGTCCACCGCATCTCCGCCGTCTGGGTGGAAATACCGATGAACGACAAAAGGATGCCGATGCAGGCACTCGCGAGGCCCTTGGCGACGCTCCGGCCCGACACCGCGGTCGCGAAACTGATGCCGAGAATGCAGACGGCGAGGAGTTCCGGCGTTCCGATCAGCGGGATCAGCTGGCCGATGATCGGAATGCCGATTCCCAGCAAGATCGCGCCGAACACGCCGCCAATGGCCGACGCGGCGTAGGCGGCGCCGAGGGCCTCCTTGGTACGGCCCTGCTTCGACATCGGATGGCCGTCCATCACGGTGGCCGCCGCACCGGCCGATCCCGGCACGCCGAACACCACGGCGGGGATCGTATCGGAGGTGGTGTTGACGGCCATCAGGCCGACGATCGCGGCAAGCGCGGTCGACGGCTCCATCGTCATGGTGAGCGGCAGGAGAAGCGCCAGCGCCATGCCGCTGCCGAGGCCGGGAATGATGCCGACCATGAGGCCGTAGAACACGCCCCCGACCAGCGACAGGAAGGCGCCCTCATCGAACAGGAGCGCAAGCCCCGCCAATGCGTCCATGCCGAATCCTCGGGAGGTTGTGGCCCCTCGGGCCCTTCCCTATGCTCCTGCCGCCAGAGTTCCGCTCCCGCGCCGAGGCCATCGCCGCCGGGAACTGGCGAGCCTCAGCGTGTAGCAAGCCGGACGGCCATGATCTACATCGTCACGCGGCACGACCACGCCCACACGATCGATCACATCGCGGAGCATCTCGCGAAGCATCGGCTGGCCGACATCCGAATGCTTACCTATGGCGCGCTGTTCGCGCGACGAAAGGCCCCGGTCGGGCACTACGTCTTCACCGATTTCGACAGGCTGACCTCCTACGAGGTGGAGGTCGCGGCGGCGATCGCGCGCAGCATCGAGGACGCTGCGCCCGGCGCCAGGATCCTCAATCGACCGGAACGGGTGCTTGAGCGCTACCCGCTGCTGCGTCGGCTCGCGGCTCTCGGTCTCAACGACTTCACCGCTTGGCGCCTCGACGGGGGCGACCTGCCGTCACGCTATCCGGTCTTCGTCCGCTCCGAGGACGACTGCAAGCAGCCGGACACCGGACTGCTTCATTCGGAGCAGGCATTGCTGCGCGCGCTGGAGTCGCTGCGCGCGTCGGGCGTTCCGCTCAAGCGGCGGATCGCAGTCGAGTATTGCGCCGAGCCGGGCGCGGACGGGTACTTTCGCAAATACGGCGTTCTCAGGATCGGCGAGCACGTCTTCCCGCAGAACCTCCAACACAACGCCGACTGGTATGTGAAACGGGCAACCCACGAGCGCCAGGACGACGGTCCGCTCCGCGCGGAATCGAACGCCTTCGTCGCAGAGAACCCTCACGCCGAGGAGGTTCGTCGCAGGTTCGCGATCGCCAATATCGACTTCGGCCGGATCGACTATGGCTTCGTCGGCGGGCGAATGCAGGTCTATGAGATCAACACGAACCCGACAATTCCACCCTTCTGGGCCGAAACGCCCAACGAGGGGCAGCGCCAACGGCGCGCGCGGCAGCAGAAGCGATTCCTGGCCGCCCTCGCCGACATCGATACGCCGCTGACCGGGCCGAAGCTCGTCCGGTTCTCCCTGCCCCGGCCGCGTCTGCAAAGCTTCCAACCGCCGCAGCCAAGGGTCACGCCCGACCGCGAGGGACCGCCCGCCGCAGCCTCGGCATAGCCACGAGCCGTTAGTTGGGGATCAACGCCTGCATCTGCTCGATCAGCTCGTCCGGCAAATTGGCGATCCGATTGGCAGTCTCGGCAAGTTCCTCGCCGGACTTGTAGACCACGTCGAGCCCAAGTTCGTCCGCCGCTTCCCGGAAGTCCGGGTCTGCGACCGCCGCTGCGAAGGCTTCGCGGATCACGGCGACGAAACCCGGATCGGCGCCCGCCGGAACCGCATAGGGCCCGTCGAACGACATCGCCGCAAAGGCCGACTGGTAGAACTCCAGCCCTTCGTGGCCTGCCAGGACATCGGGGAGGTACAGCGCGTCGATGTCGTCGCGCGGCGCGTTGTCCATGTAGAAAAGCACGTGGGCGTCGCCGTCCTCGACCAGCGGCGCGACCATCGACTGGTAGGTCGAATAGTTGCTGCACAATCCGTCGACCTCGCCGCGGGCGACCGCGAGCGCCATTTCCGGCGTCGAGCCGTAGCCGGCGACTGGAACGAAGTTCCATCCGAAGGCGCCGTTGGAGATCCAGAGCAGGTTGTAGGAACGCCCGGACGCCGATGCGGTCGCCATCGTCACGTCGCGCTCGGCCAGATCGTCGATGGAGACGATGCCGCTCTCCGTCGAGAAGACGCAGTAGATGGCGCTTCCACGGAAGCTGCCCACCCAGTTGATCGTTTCCGGGTCGTAGAGGCGATCGTCGACCAGGCCGCGCCGCGCATCGAATGGCAGGCTGCTCGACACCGACATGAAGACGAGTTCCTCGGTCGGATCGATCTGTGCGACATACTCCAGCGCCCGCATCCCGATCGCACCGCCTCTGTTCTGGGCGACAATTGCGGGATCGCCGGGCAGGTAATCCTCCATATACTCCAGAAGGATGCGTGTCTGCGTGTCGGTCATGCCGCCCGCCGACGAGTCGATCAGGACGCGCAGGATCCGGTCCTCAAGGCTGAACGTCTCGGTGCCCTTCGCCGGCGCGAGCGCCACGAATGCAGAAAGTGCGGCTGCTGAAAGTGTGAGGCGTGTGTTCGGGCGCATGAGAATCTCCAGGATCGGCCTCAGGGGCTGCCGGGCGATGCGACCAACAGGAAGCGGACGCTCGGCGGCGAGGTATCGGGATTGAGCAACTTCTCCACGCGATCGGTCGGGAACTCGATGACGTCTTCGACCGTGAGCCCTGCCCCGCTGACCATCGCCGGCCAGTAGTCGAGTCGGCGTGACACCTGTCGGGGACGCCGGCTGTCGCGCATGTGGCTCAGCCGATCGATGAAGGTTCCAGCGTCCTCCGGCAGATCGATGGTGCCGTTCCGAACGGCCTCCTCGACCACCTCGGCACGCCACGCGGCCAGGAGCGGTTTGGGGCGTACACGGGGCACGTCCTCCTCGCCCTCGTAGGACGAGGTCATGAAAAGGCGCCCATCCGGTCGGAGCCACGAAGCCGCATGCTGGAGGAAGCCTGCCTGGTCCTCGGCCGGGACGAAGATGATGATGTGGTGCATCAGGACAAAATCGAACGCCTCGTCCCGGTGGAACGCGGCGAGGTCCTCCTTGATGGTCTCGAGTTCGATGCCGACGTCATCGGCGAAAGCCTCGCATACCTTCAGCGGGGTCTCGCACCGATCGACCACCGTCACCCGATACGTCGCATCCGGCGCCCTTGCCATGGCGGCGTGGACGAGCCCGAGTTGACCGGAATCGGCCGAGCCGGCGAGGAGCCACTCGACGTGCGAGCGGCCGGATGCCGCCGCGACCAACGCATCCAATTTCTCGGTCCAGGCGATCTCCGGCCCGCGCCCGTTCGCGCCGATCGACCTCAGATAGCCCCACATCGCGTGGTAGTTACGACACTCGCCGCAATGAACAGCCGCCAGGTCGAAGGCAAGACGGGCAAGGCGAGGCAGATCCTCATCCGTCTGCGGCATCGGATATTTCAGCCCGATGGCGGGCATGTCCAAACTCATATGACAATACCTGGGGTTGTGAGGCCGACCAAGGCCCTGCCTCCTCCATTCGCGACGAGTGAGAGGCAGCCGAAGTCTGTGAGCCCCCGAAATCACTCGAGCGTTCCTTAGCGCCACCAGGCACAACAGTCGATGCCCGGCACCTCGTCGACTTTGGTTTTCGCGCCGACCGTTGCCCTTGCGTCCCGCCGGTCATCCTGCCAATGCCAACCCGCGCCGCAACGCCGAATCCCGGATCAGATTGCCCATGATCTATATCGTCACCCGGCACGACCATGCGCACACAATCGAGGAACTGTGCCGCGACGCGGCGGGCCTCGGGGTCGCGGATCTCCGTCCCCTCGCCTATGGCGACCTCTTTGCCGAGCGCATCGCGCCCGTCGGGCATTACATCTTCACCGACTTCGACCGGCTGACTTCCTACGAGATCGAGGTAGCTGAGACTTTGGCGCGGCACCTCGAAGAGGCCGCGCCGGACGCGAGGATTCTCAATCGTCCGGTGGAAGTCCTGGAGCGTTTCCCGCTGTTGCGCCGCCTTAGACGGCTGGGGCTGAACGACTTCTCCGCCGTGCGTATCGACGCCGGCGACTTGCCGTCACGCTATCCGGTGTTCCTGCGGATGGAGGATGACTGCAAGAACCCGGATACCGGGCTACTCCACACCGAGGCGGAACTGATTGCGGCGATCGAGGCGCTTCAACGGGCCGGCAAACCGCTCAAGCGGCGCATAGCGGTTGAGTTCTGCGCTGCGCCGAACGAGGACGGCTACTATCGCAAATACGGCGTCTTCCGGATTGGCGACCACATCATTCCCCACAACGTCATGATGAAGACGGACTGGCATGTGAAACGGGCAACCGGCCAGCGCCGTCCGGACGAGTTCGATCCGCACGGGGAAGAAAAGACGAACTTTCCCAAGAAGTTCTCCCACGCCGCGGATGTCATGAATCGCTTCGATATCGCCGGCATAGGTTTCGGGCGCATCGACTATGGCTTCGTCGACGGCAGGCTTCAGACCTACGAGATCAATACCAACCCGACCTTCCCGCCGATCCGCCCTAAGGCGGATGACCCAAGGGCGGAGCGCCGGGCCATTCTTCGCCAGCGCGTCGGAGCAGCGCTCGCCGACCTCGATGTCCCGCTGTCGAGTTCCGGCACATTCCGCTTCAAGTTGCCGAGGCCGCGCCTCCAGACCTTTGTCCGGAGCAAGGCGAAACCGGCAGACCTGTCTGCCGGGAGGCCTATGCCGGCAGACGAGCAGCAACCCACATGAAGCGGTCGCGAGCCCGCCAAGCGCGAGACAGCGGTTCGTCGTCGGCGGCGGGAAATGGCAGCTCCTCTTCAAGAACCAGACCGGCATCGGCGATAGCGATCTCGTAGTCCTGACGGTTGTGCCGCTCAACCGGCGCATAGCTTCCTTCCCGCATCGTCCTGAGGCGCTCGAGGAAAATGCCGAGCGGCTCGGGCAAATCCAGCTCGCCGGACTGCGACGCTTCCCGAATGCACCGCTCGCGCCATTCCATGAGCGGCACATTCGGGCGAGGCGGCAGCGCCACCCCTGGCCGATCGAAACCGAGCGACATCACGAGCTTGCCGCCGGGTGCCAGCCAGTCGGCTGCATTGCGCAGAAGTGACGACCGTTGTTCCGCGCCCATGAAGCCCATGAGGTGGTGCATGAGGATGAGGTCGTACTCCTCGCGCGGCGCGTGGGAGCCGAGATCGTCGGCAACCGTACACAGATCGATCCCGGCGGTGTCCGCATAGGCGCGACAGAGCCCCAGCGGAGTAGCGCAGCGATCGACCACCGTTGCGTCGTAATCGACGCCGGGAAGCGTCCGCATCGCGGCGGCGACGAGTGCCAGGAGACCCGCGTCGGCTGAACCGGCAAGAAGCCAACGCACATGCCCGCGTCCGGATGCGATCCGTCCGAGGGTGCTGACCTGATCGGCCCAACGCATCTCCGGTCCGGCGCCGTTGGCCCCGATCGAGCGGAGGTAGGGCCACATGACATGATAGTTTCGACAGCCGGCGCAATGCTCGGCCGAGAGGCGGAAGGCGAGCCGCGAGAGCGCCGGCAGGTCCTCGTCCGACGGCCTCGCGTAGCGCCGGGACAACGGGACGGCGTCGCCCTGACCCATCAGCGGCCCGCCACCCGACGACGCCGGCAGCGCGATCCGCTAGTCCCCAAGGAATACCCCGATCCGTTCGATCTCCTCGTCCGACATGCCGAACAACCGGTCGACGGCCAAAGCAATGGCAGCGAAGCGCAGTCGTATCATCTCAAACCTTTCCCGGAAGGGTTGCCTCCGCAGACAAGCCACAAGGCGCCCAGTGAGCCTTCGTTCCGTGGCGGGGCCGGTAGGCTGATGCGCCACGACCTGCCTCCGCCCAAGCTACTCGCCGAAATACCGCCCGATCTGCTCGATGGTGCTTGTCGGCATCGCATAGAGCGCCTCAACCCGCGCGTCGACATCCGCCGCCGACTGATACCGAAGGTCGATGCCGTACCCGATCGCGGCTTCGCGGAACTCCGGGTCAGCGACGGTCAAGTCGAACGCTTCCCGCATCGCCGCCACGAACCGGGGGTCACTTCCCTCGGGGACGGCATAGAGACCACTGAACAGGATTGCGGACAGCGCCGACTGGACGACTTCGACTCCTTCGGCGGGGAACGGCAGATCGCCGAAGAACGGCGCGTCGACAATGTCCTCGCGCGGCGCCACGTCGAGGTAGAACGCGAACCGGACGTTGCCGGCCTCGACCTCGGGGCGAATGAGAGACTCGTAAGCCGAGTAGTTGTTGCACATCCCGTCGACCTCGCCGCGTGACACCGCGAGGACCTGCAGGCCAAATGAATCGTACCCGGCTACCGTTTCGATGCTCAGACCCAGTGATTCCTCGAGCAAGGAGTAGATCGCGGCAGCCGTCCCGGCGGCATTGGTCGCGGCGAACAGCATGTCGGTGTCCATCATGTCATCGAAGGTTTCGATGCCCGCCGATACGATGCAGAACTGCGTCAGGCCGCGAAACCCGCCGACCCAGTGCGTCGTGCGCGGATCGAACTGGTCGGGATCGACCGCTCCCATAGCGCTTCGAAACGGCATCGAACTGGTCGGTCCGAACATGACGAGGTCTTCCGCCGGGTCGAGTTGCGCAATGAACTCCATCATCCGCAGCCCCCCGCCGCCGGTCAGGTTCTGTACGATGATGCTGGGCTCGCCGGGAAGGTACTGCGCCATATGCTCGGCGAGGAGCCGCGTCTGGTTGTCCGTGTTCCCGCCTGCAGCACTTGGAAGCAGGAACCGGATCGTCTCGCCCTCGAGTGTGTAGGCATCCCCGTCCTGGGCGACAGCTGCCCCACCCGAGGCAAGAGCCGCCGCGAGGATCGCTGCGAGCAGACGGTTCCGATTCATGTTGGCTTCCTTTGGAGAGAGACTTCGCTTCAGCCGCAAAGCGACCCCTGCCGAGCCGGTACCACGGCGCGTTCCGGCCGTCTGTAGCGGATCGAATACAGTACCTTCCGACAACCGCATGGACGCCGGCCAAGGGCCGGCGCCAACCCCAAATGCTGGCTACTCGCCGCCGAAGAAGAGGGCGGAGATGCGGCCGATGAGGTCATCCGACGCTGCGTAGAGATCGGCAACCGCCTCCTCGATCCCATCGTGCGACACCGCCTGAAGATCGATCCCGGCGGTTTCAGTCGCGGCGAGAAACTCCGGATCCGCCATTGTCGCACCGAACGCATCCCGCATCGCCTCGACGTAGCGCGGGTCCGACCCCTCCGGCATGGCATAGGGTCCGCCGAAGGAGATCGCGCCGATCGCCACCCGCATGAACTCGGCTGCCTCTGCGGGCATCTCATGGTTGAACAGGTAAGGCGCGTCGATATCCTCGCGCTCCTCAGCACCCATGTAGAACAGGATCCTGGCGTCGCCCGCCTCGACCATCGGCCTCAGGAACTGGAGGTAGTTCGCGTAGTTGTTGCAGATGCCCTGCACCTCGCCGCGCTCGACCGCCAGCGCGATCGACGCGCCGTCCTCGTAGCCGACGATTGGCTCGATCTGCAGGCCCAGTTGCTCGTTGAGGAGAAGATAGATCGCGTAATCGTTGCCGGTCACCGACCCGGCGCCGAACAGCACCGGTTGATCGCGAAGATCATCGAGCGTCTCGACGCCGCTGTCGCTGCGCACCAGGCAATAGAGCGTCGAGCCCCTGAAACTACCCAGCCAATTGACTTCGCGCGGGTCGAAGAGGTTCTCGTCCATCTGGCCGGCTCGGGCCTGAAACGGCATGCCGCTGCGGCTCGAATAGAAGATGAACTCTTCCGATGGATCGAGCTCGTCGAGGTATTCCAGCATCCTGACGCCGGCGGCGCCCGGATGGTTCTGCACCAGGAAATCCGGGTCCCCCGGCAGGTATCGACCGAGATACTCGACGAGAATGCGGGTTTGCACGTCCGACATTCCCCCGACGCTCCCGGGCAGCAGCACCCGTATGGTCTCGCCGTCGAGACTGAATGGCTCGGAACCCTGAGCAAGCGCCGTCCCGCCCGATCCTGCGGCAAGTACAACTGCCGCCGATACGCACATCACCTTCAACCTGGACAGCAGCATTGCGCCCCCCGTTTTGCCCGAGTTTCGAAGAAAACCGCCAGACTCCACTTTCGCGCGCCTACCCCGATCACGCAACTCCCGAGTCGCCGCCACCGGCTGCGCTACCCTGGTGATGCCGGTAGATAATGCGGGGATCGGTCCGCGAACTGACGCCTGGCTCGCCGAGATAGCCGAGATTGATGTCGGGATGATCACGGAGCGTCGGATTGAAGCTGAGCTGATCGCGATAGCTGCCGGTGTCGAGCGCGCGCCACCAGGCATCGAAGAACCCACGGACGCCGGGCCGCTTCAGGTTCACCACGAGAACGCTGCTCTCGACCAGCCCGGCCTTCTCCGGATAGCCGTTGTCTCGAAGCCGCTGCACCTGCGCCGCGATGATCTCAGGATCGTCCTTGCCCAGACTCACGCACACCTCGGCCTCGTCGTAGACGCAGTCGCGTTTGGGGTGATGCCAGGCGAGAAGATCAAAGTCGCTCGATGCCGGGATGAACGCTTCGGCCACCGCCGCGGGCCTTAAGTTGGCGTCGAGCCAGATCGCGAAGTCATATCCGTCGAGATGCTCGTGCGGATGCAGCTTGACGAAGCGCGCCATACGCGTGGGGTTCGGATCGCTGTGCCTTAGCGGACGCGGCTGCCAGATGTCTTCCGGACGCGCCTGATCGGTGAAGACGAAATAGTCCGCCCCAACGTCAACGACACCCGGCTCGCCGAGAACGTCGTAGTCGCCGACGAGCGCGGTGAAGAAGGCAACGCGCCCGACCGCCCTCGTGCTTCGGCCGATCGCCGGAGTCGACAGCAGGCGCCGCGGGTCCTCCCTCGTTGGCGGGTCGTCGTTGGACCTCGTGGTCGGTCTCGCCGGATCCGCCTCGACCGGCAATGAGCCGTCGCTGGCCGCCTCGATGGACGGAGATCCGGTGGCGGCACCTCCCTCCGGCTCCTCGCCGCTGCCGCTCGCCGCGGGCGTTGCTGGATCCTTTGACTGCGACCGCGCGCGCGCCTCAGCGAGCCTCCCGCGCAGTTTCCGGGTCCGGTTTTCGAGAAGATCGATGTAACGGGCCTGTTCGGCGAGCTGGTCGCCACGCTTGGCAATACGCTTCTCGTACTGGTCGAGCTGGCCTTCGAGCTTGCTCGCGAGACGCTGCCAGTCCTCCTCGCGGCGTCTGCCGATCTCGCCGATCGCGGCGAGCTTGCGGCGCAGCAACGCCAACTCGGCCGCGACATCGGCGGGACCCTCCGCGTCCGGGGGAGCGTCTTCGTTCGGCATCCCCTTGCCTCTTCCGCTCTCAGCCGAGGCCGCCGCGTCTGCCGACCAGGGGTCTGAAGGCGCGCGACAGCTTCATGCGCCAATCACCTGACACCATTCGATAAGCCGAGCAAGCCTGACCTCGCCAGGTCTCTCAGGAGGAGATCAGCATTCCCTTTCCCGCGACGCGGAGACTTTCGGTGGCCGGAGTGCGACCGGGCGGTGAGCCCGAAGCGGTTGCCGGCCGCATCAAACGCCTGCGGCGATCCGACAACCAAAGTGGTTCGGAGCGACGAGCACGGCCGAGGAGTTGAACGATTGGTGGGTGTACCAGGGCTCGAACCTGGGACCCGCTGATTAAGAGTCAGCTGCTCTACCAACTGAGCTATACACCCGATAGGTCCGGGTTATAGGAACCGTGCGGCGGCCCCGCAAGCCGCGGCAACAGCTTTGCTGCGCTTGATAATCGGGGCGACCGGTTTGCGGACCGCGCGCCGGCGCGGCATGCTTCCGGTCCGAATCCGTAGCGACATGCCGTCGTCGAAAGGATGGGCCCCTTGTCCGACGAGTTGACCGAAGACATCACCGACTTCGCCGAGGCCGCATGGGCCTGGCTGATCGACTTCACGCCGCGCTTCATCGGCGCGCTCGTGATCCTGATTGTCGGCTACATTCTCGCCGGCGTTATCGCGCGCTCTGTGGTCCGGGTCGCCGATCGCAGCGGTCGCCTCGACCCGACGTTGAAGCCGGTCATCCGCTCCGTCGTCCGCTACGCGATCCTGATCATCGTCATTGTTGCCGCACTCGGGCAACTCGGTGTTCAGACCGCCTCGATCCTGGCCGCGCTCGGCGCTGCAGGTCTTGCCATCGGTCTCGCGCTTCAGGGCACGCTTGCCAACATTGCCGCCGGTCTCATGCTGCTATGGCTGCGGCCCTTCCGCGTCGGCGACTACATCGACACGAGCGCCGTCGCCGGCACCGTCGAGGAGGTCAACCTCTTCCACAGCCGCATAAAGACATGGGACGGCATCTACAAATTCGTGCCGAACCAGGAGCTGTGGTCGACGACGATCACCAACTACACCCGCAACCCGACCCGGCTGGTGCTCATCGAGTTCGGGATCGCATACGAGAACGACATCGCCCGGGGCCGCGAGGTGCTTGCCGAGTTCGCGTCCATGCACCCCCAGGTGCTGGACGATCCGCCGGTTCAGGTCGTGCCGCTGACGCTCGGCGATTCCTCGGTCGTCCTGCAACTGCGGGCATGGTCGAACACGCCCGATTTCTGGGCCACGCGATGGGATCTCACGGAAGGCGGCAAGAAGGCGCTGGAGGAAGCGGGCCTGACGATACCGTTCCCGCAGCACGTGATCCATTTCGCCGACCAGTCCGACCCGCCTCCGGGCGGCCCGGGTGCCGCAAGGCCGCAGCTCCAGCAGGCACCACCGCCGCAGATGCCGCAAAGCCGGTCCCAGACCACGGCCGACCCGAACCGGCAGGAGTCGCCGGACGAGGACTAGCCCGTTTCAACCAAGGGGAGGTTTCGCTAGGCGGCGGCGGGCGACCCGCACGCCTCGCGCGCCCGGTTGAGAGCAGCGGTGAAGCCTTGCAGCGAGAACGCGTCGGCACGCTCCGATCCGTCTGCCGCGATGCTCGCCACGACGAGCTGAATGCCACGGCGCATGGCGGTGGTGAGCGACTCCTCTTCGTCGGGATCGAACAGGACGGCGACGTTCGCTTCCGGTTCGAAGGCGAAGTCGTGCGGCCCGCCATCGACGACGCCGACGGCGTAGTACTCGTCGTCGAGCCGGTAGTCGAAGCCGACGGATATCGAGTGGACGCCGAGATAGCTGTTGACGCTGACCGCGAGGGTACTCGCCGCAAGGCCGTCCGGGGCGGGCTCGGTATCCGTTGCGACCGTGTGGAGGAGGCATTCCGCGCCATTGCGGTAGACCGCCCAGTCCTGATGCGAACCGAGTCGCTCCAGCGCGGAGGGATCCAGCACTTCGATCGGCTTGGAGAAGGATGTCGTGCCGAGCAGCAGTTCGGCGTCGTGCGGTTCCGGGCCGTCATAGGTGCCGATCCAGATGTCGTACTGTCCCGGCAACGGCCCGCCGATGCGGATCTCCGGATTGAGGCCGACGCCGCCATCGTCGTCGCAGATCCAGTCCGCACTGGGGTCGTTGACGACGAGTGTGGCGTCGGCGGCAGACCTGACGCCGATCACCAGCGGTCCGCTCGAACCATCGAGAAACACGCGGAAATCGGGAGGTTCGGCGATGAAGCCTGTGCAAGCGCCCCCAAGCACGCGCTCCGCCTCGATCGGCCCTCCGCTGAGGACGGGAAATGCCAGCGGCTCCTCGAGGCCGCCGCGACCGATCCGGTAGTCGCCGAAGGTCGGTTCGAGATCCCAGTCGGGCCGGTCGAGCGAGCCGGAGAAGGAAGCGACCAGCTCTTCCAGCGCCTCGAACTCGTCGATGCCACCCGCGAACCCGCGATTGATCTCGAGCCGGTCAATCTGAGCCAGCGTGAAGACATACATCTCGTCGGGCTCGGTCCGCAGCATTGCGGAGATGACCTCGGGCGGCGTGTCGAAACGGTTGAGAACGTCGAGGATGTCGGCAACGGTCCGCTGGGCGTCGACGACGTCGCGCAGATCGCTGGAGAACTGGTGCACGCCGAGTTCGCCGGCGACATAGCGCTCGGAACCGCCGAAGAAGATGTAGGCGCATGCCGAATAGCACCCGGCCCAACTCGGCACGACCGTTGCGATACCGGCCTCGAAGACCGCGTCGGCAGCGCTCAGCCCGTCGTCGACGATCCCGCCGGGGCTGTTGAGAACCAGCGTTTCCGCCCCCGGATAGTCCGCGAGCAATTCCTCGAAGAGCGCACCGTCGCCATCGGCAATCTCGCCCTCGAGGAAGATCGTCTCGGGGGCCTGCGGATCAATGAAGAAGGCGCCATAGCGCTCGACCGACTGCGCTTCGGCGGCAGAGCCGAGTGCAAGCATTGCGAGCGCCAGGCCGGCCGGCCGAAGTCTTGAAGTCAAACAACTCAACACGTGATCCGAGCGTCCCGATTCCGAGTTCCGACGCACATTGCCGGGGTGACCCCTGCCAATCAACTGAGGTCCTCGTGAGACCGTTTCTGGCTACGGCCAGGAACCTGCGCCGGATCAGCCCCGGCTGTCGCCGAGCGCTTCTGCGACGAGTTGCTCCAACGGCATCTGCGCGCCCTCCGCCGCGTATCGCTTGAGCTCGTCCGGCGTCAGCATCTCCTGCGGATCATGATTGGCGAACACGTCCTCGAGATAGGCCGCAAGATCGGCACCGGTGTTCTTCTGAAGCCTCTCGGCCGCACCGTAGAACCGGCCGGCCCGCGGATTGTCGCCACGAATGACCGCCAGCGCCGACAGATTGCGCAGCACCATCGCGACGCCGGCAAGGTCTCCTGCGCCGTGGAAATGGCGGAGCGCGCTCCGCGAGGACTCGTATGCCTCCTCCATCCGCTCCAGCTTGAGCAACGGCAGCGCCATCATGTGTTGAGCCCATGCCTCCATGGTCTTGTTGCCCGACACCTCGAAGAGGGCGAGCGACTCCCGATAGGAATCGGCAGCCTTCGCGTAGAGGCCGCCATAGTGTTCGAGCGTCGCCTTCGACCAGGTGATACTGCCCTCGCCCGCCTTGTCGCCGAGCTCGCGGAAGATGCGGAGGGCTTCCGCGCCGCGAACCATCAGCCGGTCACGCTCATCTATGGAGAGCGTCTTCTCGCCGCGAATGAAGGGCAGGATCTCCGCGAACATGTGGTTGTAGATGGCATTCGCGATCTCCGCGCGATCACCGATGCGCCGCCAGATGTCGAGAGCCTCGCCATACCATCTGGTCGCCACCGGGTGATCCGCCTGCCAATAGGCCACACCACCTGCGGCCTCGAGAAGGCGCGCCTTCAGTTCGTCGGGCAGGTCCCAGTTCGTAGCGACGAGTTTCTCGAAACGGGCCCGCGCCTCGGTGACATAGCCGCGCTTCTGCCAGAACCGCCACATCGCGAACCCCAACCGGACGGCGAGTTCCGGGGCCGCCTCCTCGCAAGCCCAGTCCAGCGCGGCCCGCATGTTGTCATGCTCTTCCTCCAGGCGGTCGAGCCAGACGCCCTGATCGTCGGAATGAAGATGCGGCGCAGCCTCCTCGGCGAGCGCCAGATAGAACTCGGCGTGCGCTCGCGAGACCGCCGCGGCAGCGCCGCGGGCGGTCAACTGCTCGGCGAGGAACTCGTTGATGGTCGGCAGCATCTCGAAACGGGAGTCGCCGGGGCCGGATTCCTTGCGGACAAGGCTATGGTCGACGAGGCCGGCCAGGCCGTCGAGCATGTCGACGCCCGCACCCGCCGCAACCGCCTCCGCCGCCTCGAACCGCCAACCGCCGCGGAAGACGGAGAGCTTCTCTGCCAGCTCCTTGAAGGGGTCGCCGAGGAGGTCGTAGCTCCATGCGATCGCGCCGCGCAGCGTCCGCTGGCGTTCGGGGATA
>CAZSXA010000037.1:0-12086 GCA_964611195.1 uncultured Bauldia sp.
GGCGATGCGGCTCGGCGCGCATCACCCTATGGGCCCGCTGCAACTTGCCGACTTCGTCGGCCTCGATACCTGCCTGTCGATCATGCAGGCGCTCCATGACGGGCTGTCGGATTCGAAATACCGCCCGTGCCCGCTTCTGGTGAAGTATGTCGAGGCCGGCTGGCTCGGCCGCAAGGTCGGCCGCGGCTTCTACGACTATCGCGGCGAGCGGCCGACGCCGACCCGCTAGAAACGCCACTTCGCTACAATTGTCATCGTTCTGAGAACGCCGCTTTCAGGCCGTGCATTTACCTTGCCCGCCTCACACGAGCGGGGCGGTGAATGCAGCTCGACATCGAAACTCTGACCCTTGCCGGCGCTTTCGTTGCCGTGACGACGGGCCTGTTCCTCGCCTTCACCGGTTGGCGCTACCGGAATCTGTCGACAACCGGTGTTCTCGGCCTGGCGGCAGTCGTCGCCTCTTTCGGCATGGCGCTGTTCGCCGAGCAGCAGCAATACAGCCTCGCCTTCTTCTTCGTCACGGCGGCCGGAAGCATGACCTGGATCGCGATGGCGCGGTTCACCGAGCGACGCCCGCCCCTGGCCATGCTGGCGGCGGCTGCGGTGGCTTGGCTCGCGATCTCCCTGTGGCCCTTCGATATCTCGCCCGGCTCGAAGCTTGCCATGCATCAGTTCGTGCTCGCCTTCGTGGTGCTGGGCGCGGCGCTGGAGCTGCGCCATGCCCGTGGCGAAGGGCTGCGTGCGCTGTGGCCGATGATCGTCCTGGTCGCTGCACATGGGACCATTTTCCTGTTCGGCGGCCTCGGTTCGCTGTTCGCCAGCAGCCAGGGCGCGGCGCTATCTCCCGACATGTTCTGGCCGATCTATTTCGAGGTGATCGTCTATACGATCGGCGCGGCGGTCATCTTCATGGCGCTCGTGACGGAACGCGAGTTGTCCCTCGAGCGCGCCGCGGCCCGCGTCGACTGGCTGACCGGCCTGTTCAATCGCGGCGCCTTCGTCGAGGCGGCCCAGGATGCTCTGGCGCTATCCATTGCCGCGAGGGAGCCGGTATCGGCGATCCTGTTCGACCTCGACCGCTTCAAGGCGATCAACGATTCCTTCGGTCACGCCGCCGGAGACGCGGTGCTGCAGCGCTTCGCCGCTGTCGCCGGACGCCACCTCCGTCGGAGCGACATCATCGGCCGCGTCGGTGGCGAAGAGTTCGCTGTTGTGCTCCCCCGAACGGACCCCCAGACCGCCACCGCGCTGGCGCAACGCGTCCGCGAGTCGTTCGACGAGGACTGCCGGTGGATCGACGGGAGGGCGATCGGCGCCACCCTCAGCGCCGGCGTTGCCGTTGCCCGTTCCGGCTTCAGCTTCGACGATCTGATCTCCGCTGCCGATCGCGCGCTCTATGTGTCCAAACAGGACGGCCGCAACCGCGTCGAGCTTTATGACGAGCGGCAGGAGAAGCGCGAAGGGGTGCTCGTCCGCTTCGCCTAGCCTTCGCCGGCGAGCGCAGCCTCGATGAGATTGACCGCATCGGGGCCAGCCCAATCCGCTGGGCCCTCCATCAGGCCGAGCGTGCAGCCCTGCTCATCGACGAGCATCGTCGTCGGCAGGCCGCCGCGCAGGCCGATTCTCTGGATCTGGCTCAGCAACCGCGCGGTCGGGTCGACATAAAGATCGAGATCGTCGATCCCGTACTCCTCAAGGAAGGCGCGCGGGCCCCCGGGCGTGTTGCTGGTGTCGAGCGAGACCGCCAGAACCTGGAAGTCCTCGCCGCCGAACTCGGCCTCGAGCTGATCGAGCGCCGGCATTTCCTCGCGGCAGGGCGCACACCAGGTCGCCCACAGATTGACGAGGACGACGCGGCCGGAGAAATCGGCGATCGTCATCGGATCGCCGGCAGCGTTGCGGAAGGCAAGATCGGAGAGATCGTCGGGCGCGGAGGAGACGCGGAACGCGGCCACCTGTCCAACGGCATGCTCATCCAGGCTCGCCGCGCGCTCGGTCGTGGCGGCGCAGGCGGCATCGGCCGTGTTGCTTTCGGCATCGAGGCTCACGTATATGCCGACCGCGACGACGGCGACCGCGCCGGCCACGGCAAGACGCATCACGTTGCGCCGATTTGATTTCTGCTCAGCCAAAGCGGTCCCTCCGGAGGCTCAGATCCCGATGAGCAACACGATGTGGGGCGGCCGGTTCGCCCAAGGCCCGGCAGCGCTGATGGAAGACATCAACGCCTCGATCGATTTCGACAAGCGGCTGTTCGCTCACGATATC
Source organism: uncultured Bauldia sp. (assembly GCA_964611195.1). GTDB lineage: Bacteria > Pseudomonadota > Alphaproteobacteria > Rhizobiales > Kaistiaceae > JADLGL01. The sequence continues at coordinate 2,269 of CAZSXA010000037.1, forward strand.
GAGGGCAGCCTCGCCCATGCACGCATGCTCGCCGGTCAGGGCATCCTTACCCAGCAAGACGCCGATGAGATTGCCCGCGGCCTGTCGCAGATCAAGGCGGAAATCGACGCAGGGCGTTTCAACTTTTCGCGCGCACTGGAGGACATTCACCTCAACATCGAGAGCCGGCTGAAGGAGCTGATCGGCGATGCAGCCGGCCGGCTTCACACGGCACGCTCGCGCAATGATCAGGTCGCGACCGACCTGAAGCTCTGGGTGCGCGACGCCCTCGACCGGACCGACGCCGAGATCGGCGCGTTGCAACGGCAGCTCGCCGAGCGCGCGCTCGAATGCGCCGCGATGGTGATGCCGGGCTTCACCCACCTGCAAACGGCGCAGCCTGTGACCTTCGGCCACCACCTCCTTGCCTATGTCGAGATGCTGGCGCGGGACCGCGGCCGTTTCGCCGACGCCAGAAAACGACTAAACGAATCGCCTCTCGGCGCGGCCGCGCTGGCGGGTACCTCGTTTCCGATCGACCGGTCGGAGACGGCAGCGGCGCTTGGCTTCGACCGGCCGGCGGCGAACTCGCTCGACGCGGTCTCGGATCGCGATTTCGTCGTCGAGGCCCTCGGCGCCGCAAGCCTGTGCGCGGTCCATTTGTCGCGGCTCGCGGAGGAGCTGGTCATCTGGTCCTCCGCGCCGTTCGGCTTCGTGCGGCTGTCCGACGCGTTCTCGACCGGCTCCTCGATCATGCCGCAGAAGCGCAACCCGGACGCGGCGGAGCTGGTCCGGGCCAAGAGCGGCCGCATCATCGGTGCGCTCAGCACGCTGCTCATCGTCCTGAAGGGCCTGCCGCTCGCCTATCAGAAGGACATGCAGGAGGATAAGGAACCGACCTTCGCCGCCTTCGACGCGATGTCGCTTTGCCTCAATGCGATGACCGGAATGATCGGCGATCTGGCGCCCGACGCCGACGCAATGCGCGCCGCTGCCGGTAGCGGCTATTCCACCGCCACCGACCTCGCCGACTGGCTGGTGCGGCGGCTCGGCATGCCGTTCCGGGACGCCCATCACGTCACCGGCCGGATCGTTGCGGAGGCGGAGCAGCGGAGCGTCGACCTCGCCGATCTGCCGTTGGAGGCCATGACCGCCATCGAGCCGCGGATCACCGACGAGGTCTTCGGCGTCCTCAGCGTCGAGGCCTCGGTCGCAAGCCGGACGTCCTTCGGCGGAACGGCGCCGGAGAACGTACGGGAAGCAGCGCAATCCTGGCTGGAGCGGCTTCGCGGGTAATTGCACCCGCCGCCCAATCGGGTAGTGTGGCGGGCACAACCGGAGGCCGACCCATGCGCGCCGCATCCAGCCACTACCGCGTCACGATCGCGATTGTTCTTGCCGCCTCGGTCGCCCTCAGCGCCTGCGGCCGAAAGGGGCCGCCCGAGGCACCGGTGACCACAGCACCCGCAGCCCAGTCCGAAGCGGCCGCGCCCTAGAGCGCTTCTGCTCCGAACACGCGCTGTTGATCCGTCCGGGCCGATCCCGAACGCCGGGCGATCTCGTAGGAGGGGCGAGGCTTTGCTAGGGTTGCGCCGGCCTGGGGCGGCGCCGGCCGATGATTGACGTGATGAGCACCCCGACTGATCCCGCGAAGACCAGCGAAGCCACGATCCGCCGACGGATCGACCGCGCGGTCGCTGGTGCGCGCCTCATCGTCTTCTGGGAGCGGCTCTGGCCCCGGCTTGTGCCGCTTCTTGTGGTCGCCGGAATCTTCATCCTTGCCTCCTGGCTCGGCCTGTGGCCGGCCGTTCCCGACTGGCTCCGCTTCGTCCTTCTGGGCGCGTTCGCCATCGCGGCCCTCGCCGCGCTATGGTCGCTGACGTCGCTGCGGGTGCCGAGTCCGGCCGAGGCCTTCATACGGCTGGAGCGCTGGAACGATCAGGCCAACCGACCGGCGACGGGCATTCTCGATCATTTGGCGACGCCTCATGCCTCGCCCGAGACGCAGGCGATCTGGGAAGCCCATCGCGCCCGGCTGCTACGCCAGTTCGGCAGGCTGAGGCTGGCGACGCCGTCTCCGGGCATGGCCGACCGCGACCCTTACGCGCTGCGGTTTCTGTTGCTGCTGCTTCTCGTCGTCGGCCTCGCGGCCACGGGCGGCGCCGGCGACCGGATCGGCGAGGCGTTCCGCGCAGCACCGGCCAGCGCGGCGGAAGCCGCGGCGGTCCGCGTCGACGCCTGGGCGTCCCCGCCGGACTATACCGGGCGCCCGGCGATCTTCCTTTCCGGCGAACGCGCCGCCGATGAGGTCGATGCCTTCAACGTGCCCGAAGGCACGGAGATCTTCGTGCGCGTTTCCGGCGAGGACGCCGCGCGCTATGACGTGGCTGCTGACGGCGAGCCGATCGAGAGCGCTTCAGGAACTGCCGAGTCCGGCGGACCGCGTGAGTTCCGTGCCACGCTCGCCGCGGACCAGCGGATAACAATCACCGGCCCCGGCGGCGAGCAGGCCGCCTGGTCGTTCACCGTCGCGCCCGACGAGCCGCCGACGATCGCGATCACCCGCCCGCCGACCCAATCCGGTGTCGCCGGTCTCGAAGTCGCCTACACCTATGAGGACGACTACGGCGTCACCGCCGCTAATGGCGAGATCGCCCTCGCCGATCCGGCGGTCGCGGCGAACTCGCTCTATGGGCCTCCCGAATACGAACTCGCAGTTCCGCGCCGTGGCGCCGACGCGGTGGAGGCCGACACGGTGCATACCCTCGAACGTCACCCCTGGGCCGGGCTGGACGCGGTTGTGACGCTTGTGGCCGAGGACGCCATCGCGCAAACCGGACGGAGCTCCGCCTGGCCCGTCACACTCCCGGCACGGAGCTTCACTGATCCGCTCGCGATCGCCCTCGTTGCCCAGCGGCAGGTGCTGGCGCTCGACAAGTCGCGTGCCGTCGAGATCGCCGCTGCCCTCGATCTCTTCTCTGCGGATGCTGCGCGTCGGGATGTCGGGCCGGCCATCTATCTCGCCCTCCGCTCCGCCTATCACCGTTTGATGCTCGCCGACTCCGACGACCTCCTGCGCGGCGTCGTCGACTATCTGTGGGAAATCGCCGTCGGCATCGAGGGCGATCGTCTCGCGGATGCAACGGCAGCGTTGCAGGCCGCCACCGAAGAGCTTCGCGAAGCCATGGCGCGGGGCGCCGGCGAGGAAGAGCTGGCCCAGCTGACGGAGGAGGTTCGGGCCGCACTTCAGGAATACATGGAAGCGCTCGCCGAGGCCCCGCGGGAAACCCAGGAGGCTGCCGAGATGCCCGACATGGAGCAGCGTCCCGTCACCGCGCAGGATCTTGAGGAGATGCTGGAGCGGATCGAGGAGTTGGCTGAGATGGGCGACATGGTTTCGGCCGAGGAACTCGTGGCCCAGCTTCAGCAGATGATGCAGGACCTGCAAACTCCGGCAGATGGCCCGCGCGGCCGCGAGCCGTCAGGCGAGCAGCAGCTCGGCAATCTCGGTCAGCTACTTCAGGATCAGCAGCGACTGATGGACCAGACCTACGGGCTCCAGCAGCAGCAGAACGCCCCGCAGCCGATGCCGGCAACGCCGGAGGATGCCGAGCGCCAACGCGAGGAGTTCCGGCAGAGCCGGGCCGAACAGGCGGAGACGGCGCGTGAACTGCAGCAGGAGCAGGAGCGCCTCGGCACCCGCGTACAGGACCTCATCTACGAGTTGCTAAACGAGGAACTTGATCCTGCCGGTCTGGAAGACGCCGCCGATGCGATGGCCGCCGCGGCCGATCGTCTGGAGGAGCAGCGACCGGGCATGGCCGTCGAGCGTCAGGCCGAGGCCCTTGCCGAATTGCAGGCCGTGGCGGAGTCTCTCTCCGCTCAGATTGCCCGCCAGCAGCAGGGCGACCAGCCGCTCGAGCAGAACCTCGGCGGTGGCGCCCGCGACCCGATCGGCCGGCCGACCGAACTCGACGGCCAGCAGGGCGACGCCGTCGACGTTCCCGACGAGGTCGACCGCCAGCTTGCCCGTGAGATCCTCGACCTTATCCGCCAGCGGCTGAACGATCCGGGCAGGCCGCCGATCGAGATCGACTATCTGGAGCGGCTGATCGACGAGGACTAGCTGGTGCCGTCCGCCAGGACCTGGTCGATCCAGTTGGCGACGGCATCGAGCGTCGTCGTCATCGTCGCGGCATCGTCGCCGCCGCTCGACTTCAGCACCTTGAACGAATGGTCGGCGCCGTCGAGCACGACGAGCCGGGTCGCCTCACCAAGCCGGTCACAAAGACCGCGGATCAGGCCGATATCGGCGAGCTTATCGCGCGTCCCTTGCAGGAACAACATCGGGACAGAGACGTCCATCAGATGCTCCGCGCGGCTGTCGTCGGGCTGTCCCGCGGCGTGCAGGGGAAAGCCGAAAAAGACGATACCGCGAACGCCGTCGAGATGGCCGCCCGCCTCCGTTGTTGACGTCATCCGGCCCCCGAACGACTTGCCGCCGGCAAAGAGCGGCAGATCCGGGGCGAGCGCCGCAGCCTCCGCGGCGGCCGAACGGATCGCGGCGACTGCCTTGGCCGGCGGATCGGGCCGACGTCGGCCGGCTTCCATGTAGGGGAACTGGAAACGAAGCGTGGCAAGGCCGCGCTCCGCAAGGCCTTCCGCGACGTTCGCCATGAAGGCATGGCGCATCCCGACCCCGGCCCCGTGAGCGAGCACCAGCGAGGCCAGCGCCTCCTCCGGCCGGTGCCAGAGCGCCGAGACCTGTTCCCCGCCGACCGCGAATGAGCGTTCCTCGTCCATGCCGGAAGCGGCGCTCACTCCTCTTCGCTGCGCTGGCGCGCAACCTGCTTCATCCGCACCCGGTCGCGCGACGAAACGCCGAGCAGTTCCGCGACGCGCCAGACGAGATTGTCCTCGAATTCGTGGACCTCGCCGTCGGCGAACACGATCTCCCACATCATCTCAACGATGTTGGCGCGCTCCTCCTCATCGAGCTTTGCCTTCAGAACCGAGGTGAAGCCGAAGAGATCGACTGCTTCGTGGTCGGCGTCGACGGCGCGCGACACCAGCTGCTCGAGATCTCTGTCCTCAAGCCCGAACCGGTCCGTCAGCAGAGCGCGAAGTTTCTCGCTTTCCTCGCCCGAAACCGTCCCATCGATGCCGGAAATGTGGACGAGCAGGGCCGCGGCCGCCAGGCGCTCGTCGCCGACATCGTCACTTGCCTCGGTATCCGGCTGGGTGATGTCGGAGATGAACTTGCGAACGGCGCTCAGCATGACTGCTCCAATGAAAAAGCCGGCGAAAGTCGCCGGCTTTTAGTAGACATCTAAAGCCACACACCCCGCAACCTGTGGCCCGTCGGAAAAAAATCACCGATTGGACCGCTATTGCAAAAGGCAGTGAAACCTTCTGTCAAACCGAGGGTCGCAAATCTCCTCCTGGTTCGTGGCGATGGCCGGCGCGCTTCCGCGACCAAAAAGACCGAACCACCGCCAATGAAGCTAGCAAATTGAATCCCGACCGCAAGCCTGTCGTTTGGTTTTTGACAGGAATCATGGACGACGAATGCGCGAAGCGCGATTCACGCAAAAACGCGCAGGGCCTTGGAACAAACGATCAAGGTTGCACATTAGTGTGATGTCGCGTCCGATAGGGACGCCAACGAGCAGAGGAAGGTGGCAAAATGGCAACGACCAGCAAGACGGCAGATCCGGCGGACGACCTTCGCAAGGAGCTTGACGCGCTGCGCAAGGACTTCTCGTCGCTCGTCGACACCGTCAAGGATCTCGGCAAGGACCGCGCCGACAAGGCGATGGGAGCGGCCAGGGAACGCATGGGAAAGGCCAACGAACGAGTGCACGCCTCCGCGCACGACGCCCGCGAACGAGGCGAGGCGCTGGCCGGCGAACTCGAAACGATCGTCCTGTCGCATCCGACGCGGTCGGTCCTCATCGCACTCGGACTTGGCTACCTCTTCGGCCGGATGCGCGGCTGATGGAATTCCTGCGCGCGACGGTAGGCAAGATCGTCGGCGACTTCGCCAAGCAGCAGATAAGGCCGGTGGCAACAGCGCTGATGCTTTGGACCATCGCCTTCTTGCTTGCCTTGGTCATGGTCGGCTTCGTGATCGCCGGCATCTACAGCGCTATTGAGGCCGAACTCGGACCGATTGCGGCCGCGTTCATTATGGCCGGCGGGTCCGCGCTCGTCGCGATCATCCTGGTGTTCGCGGCGAACTGGCAGCTGTCACGCATGCAGAAGCCGCCGAAGCCCGAGGAGACTCCGGTTGCGCCGGACGGTGGCACAACCGCCGCGAACTTCGGAACAATGGCCGCTTCCTTCGCGTATGGCTTTGTGAGCGGTATCGGCAGCCGACGCCGGCGGAGGAAATCAGGAGAGTAGCCGTCATCTTTTTGCGTGACCTCGCCGGACCGCTGTCCTATCCTGCTCGGAACCTTTCCGTGGAGGCGCGTCGGCTGTGAGACTGACTCAGCAGACCAACTATTCGATCCAGGCGCTCATGTACTGCGCCATGAACCGCGAGGGTCCGAGCCGCATTCGCGAGATCGCGCGTTCCTACAAGATTTCCGAGCTTCACCTTTTCAAGATCATCCATGTGCTGGTCGAGGCGAAGCTGGTGGAGACGGCGCGCGGCCGCAATGGCGGCATTCGCCTGGCCAAGCCGGCCGATCAGATCAGACTTTCGGAGATCGTCCGCGCTACGGAGGGAACGCTCGCACTCAACGACTGCATGACCGATGCAGGCCATGTCTGCGCGGTCGGGCCGAGTTGCGGCGTCGGCGGCGCGTTCAATCGGGCTCTCAACGCCTTCTTCAGCGTTCTCGACGATTACACCATCGCCGATATGGTGGCCGGCGCGGTGCCGATCCACGAACGGGAAACGGCTGGAACTCCGGCCGTTCCGGCACTCGCCCGATAGCAATCCCGGTCATTCGGGTTCTGGATTTCCAACTCAATCCGGGCTAGTCCTCGGTGCGACCCCGACGCCCGTCTTGGCGGCGTCGGATGGAGGCGGGCTTTCGCTGGCAAGCAGGAGAAGTTCTTCAATGATTGAAACAGTAAAGCGGGCCGTGCGTGCTCTCGCATCCGGTGTCGTGATCGCAGTCCTTCCGATCGGCGGCATGGCGGTCGCCCCCGCCGTTGCGCAGGACGCCATTCCGGGCATGCCCGACATGGGCGATTCCTACCCGCTGACGCCGGATCTCGTCATCGCCTGGGTCGAGAGCTACCCCGCGGTTCAGGAACTCGCAGAGTCGCTGTCCGACGAGTTCGACGTCCCCGAGGGCGACGATCCGATGGCCGGCCTTGCCGCGCTCGGCGCCGCCCAGGGCGCGATGTCCCGGCTGAACGGTGTCGTCGGCGACTATGGCTTCGACGACTTCAGCCAGTGGACGAACGTCATGTTCTCGGTGGTCTTCTCCTATTCCATCCTCGAGGCGCCCGCCGAACAGCGGCCGATGCTGATCGGGATGTTCAACCAGACCCAGGAGAATATCGACGCCGTTGCCGAGCATCAGGATGCCGTCGGCGACCTGATCGACAGCCTCTAGCAGTCGAAACTCCCGGACGGGCCGCGTCGTGGCCCGTCCGGTCTTCCGTCAAGCCGTCGCGTTTGACTGCAGCCCGCCGCGGCGCTACTGACGCCCCCAGTTTCTCGGCAAGCGAGAAGATCTGAGCCGCCGACCGGGCCGGGAGCCCGGAGGTCACCGTCCGCCAGCGCGTTGCGCCCGCGGGCGCTGAACCCCATTTGCGGCGCACGGTCTCCCCGGTTGCGGTGAAGGAAAGCAGGCATGTTCGATTCACTCTCAGGGCGCCTCGGCGCTGTATTCGACAAGCTCCGCGGCCGCGGAGCGCTGTCCGAATCCGATGTGAACGAGGCGACCCGCGAGGTCCGCCGCGCGCTGCTCGAGGCCGACGTCGCCCTCGACGTCGTCCGCTCCTTCACCGAGAAGGTCCGCGAGCGCGCCGTCGGACAGGAAGTCGTCCGCTCCGTCACGCCCGGCCAGATGGTCATCAAGATCGTCCACGACGCCCTCGTCGAGACGCTCGGCAAGGACCCCGCGCCGCTCGACCTCAACGCGCCGGCGCCGCTGCCGATCATGATGGTCGGCCTCCAGGGCTCCGGTAAGACGACCACCACCGCCAAGATCGCGCGCCGCCTTCGCGACCGCGAGAAGCGGAAGGTGCTGATGGCCTCGCTCGATACCCGCCGCCCGGCGGCGCAGGAGCAGCTGAAGGTCCTCGGCGAGCAGAACGACATCGACACCCTGCCGATCGTCGCCGGCCAGTCGCCGACGCAGATCGCCAACCGTGCCGTCAACGCCGCCCGCCTCGGCGGCTACGACGTCGTCATGCTCGATACCGCCGGCCGCACCCATGTCGACGAGCCGCTGATGGTCGAGATGGCCGAGATTAAGAAGGCGACCGGCCCGCACGAGATCCTGCTCGTCGCCGACGCCCTCACCGGCCAGGACGCCGTGCAGTTGGCAAGTTCCTTCGACAGCCGCGTCGGCATTTCCGGCATCGTCCTCACCCGCGTCGACGGCGACGGCCGCGGCGGCGCGGCGCTGTCGATGCGCGCGGTCACCGGCAAGCCGATCAAGTTCATCGGTGTTGGCGAGAAGGCCGATGCGCTGGAGGAGTTCCAGCCCGAGCGCATCGCCAACCGCATCCTCGGCATGGGCGACATCGTCAGCCTCGTGGAGAAGGCGGCCGAGAACATCGACGCCGAGCGCGCCCAGCAGCTCGCCAAGCGGATGCAGAAGGGCGGCTTCGACCTCAACGACCTCTCCGATCAGCTGAAGCAGATGCAGAAGATCGGCGGCATGTCGGGCGTGATGGGGCTGCTTCCCGGCGTCGGCAAGATGAAGAAGCAGATCGACGCCGCCGGCATCGACGATTCCATCTTCAAACGCCAGGCCGCGATCATTTCCTCGATGACGCCGCAGGAGCGCACCAAGCCCGACATCCTCAAGGCGAGCCGCAAGCGCCGCATCGCCGCTGGCTCCGGCACCAAGGTCGAGGAGGTCAACAAACTCCTCAAGCTGCACCGCCAGATGGCCGACATGATGAAGCAGGCCGGCAAGAACAAGGGGATGTTCGGCCGGATGATGGGTGGCGTCGGCGGGATGCCGGGCGGCATGCCCGGCGGCGGCCAGATGCCGGAACTCGACCCGGATGCGCTGGCCCAGCTCACCCGACCCGGTGGCGCCCTTGCCGGCGGCCTGCCGGGCGGTCTCTCCGGTCTTGGCGGAGCTCCCAAGCTTCCGGGCCTGCCCGGCGGGAAGAAGAAGTGATGATGATGACGAACCCGTCGTTCCGGGCGAGCGCGCCGCGCGAGACCCGGAACCTCGAGCCACTTGCCATGATCGAGGTTCCGGATCGGCCCTGCGGCCGTCCGGAACGACGCGACTATTTCAATGAAATCAACAGAGTAAGGTAACAGCCATGTCCCTTAGAATTCGCCTCGCCCGCGGCGGCGCCAAGAAGCGGCCCTTCTACCGCATCGTCGTCGCCGACAGCCGCGCCCCGCGCGATGGCCGCTTCATCGAGAAGCTCGGCACCTACAATCCGCTACTGCCGCGCGACTCGGAGAACCGCGTCACCTTCGACGCCGACCGCGTGAACCATTGGCTCGGCGTCGGCGCCATCCCGAGCGATCGCGTGCTCCGCTTCCTCGACGAGGCCGGCATTCGCCAGCGCCCGGCGCGCAACAACCCGCAGAAGGCCGAGCCCGGCAAGAAGGCCCAGGAGCGCGTCAAGGAGCGCGAGGAAGCCGCTGCAGCAGCTGCCGCCGCTGCCGCCGAGGCGGCAGC